>NZ_CP042862.1:3000000-3300000 GCF_008001015.1 Serinicoccus profundi | reverse complement strand
ACGGGAGGCTGCCGCCCCCGGCACCGACCTGGACCACGACTTCCTGGCCGAGCACACCGACGGCTTCGAGGCATACCGGGAGCACGCCGCGACCCTCGACTGGGACGAGGTCATCACCGCCACCGGCCCGCGCCGCGAGCAGATCGAGGAGCTCGCCGACCGTCTGGTGGGCAGCCGCCGCACCATCGTCTGCTGGGCGATGGGCCTGACCCAGCACGAGCACTCGGTGGCCATGATCACCGAGGTCGTCAACCTGCTGCTGCTCCAGGGCAACGTGGGTCGCGACGGCGCGGGCCTGTGCCCGGTCCGCGGCCACAGCAACGTCCAGGGCGACCGCACCATGGGCATCTGGGAGCAGATGCCGGACGCCTTCCACGACAAGCTCGACGAGGAGTTCTCCTTCACCAGCCCGCGCGAGCACGGCTACGACACCGCCATGGCGATCGAGGCGATGCGCGACGGCCGGGCGCAGTTCTTCATGGGCATGGGCGGCAACTTCGTCAAGGCGGCCCCGGACACCGACGTCACCGAGGCCGCGCTGAGCTCCTGCGCGATGACGGTGCAGGTCTCGACCAAGCTCAACCGCTCGCACGTCATCACCGGCGAGACCGCGCTCATCCTGCCGGTCCTCGGCCGCTCGGAGCGCGACGAGCAGGCCAGCGGGCACCAGCGGATCACCGTCGAGGACTCGATGTCGGCCGTACACGCGAGCCACGGACCGTTGCCGCCCGCCTCGCCCCACCTCCTCAGCGAGGTGTCGGTCGTCTGCCGGCTGGCCCGACGGCTCCTCGGCGACACGACCGTCGCTGACTGGCAGGCCTTCAAGGACGACTACCGCACGATCCGTGACTCGATCTCCCGGGTCGTCACCGGGTTCGAGAACTACGAGGACAAGATCAACGACCCCGGCGGGTTCGTCCTGCCGCACGGCGCGCGAGCCAGGGAGTGGAACACCCCGACCGGCAAGGCGCAGTTCGGCACCCACGAGCTGGTCTATCCCCAGGTGCCCGAGGGGCGGCTGCTGCTGCAGACGCTGCGCAGCCACGACCAGTTCAACACCACCATCTACGGCCTGGACGACCGTTACCGCGGCATCGAGAACGGTCGCCGCGTCGTCTTCGTCAACCCGGACGACCTGCTCGCGCAGGGGCTGGTCGACGGGCAGATGGTCGACCTGGTGAGCCACTGGGAGGACGGCGAGCGGGTGGCCGAGGAGTTCCGGATCGTGTCCTACGACACGGCCCGCGGCTGCGCGGCGGCCTACGACCCCGAGACCAATGTCCTCGTGCCGCTCGGGCAGCGCTCGAAACGCAGCGGCACCCCGGCCAGCAAGTCGCTCGTCGTCGAGCTGCGTCGCCGGGCCGGCTGAGGCATACCGGAACATCGGGGCGGGTCCTCGGTGTTGACCCCGGTATGCGTATCGCCATCATCGGAGGACACGGAAAGATCGCCCTGCTGCTCGGGCCGCTGCTGAGCGGTCACGAGGTGACCGGGGTGATCCGCAACCCCGACCAGGCGTCCGACCTGGAGGCCGCAGGGCTGCGCCCGGCCGTCGCGGACGTCGAGACCATGAGCACGCAGCAGCTCACCGAGCTGCTCCAGGGCCAGGACCTCGTCGTGTGGTCGGCCGGTGCCGGCGGCGGCGACCCGGAGCGCACCTACGCTGTGGACCGCGACGCCGCCACCCGCACCATGGACGCGGCCGAGCAGGCCGGGGTCGGGCGCTACCTCATGGTCAGCTACCTCGGCGCCCGCCGCGACCACGGGGTGCCCGAGGACAACGCCTTCTTCGCGTATGCCGAGGCCAAGTCGGCCGCCGACCAGCACCTGCGTGACTCCGGCCTGGGCTGGACGATCGTCGCGCCGGGCCAGCTGAGCCTGGACGAGCCCACCGGCTCGATCGAGGTGCGCGGCTCCGGGCCCGGGTCCGACCCGGCCGCCTCGGAGGGCGAGGAGCTTGCTCCCATCGCCCGCGCCGACGTCGCGGCCGTCATCGCCGCGGTCGTCGGGCGCGAAGACCTCACCGGGCGAATGATCGAGTTCGTCGGCGGGGACACCCCGATTGACCAGGCACTGGACGAGGTCGCCGCCGGGGCTTGAGCCTGTGTCTCTAAAACGAACGTGATGGACGAATCACAGCGATGAAAGTTTCCACATCTGCTCTAGAGTGACATTGTGGACGTCGCAAAGTTCCAAAAGAGCCCTTCTGGACATCTTGTGCCCATCACCGGCACGAGCCAAGGTTTGACGTGGCAGCATCACGCCTTCGTCCCCCGCCCGCTGGGGCAAGCCAGTCCCGTGCTGGATGGCCGTTCGTACCGAGCAGTGGCCGACGCCCGCGCCGCCATCGCGGCTCTGGACGCCACCGCGGCGAGACTGCCGAACCCTCGCCTGTTCCGGCTACCGGCGCTGCGGCTGGAGGCTCAGTCCACAGCTGCTCTCGAGGGCACCTACGAGCCCGTCGAGAGAGTGCTGACCGCAGGCGATGACGACCGCGCGGACCCTTCGATGCGCGAGGTACTCAACTACGTGCTCGTTGCGGAGCAGGCTTTCGCGCTGGACGTTGACGGACATCGCCTGACGGTCTCGTCGCTGGAGGATCTGCAAGGGCAGCTCATGAGCGGCACTCGACTGGAAGGCCCCGCGTCAGGACGACTGCGGGACCTCCAAGTCGTGATCGGGCGACGTCCGGATGCGCCGCCGGAGGTACCGGCGATCAAGGCCGCTCAGTTCGTGCCGCCGCCGCCCGGACCCGACCTCCGCGCGAGGCTGGATGACCTCTTGAGTTGGATGCAGGCGCAACACGACGGGATCGATCCCGTGGTCGCGGCGGCTATGGGCCACTACTGCTTCGAGGCCTTGCACCCCTTCCACGACGGCAATGGACGACTTGGGCGGCTCCTCGTGGTCCTCTCCTTGACGTGGTCGGGCGTCCTCACTGAACCGAGCATCTCCGTGTCCCCCTGGTTCGAGGCGCGGCGGGAGCGCTACTACGACTGCCTCCTGGGGATTTCCATGACGGGAGACTGGTCATCGTGGGTCACCTTCTTCGCACAGGGGCTGCAGTCCGCGGCGGACCAGGCCCAGCGCCAGATGCTGCAACTGGTGGCTGTCCGCGATGACCTGCGCGAACGGATCCGTCAGTCACCTATCCGCAGCGCGCGCGCCTTCGATCTCGTCGATCATGCCCTGGCGTCGCTGACCTTCACGGTCGCGGAGGCGGCTGAAGCCGTTGGTCTGCAGAAGACGGGTGCGAGCAAGCTCATCGACAGTCTTGTCGAGCACAGGATTCTTGAGCAAGTCGGGCATCGGTCATACAACCGCCGCTTCGCGGCGCCCGACGCTCTGGCAGTGCTCCGAGGCGTGTAGTTGCGCAGAGCGAGCTGCCGGGTGGGCGCGCCGCGACCTGGGGTCCTTCTCGCGGGTTCTGACTCAGGCCTCGGGCACGTCATCGTGGATCGGCTGCTTGGGCAGCTTGCGGACGCGTCGGGGTCGCCGTGAGCGGGCCGGGATGAGGGAGCGCATGTTCTCGTGGCGGCCGAAGCACAGCAGCCGGTCGCCGTCCTCGAGCACCTTGGTGCCCTCAGGGTTGGGCACGACTCGGGTGCCGCGGTGCAGCGTGAGGATCTGGATGTCCTTCTCCCGCAACCCCGATGCCTCGATCGACTGCCCCACGAGCTCCGAACCCGACATCACCGCGATCTCGGCGACGCCATACCCCGTCGAGACGGCGAGCCGCTGGCGCACGTCGATGTCGGGGAAGCCGGCCTGGTCGGCGATGTAGTCGACGATCGCGCCCGCGACGTCGAGCTTGGTCGCGGCCTCGATGCCCTCCAGGCCGGGGGAGGAGTTGACCTCCATGACCAGCGGCCCGTCGTTGCCCTCGAGCATGTCGACACCGGCCACCCGCAGCCCCATGATGTGCGCGGCGCGGACCGCGATCTCCTGGTAGGCCGGGTCGAGCTCGACGGGCTCGACCGAGCCGCCGCGGTGGACGTTGGAGCGGAACTCATCACCCTGGGCGCGGCGCCGCATCGCCGCGACGACCCGGTCGCCGACGACGAGGGCGCGCACGTCCTTGCCCTTGGACTCCTTGACGAAGCGTTGGATGAGCACCTGCTGGTTGGTGCCGTGCAGGGTCTCGATGATCGCCTCGGCGACCTTCATCGTCGGGGCGAGGATGACGCCGATGCCCTGGGTGCCCTCGAGCAGCTTCACGACCACGGGCGCGCCGCCGACCATCTCGATGGCGTGCGGGATCTCGGCCCGGTTGCGGACGAACGCCGTCGCCGGCATCTCGATGCCGTGGCGGGACAGGATCTGGGTGGCCCGCAGCTTGTCGCGGCTGTTCATGATGCCGTTGGAGGTGTTGGGCGTGTAGACGTCCATCTGCTCGAACTGCCGCACGACCGCGGTGCCGAAGTAGGTCACCGACGCGCCGACGCGCGGCAGGACCGCGTCATACGTCGACAGCGGCTTGCCGCGGAAGTGCAGGTCCGGCTCGTCTCCGGAGAGGTCGATGCCGAAGCGGAGGGTGTCGAGGACCTTGACCTGGTGGCCGCGGTCGAGCGCCGCGGTGCGCAGCCGCTGGGTCGAGTAGGCGCGCAGGGACCGGGAGAGGATGGCGAGCTTCATGGGGACGTCCTGAGAGGATGCGCTGGTGACAGGGTCCAACCATTTCATCACGGAGCAGACGGTCGTCGGGTGGCGCGAGTGGGTGCAGATCCCGCAGGTCGACGTGCCGTGGATCAAGGCCAAGATCGACACCGGCGCCAAGACCTCGGCGATCCACGCCTTCGACCTGCGCTCCTTCGACCGTGACGGGCGCGACTGGGTCAACTTCGCCGTGCACCCGTGGCAGGCGACCGCGCAGGACGAGGTCGCCGTCGAGCTGCCGGTGCACGACTCGCGCTCGGTCCGGTCCTCCTCGGGGCACGAGGAGCAGAGGTATGTCGTGCGCCTGCCGGTGGTCCTCGGCGGTCGGGAGGTGCCGGTCGAGGTCACGCTGACCGACCGTGACGAGATGGGCTTCCGGATGCTCATCGGGCGCGAGGCGCTGGTGCAGGGTTTCCTCGTCGACCCCTCGCTCAGCTATGCCGGTGGTCGGCCCGAGCGGGCCGTGCGCCGCCGCAACTGGGGCAAGGCGTGAGCACGCGCCGCAAGCCGCGGCCCTCCTTCCCCATCGGCACGCTCAAGGTCCGTGCCGGCAGCCGCCGCGAGGTCTCGCTGCCGATCTCGCGCCTGGTCACCGGTGCCGAGGTGAGCCTGCCGGTGCACGTGCTCCACGGGCGGGAGGAGGGCCCCACCCTGTGGCTGAGCGCGGCGATCCACGGCGACGAGGTCGTCGGCATCGAGGTCGTGCGCCGGGTGCTGGCCCGGCTCGACCCCAAGACGATCCGCGGCACCGTCCTGGCCGTCCCCATCGTCAACGTGCTCGGCGTGATGTCGGGCGACCGCTACCTGCCCGACCGTCGCGACCTCAACCGCAGCTTCCCCGGGTCGGCGCGCGGCTCGCTCGCGGGGCGCATCGCCCACCTCATGATGAAGGAGGTCATCGGCCCCTCCGACGTCGGCATCGACCTGCACACCGGGGCGGACCGACGCACCAACCTTCCGCAGATCAGGTGCGACCTGGAGGACCCCAAGACCCGCGCCCTCGCCGAGGCCTTCGGTGCTCCGGTGGCCTACCACGCCAAGCTCCGCGACGGTTCGCTGCGGTATGCCGCCCGCGAGCGGGGTGCGCGCGTCCTGCTCTACGAGGGCGGGGAGGCGTGGCGCTTCGACGAGTGGGCGATCGTGGCGGGAGTCGACGGCGTGATGCGCGTCCTCGCGCACCTGGGGATGATCGAGGACCCCGACGTGTCCTCCGAGCCCCCCAGGCCCAGTGATATCTGCTGGCGCAGCGGCTGGGTCCGTGCGCGCCGCACCGGCATCGTGCACATGGACGTCGCGCTGGGGCAGCGGGTGAGCGAGGGGGAGAAGCTCGGCGAGCTGTTCAACTCCTTCGGCAAGCGGTTGGCCATCGTCAAGGCCGACCGGGACGGCGTCGTCATCGGGCGGGCGGAGGCGCCGCTGGTCAACCGGGGTGACGCTCTCGTGCACATCGGGGAGATCACGTCCGAGGACCGCTCGGGGCTGGACGAGGACGCCCTGGACACCGACACCCCCTGACGCGACGCGGTCGACCCTGTCGGAGATCGGGAGTAGGTCGCCCTCACCCTGACGGAGGAGCCCTCAGCGACCCAGGAGGCGTGCTCTGACGCTGCTGGCTCAGTCGGCGAACACCGACCAACAGATGTCGTCGCGCCGAGCCTGATCCTCGACGACGAGGGCAGACAGGTGCTCGGGGACCTGGGCCCGTTGCCAGTCGCGTTCCGCGCGGCGCACGTGGGGATCGTGAGGGTGTGCCGCCTGGACCGCCCTGATGGCGTAGGCGGCGGCCCCGAGGTCGTGCTCGGCGACGTGCCCGACGCAGGCGGCCTGTCCGGCGGCGTAGGCAGCGAACCGGGCCGGCCCGCGCAGCTCCCGGGCGGCACCCATGGCATGACCGCCCGCCGACCTGGCCTGCATCATCCCCACGCCGCCGGCCGCCCACGAGCGAGTGGCGGTGATGGCGTCGCGGGGTCTGTGGTCCTCGGGCAGCTGCTGCTCGAAGAGATGGAGCACGTGTTCGGCGCACTCGGCGGCCCAGAGGGCGAGGAGGGCGTGATCGGTGTCGGTCAGGAGTCCGCCGCGCCTGACTGTGATGAGACGAGGGTCACGCACCTCGGGGAGGATCATCGGCCCCCTCCTGTCACCGACAACCCCTCGTGGCCCTGCTGTCTCGTCGCCTCGTCCAGGCGGGAGCGCAGCCGGTCCAGCCCACCGCGGATCATGTCCCCGTAGCCGTCCGCAGGAAGGTGGCGCCCTTGCCGCAGCCCCGCCTCGAGCTCCGCCGTGGCCTCCGGCAACCGTCCCTGACGGAGGTATCCGTCGCCGAGGTTCAGATGGAGGCTCGGTGCCATGCCGGCGGCCGAGGTGATCCCCACAGGCGCCAGGTCGGCGTCAGCGACATGGGCGTACTCGGACAGCGCGACCTCGTCCCACCGCACCTCGTCGTCCAGATGGGGCTGCAGGTCGGCCAGGTAGTGCGCGACCACGCACCGGTGCGCATGGTCGCTCTCGCGCGTCCCCGCCCAGGCGCTCAGGAGGCCTTCACGGCCGGTCTCCCGGTCACCGCTCAGCGCCAGTCCCACCGCCGCCAGGATGTCGTCCCACTCAGCCATGGGTCCACGCTAGATCCGACCCTCTGACAACCCGCGAGGTCGTCCCGGCTGCGCCGTCGAGGTCGTGACAGACGTCAGCCCCGGCCGGGCGACGCCGCTGCCATGCTGAGACGCATGACGGACAAACCAACCTCGGTGCGGGTGGCCGACACCGCTAGGGTGGGGCCACCGCGGGCCCTGGCCCCGGACCTGGCGCGGGGCTTCATGCTGCTGCTCATCGTGCTGGCCAACATCCCGTGGTTCCTCCAGGGCGCCCCGCACGGGTTGTCGGTCGGCCACCCGGTCGGCGCGACGGGGGTGGACCGGGTGGTGCAGACGCTGATGATCGTGCTCGTCGACGCGCGGGCCCTGCCGATGTTCGCGCTGCTCTTCGGCTACGGGATGGTGCAGTTCGCCCGTGCGCAGGAGGCCCGGGGGACGCCTGTCGCAGGCTTCCGGGCCATGCTGCGGCGCCGGCACGTCGCGCTGCTCGTCATCGGGGTGCTGCACGCGGCGCTGCTCTGGTACGGCGACGTGCTCGGGCCATACGGGATCCTCGGGCTGGTGCTGGTGCCGCTGCTCTTCTGGCGCAGCACCCGCGCCATCAGGATCGTCCGTGGCGTGCTGGTCGGTCTGCTCGCGGTCTTCGCCGCGCTGTCGGTGGTCTCCGGCGTGGCGCTGCTGTCGGTGCCGCAGGAATCGTGGGACACGGCGATGTGGATGCCGGCGACGACGGACGCGAACGGCATCTCGTCCTACGCCGCGTCGGTCCTGCCGCGCCTGGGCGAGTACGTCTTCATCCTCGGGTTCAGCGTCTTCTCGCTCAGCGTGCCGGCCGCGATCCTCACCGGGTGGCTCTGGGCGCGGGAGGGCGTGCTGGACCGGCCCACCGAGCACCTGCCCCGGTTGCGCCGCACCGCGGTGGTCGCTCTGCCCGTGGCCTGGCTCGGCGGTGTGCCGCTCATGCTCGTGCACACCGGCGTCTGGCTCACGCCGGAGCTGAGCTTCATGGTCATCGGCGTCCAGATGCTGACCGGGCTTGCCGGGGGCCTCGGGTATGCCGCGGTCTTCGGCCTGGTGGCGGCGCGCCTGCAGTCACGGGTTGGGGCTGAGGAGCGGGATGCCGCTGGCGCCAAGGCGGGATGGGTGGCCGGGGCTCTGGCGTCGGTCGGGCGGCGGTCGCTGTCGGCATACCTCTGGCAGTCGGTGGTCATGGCGCCGCTGATGGCGGCCTGGGGGCTCGGCCTCGGCGGGCGGATCGGGTCGGCGGGTGCGGCGGCGGTCGCGATCCTCATCTGGCTGGCGTCGGTGGGGTGGTGCGCCTGGCTGGACCGCGCCGGCCGGCCGGGCCCGGCGGAGGTGGTGCTGCGCCGGGTGACCTACGCCGACCGAGGTCGTTCCGTCGCCCCGGTCGGCGAGGCGCGCTGACGTTCCCGTCTGTCAGGCGACGAAGATGCAGAACGGGTGACCGGCCGGGTCGGCGTAGACGTACAACGGTTCGTCCGGGTCGTCGGTGCGGTCGAGGAGGAGCTCGGCGCCCAGGTCGAGAGCCCGTCGGTGCTGGGTCTCGAGCGCGTCACGGTCCGGCACCGTCAGGTCCAGGTGCATCTGCGTCGGCACGTCGGGCCTCGGCCACGTCGTCCGCTCGAGGCGGTCGACCTCCTGGAAGGCCAGGGTGCGGTCGCCTTGGGCGTCGGTGAGGACCAACCAGTCGGCGTCGTCATTCTCGTCCACCGGGGGCTCGTCGCCGGGCCGGTACTGCAGACCGAGCAGCTGGCGGTAGAACTCGGCGAGCTGTCGCACCTCGGGGGTGTCGAGGACGGTATGCAGCAGCTGCGGGTAGTCGGCCATGACTTGGAACGTAGCGGTCCTGGACGGGGGCGGCACGTCGACCGACGTGGCAGAGTCGCGTCATGCGGCTGAGGGTGCACTGTGAGGAGTGGGTGCTGGGTGATCGCGGCTACGGGGTGGCCGTGGGGGACTCGTTCTCGGAATGGTTGGTGCTCGACGATGACGAGGGTCGGACCGCCGAGCTGCGGGCGACCTACGAGGCACTCGTGACCCCGCTGAAGCCATGGGAGGGGTTGGCGTTGGGCTATCACGCCTACCGCCTGGACATCGGCCCGGTCCCGGTCTACTGCGAATGGGCCGAGGAGATGGATCCTGGTCCTGGGGTGGTGACCGGGGTGCTGTCGGTCGACACCTATGTCGCCCCGCCTGACTGGCCGAAGACGACGGGGGTCGTGGTCCGGATGTGGACCGAGCACCGCCGGTACGTCCAGGACCCCGCTGGGGACGGGACGTGGGTGTTCGAGTCTCCGAGCGGACGGTACGAGGAGGTCGAGCAGTGTGTCTTGAGTCGTGATCGAGGCCTCTTCCCTCGGGGACGTCAGGCAGAGCAGCGCACCGGCGTCCTTCTCGAGATCGACGTCGACCTCGCTGGTGAGTCCTCCCTCGGCTGATCGTGCGCGCTGGCGATGCCGCAGACGAGCGGTCCGGGGCATACGCGCGAGGAGTGGTGACTGCCGGAGAGGACTGAGCGGCACACGGTGATGCTCTCTCAGTCGCAGGCCCGCTTCGCTTCGCTCGCCCCCGCACGGAGGACGAACTCCTCTTGGTGTCCGACCTCGTCGGTGAAGACGAGGGTGGTCTCGTCGACCCGGGTGATGGAGCCCGTCTGTTCCGGGTTGTCCCAATCGTCGGGCGGGTTCGCGGAGCCGTCATCGAGCGGTACTCCGGGCCTAGACGTCGTTGAGGCAGACCCAGCGAGCCCGGTCCTCTGGTACGACTAGATCTGGCCACCGAGCCGCGTACTGGAAAGCCTTCTCCTCATAGACGTACTCGGACGCCAGCCTCCGGAGTGTGGACGCACGTGCATCGTGACCATGGCGGCGAGGCCAAGCAGGTGAGGTGTGACTGCCACCGGGAGGGCTGCTCGGGCGCGGTCAGCCGACAGAGGTGGGGCAGCCGCTCAGCCTCAGCCGAACACTTCCTCCACGGTGACCGACTCCATCCCGAAGGCCTCCGCGACGGCGCCGTAGGTGAGTGAGCCGGCGTGCGCGTTGAGCCCCTTCGCCAGGGCGGCGTTGTCGCGCAGTGCCTGCTCCCAGCCCTTCTCGGCAAGCTGCACGGCATACGGCAGGGTCGCGTTGGTCAGTGCCCACGTGGACGTGTGCGGCACCGCACCCGGCATGTTCGCGACGCAGTAGTAGAGCGAGTTGTGGACCGGGAAGGTCGGGTCGGCGTGCGTCGTGGGGCGGGATCCCTCGAAGCAGCCGCCCTGGTCGATCGCGACGTCGACGAGGACCGAGCCCGGCTTCATCGTGGCGACCATCGCGTCGGTGACCAGCTTGGGCGCTTTGGCTCCGGGGATGAGCACGGTGCCGATGACCATGTCGGCCTCGGGCACGAGCTCGGTGATCGTCAGGTTGTTGGAGGCCAGCTGCTTGACCTGGTTGTCGAAGCGCCAGAAGAGCGTGCGCAGCTTGTCGAGATCGGTGTCCAGGATAGTGACGTCGGCACCCATGCCGAGCGCGATGTTGGCGGCGTTCTGGCCCGCGACGCCCCCGCCGAGCACGAGCACCTTGGCGTTGGCGACCCCGCCGATGCCGCCCATGAGCACGCCTCGCCCGCCCTGCGCCTTCATCATCGTGTGCGCCCCGACCTGCGGCGCCAGGCATCCCGCGACCTCGGACATGGGGTAGAGCAGCGGCAGCATCCCGCTGGGCAGCTGCACCGTCTCGTAGGCGACCGCCGTCGTGCCGGCCTCGACGAGGCGCCGGGTCAGCGGCTCGTCGGCCGCGAGGTGGAGGTAGGTGAAGAGGAGGAGGTCGTCGCGGAGATAGGCGTACTCGCTCTCGATGGGCTCCTTGACCTTGAGCACCATCTCCCCGGCCGCCCATGTGGCGTCCGGGCCGTCGACGATCGTGGCGCCCTGTGCGGCATACTCCTCGTCGCTGATCGAGGAGCCGAGCCCCGCGCCCTGCTGCACGAAGACCTCGTGCCCGCGGCGCACCAGCTCGTGCACCCCCACCGGGGTGATGGCCACCCGGAACTCGTTGTTCTTGACCTCGGTTGGCACGGCGATCTTCATGAGCCCACTATGCCGCCCGAGGGTGGGTCGGCGCACCCCGTCTCGCGCGGTCGCCACCGGTGCCCGCCCGACCTAGGCTCGGAGTCATGTCCTCCCCTCGCGTGACCACATGACCGCCCTGCTCTGGCTGCGCCGCGACCTGCGCCGCGGCGACCACCCCGCGCTGCTCGCGGCCCGCGACGCCGCCGACGGTGGGGTGTGCGTGCTCTTCGTCGTCGATCCCCACCTCTGGGAGCGCGGCGGACCGGTGCGTCGTGCCTGGTTGGCCGCCAGCCTGAAGGCCGCGCAGGAGGACTTCGAGGGGCGCCTGGTCATCCGGCACGGTGACCCGGCCACCGTCGTGCCCGCCGTCGCCACGGAGATCGAGGCCTGCTCGGTGCACGTCACCCGCGAGGTCACCCCGGCTGGGCGTCGACGTGACGAGGCGGTCCGGGATGCCTTGTCCGACAAGGACATCGACTGGGTCGAGACCGGCACGCCGTATGCCGTCGGGCCGGGTCTGGTGCGCAACGGCTCCGGTGACCCCTACAAGGTCTACACCCCCTTCCACCGTGCCTGGCACGAGCACGGCTGGCCCGAGCCCGCGGCATACCCGCGCTCGTTGGAGCTGATCGAGGTCGACGGCCACCAGAAGGCGCTCGACCTGCTCGACGTGGCCCTGCGCGAGGACGATCTGCCGACGATGCCCGAGGCGGGGGAGAAGGCGGCCCTGGCACGTTGGCGCGACTTCCGCGACGAGGCGCTGGACGACTACGACGGCGACCGCGACAGGCCGGCCAAGGACGGCACGAGCCGGCTCTCGCCCTACCTCAAGATCGGCGCGATCCACCCGCGCACGATCCTCGCTGACCTCGCCGACAAGCGTTCGCAGGGGGCGCAGACCTTCGAGCAGGAGATCGCCTGGCGCGAGTTCTACGCCGACGTGCTGCTGCAGAACCCGCGCAGCGCGTGGGCGGACCTGCGCGACGCGCTGCCCGGGATGCGCTACGACGAGCCGCAGGACGCGATCGAGGCGTGGAAGGAGGGGCGCACCGGATACCCGATCGTGGACGCGGGGATGCGTCAGCTGCGCGAGGTCGGCTGGATGCACAACCGGGTGCGGATGATCACCGCGAGCTTCCTCACCAAGGACCTGCACGTCTGGTGGCCGACAGGAGCCCGGTGGTTCCTGGACCGGCTCGTCGACGGCGACATCGCCTCCAACAACCACGGCTGGCAGTGGGTCGCCGGGACCGGCACCGACGCCTCGCCCTACTTCCGCGTCTTCAACCCGGTGACGCAGGGCGAGAAGTTCGACCCGACCGGCGACTACGTGCGGCGCTGGTTGCCCGAGCTGCGTCACCTCTCCGGCAAGGCGGCGCACCAGCCGTGGAAGGCCGACGACGGCTACGCGCACGACTACCCGGAGCGGATCGTCGACCACGCCGAGGAGCGCAAGGAGGCGCTGAGCAGGTATGAGGCCGCTCGCCGGTGAGAGACGGGCAGCCCTGCGGTGGGCCTCTGCTTCGGGGTTGTCCGGCGGTTTCGTCCGGGGCCGCCGACGGCCGGTTGGACCCCCTCTGGATCGGCAGAGAGTCGTCGGACGCCTCGGGCCGAGAGGTCTGTCAGACCTCGCCCCTAGTGTGTGAAGCATCGGACGAGGACGCCGGTGAGGATCACCAGGGGGTGAGGGACGATGGGTGCAGCAGTCTCGGCGGTGCCGCTGCCACGGCAGGGTCCGCTACCCACGCCGTCGGTGCTGTTGCGGGCGGTCGCGGGGCTCACCCAGCAGTTGCAGGAGGTCGGCACGGCGCTCTCGCAGGAGGAGCGGGTCGCGCTCCTCGCGGGTCTCGAGACGCTCAAGTGTGCCGCCGAGGGGGCGCAGGCCACGTTGACGGTCGACCTGCACGAGCAGGCGGCGCGCGACCGGGAGGCTGGGGAGTCTGAGCTCGGGCACCGCCGACGCGAGCGTGAGGGGGTCACGCTCGAGGTCTCCGTGGCCCGGCGTGTCTCGCCGCACCGCGCCCGCCGCCTCATCGACCTCGCACGCGCACTCGAGGAGGATCTCCCACACACCCGTGCAGCGCTGTCCGAGGGGCGGATCAGCGAGTATGCCGCGAGTCTCGTGCACTCCGTCACGGCGCCGCTGACTGCGCAGGACCGCCGGGTGGTGGACGAGGGCCTTGCCCCCAGGCTCGGGACGATGTCCGAGCGCAGGCTGGAGAAGGCGGCGCAGTCCTTGGCCTACGAGGTGGATCGTCGCAGCTACCTCGAGCGGATGTCGCGGGCCACCCAGGATCGCTTCGTCAGCGTACGGCCCGCACCCGAGGGGATGACCCGGTTGTCCGCGCTGCTGCCGCTGGCCGAAGGAGTCGCCGTGCACGCGTCGTTGCTGGCGCATGCCAAGGCCGCGAGAGCCGGCGGTGACGAGCGCACCCAGGCCCAGCTCTGCGCTGATGAGCTGGTGCGTCGGGTCACGGCTGTCGACCCGCACCGTGAAGGTATGCCGGTCGAGGTCGGCCTCGTCATGACCGACGCCGCGCTCCTCGCCGAGGCCGATGACCCGGCGCGGGTGCCCGGCTTCGGTCCGATACCCGCTCCCGTGGCTCGACGACTCGCCCTGACCGGCTCGACCCGGCCGCGACGCGTGCCCGGGACAGCGGAAGGGAGTCACGGGTCGGCGCAGGCAGATCCGAGCGGCTGGCCGTCACCAACCCAGAAGACGTGGCTCCGCCGCATCTTCCTCGATCCGGTGGACGCCACGGTGACCGAGGTGGACCGGCGCAAGCGGTTCTTCGACGGCGGTCTGCGTCGGCTCATCCTCACCCGCGACCAGCAGTGCTCCATGCCCTTCTGTGACGCGCCAATCGCGGCCGTCGACCACCTCGTTCGTGACCGCGACGGCGGCCCCACCTCGGTCGACAACGGTGCGGGTGTCTGCGAGAGCTGCAACCTCGACAAGGAGGCCGAGCAGCTGAGGACCGACCCGGTGCGCCGGTTCGACGGCGGGCGGGGGGTAGCGGTGCACACCCGCTACGGCCAGCGCAGGACGACCTCCCCGCCACCGGTGCTGGACACCTCCGCCGACCTGGTCGCTCGCCGGTATGGCGGGCAAGACCCGTGGTGGCGAGGCAGTGGGCAGCGAGCGCGGCCGGCGGCGGGCTCCGGGGGTTCCGTGAGCTCCGGCGCAAGCGTGAGCTCCACCGCATCCGTCAGGTCAGGCGCATCCGTCAGGTCAGGCCGGGCGGGCGGCTCGAGCAGACCAGGCAGTGTAGGCAGCCCAGGCGGCTCGAGCAGATCAGGCAGTGTAGGCAGCCCAGGCGGCTCGAGCAGATCAGGCAGGGTCGGCAGCCCAGGCGGCTCGAGCAGATCAGGCAAGGCAGGGAGGCCCGGGACCCGGGCCAAGCCCGACGACGAGCCGTCCTGATCGCGGGGCAGGGGCTTGCGCGTCACCGTCCTGCTCTCCCGAAGAGGTCGGCTGCGCCGTCGAGGAGCGGCGCCTGCCGTCCGCCGCTCCTCCGCGGCCTGCAGTGACGTCCTGCGGCCCGCTGGTCAGTCGGTGAAGGCCTTGGCCAGCGCGATCATCCGCGACCGGAAGTCGTCGGAGGCAGGCGCGTGGTCTGCGGCCCGGACGGCGTTGAGCACCAGCCTGACGAAGGTCCAGGCCCGCACGCGGTCCTCGTCCAGCCCGGCCGCCTCGGTCACGATGTCCGCGCGCAGGCGGGCGTGGGTGCGCAGGTTGCTGGCCCGTGCGGCCTCGTCCGCCCGGTTCCAGACGATCGGCGCGACGGCGTAGGCCCACTCGCCGCTGACCGGTTTGGGGTCGATCGCCACCCAGCCGCGTGGCGGACTGCCCCCCGGACGGTCGACGTCCGACGCATCGCTACGGGAGTGGTCGTCCTCCAGCGGTGCCAGCACATTGAGGTCGTGGAGGTCCTCGTGCACCAGCCGCGCTGCCGGGGCATCGGCAAGCAGGCCGGGCAGCGTCGCGGCCGCCTGCTCGGTGAGGCGTCGCGGCACGAGTGGCGTCATGGCCGAGAGCTGCCCCACCCATCGGCGCGCCATCGAGTCCACGGTGTCCACCCGGGGCAGGGCCGGCCGGTCGAGGTCCCGCATGAGGCTGCCGATGACCTCGCACGCCTCGAGCAGCGGCTCCGCACGCAGGCAGCGGTCGGCGTCGAGCCGCTCGAGCAGCAGCGCGCACGACACCGGCTCTGCCGCCAGAAGCCTCCGCACCGCGGCCGTCCCACGCACGCAGCGCGAGGTGTTCGTCTCTCGCCTCGGCGTGCGGCCAGGTCACCTTGAGCGCGGCCGGGTCCCCGGTCTGGCGCCGCACCGGGACGACGAGCGCGCATTCACCGTGCCGGCTCGTCCCGTCGATGCTCAGCCGCCAGTCGTGCAGCAGCGACTCCACCAGCCCGGGGAGCGCGCGCAGCCAGGCCGCTCCGTCGATCGCCGCGGGCAGCCCGGCCCGGTCGGGCAGCGCGGACAGCAGCTCGTCGGCAGGCCGGTCCTGGATCAGGGAGGTGAAGGACGGCGGGACGAGAGGCACGCGACCACCCTAGGTCGGCACCTCGGCACCTCGGCACCTCGGCACCTCAGTGCCGCCGCACGCCGTGCCGACCCTCGCGACCCGCGAACCCTTCCGTGTCGGTGCCTGGGGAGCCCGGGCTCACTCCGGGGTGTGCGGTGAGTCCTTGCGCGACACCATCTCCCGACGCTGCTCGGGGCTCAGCGCCGCGAGCTGGGCGACGACCTCGGCCGGGTGGCCCCTGACCTCCGGCGCCGCCGCGACGGGGACGGTCGTGTGGACGACCCGATCGGCATACACGTGGACGACGTTGACCGACTGGTGCGCGTCGACCGCCGAGGTGAAGCGGCCCAGCGGCGCAGGGTCCTCCAGGTAGCAGGTCGCCGCAGCCACGCTCACGGGGATCCCGGCGAATGTCGAGTGCGAGGAGAAGTGGAAGTGGCCGCCGAGGATGCTGATGACGTCGCTGCCGTCGAGGACGGCGGCGAGCCGGTCCTGCTCGAGCAGTTCGATGATCGCGGCGGCGGGCACCATCGGGACCGGGATCGGCGGGTGGTGGAGCGCGAGGAGAGTTCCGTGCTGGGCCGGCGTCGCCAGCACCTCGGCCAGCCAGGTCAGCTGCGCGTCCCGCAGCTCGCCGTGGTGGTAGCCCGGAACGGTCGTGTCGAGCGAGATCACGCGCAGCCCGTTGAGGTCGTAGACCGCGTCCTGCGGGTCGTCCTCACCGACCTCACGACCGAAGAGCTCGGCGGCGTAGGCGCGACGTTCGTCGTGGTTGCCCATGACCCAGACGATCTCGGCGCCGAGATCGCCCGCGATGGGCTCCACGAGAGCGCGCAGGTCCTGGTATGCCGCAGGCTCGCCCCGGTCGGCGAGGTCGCCGGTGACGACGATCGCGTCCGGCGCGGGGTCGAGGCGGGTCAATCGGTCCAGGGCCGCCCGGGCGTTGGCGGCGGTGTCGATGGCCCCGAACTGCAGCGCCCCTCCGGCCAGAAGATGGGTGTCGCTGACGTGCGCCACCGTGCGCAGCGGGGGAGGGTGTTGGCCGAACTGAGGTGTGCTCACCCGGTCAATCTACGGCTGGCCGTCGACCAGGACCAGGGACCACCCGGTGCCAGCCTCAGGACTCCTGCGACCGGCGGCTCAGCCAGCTCCCGACGGGCGCTCGTTGCTCCGTCCCCGACTCGGGAAGCTCAGCCCAGAACGGCCACGACCGCGAGAAGGGCGCCGAGCTGGGTGAGCACCGCGGTCGCGCCGAGCACGTCGCCCGTGACCCCGCCGAGCATCCGGGTCGCCCACGCGCCCACGGCGAGCGGGGTGACGCCGACGGCGACCAGTGCCGCCACCCCTGCCCACACGTCGACCGGCCAGAGCGCGAGTGTCGACAGCCCGGCGAGGCCGCTCGCCACCATCACCTGGGCCGGCAGGAGCCCGCGGACGAGCGGTCCGGCGGTGCCCTCCGGCCGCGCCGACGGCAGGCGCACCGCCACGACGAGCATCGCCGCCCGCGACAGGGCGCCGACCGACGCGAGGACGGCGAGGATCTCCCACCCGTCGAGCAGCCCGAGCAGGGCATGCACGACCCCGACCTGCAGCAGCAGCGCGAGCACCACCGCGGCGGCCCCGTAGACCCCGACCGCATGGTCCTTCATGATCCGCAACCGGCTCTCCCGGTCGTGCCCCCCACACCCGTCCGCGCAGTCGGCCAGGCCGTCGAGGTGCAACGCCCCGGTGAGCACGACCTCGGCGAGCACGGCCACCGTCGCCGCGACGAGGGTGGGCAGCAGCAGGTGGGTGGCCCACGCGACACCGCCGCCGACCGCCCCCACCGCGGCCCCCACGACGGGGAAGGCCCACGCGGCCCCGGCGAGGTCGAAGCGGCCCCGGCTGCGCACCGGCACCCGCGTGAGGAAGCTCGTCGCGTCGCGCAGCCCGTCGATCATGCCGCTCAGGTGTCCTGCGGCAGGCCGAGATCGGCCAGGTCGCCCATGTCCTGCAGCAGCGCGAGGGTGGAGCGGATGAGCGGGATCGCCAGGGCTGCACCGCTCGCCTCCCCCAGGCGCATCTCGAGGTCGAGCAGCGGGGTGAGACCCAGCTCCTCCAGCTGCATGGAGTGTCCGGGCTCGGTCGAGCGGTGCGCGGCGATCATCGCGTCGGCAGCACCCGGTGCCAGACGCCACGCCACCAGCGCCCCGGCGGTGCTGATGAAGCCGTCGAGCAGGGCGGGCACGCGGTGGGCGGCGCACGCCAGGGCGACCCCGGCGAGCGCGGCGATCTCGAGCCCGCCCATCGCCGCGAGCACGTCCCACGGGTCCTCGACGTCTCCGTGACGCGCGAGCACGGCGTCGACCATCTCCACCTTGTGCGCGAGCTCCTCACCCTGGACCCCGGTGCCGCCGCCCACGACCCGGGCGGGGTCGCGGTCGAGGATGCCGGAGGTCAGCACGCTGGCGGTGGTCGTGTTACCGATCCCCATCTCACCGAGCGCGATGAGGTCGGCGCCCCCCTCGATGAGCTCCTCGGCCAGCCGGATCCCGGTCGCCACCGCCTGCTCGGCCTCCGCCATGGTCATCGCCGGCCCGTCGGCGCTGTTGTCGGTGCCGGCGCGGACCCGCCGGTCCAGCACGGGGGCATACCTCGGGTGAACCTCAGGCGGCTCGACGACACCGAGGTCGGCCACGACGAGTTGGGCGTCGGCCTGGTGCGCGAGGATCGAGACCGCGGCTCGGCCGCTCGCGAAGGTCGTGAGCATCTGGGCGGTGACCTCCTGCGGGTAGACGCTGACGCCCGCCCGCGCGATCCCGTGGTCGGCTGCGCACACGAGGACGACCGGGGAGTCGACCCTCGGCGTCGTCGTGCCCTGGATGGCCGCGATCCGCGCCGCGAGTCCCTCCAGCCGGCCCAGGCTGTGCACGGGCTTGACCTTGCCGTCGAAGGCGCGGGCGACCGCCGCGGAACTCTCGTGGTCGGGGCCGCCGATCGCGGCGATCGTACGCTCGATCAGGGCGCGGTCAGCGCTCTGCCCGGTCTCGCTCATGCTGGTCAGTCCTCCAGAGGGTCGAGGGTGAGGGTGCGGCCGGCGACGACGAGCTGCGCCAGGTCAGCCTCCCGGGCCAGGACGGCGTTGACCCGGCCCAGACGGTCACGGTAGTCCCTCGACACCGGGTGCATGGGGACGATCCCCAGACCGACCTCGTTGGTCACGACGACGACCGCGCCACGGTATGCCGTCGCCCACCCTGCCAGCGCACGGGCCCGGTCGAGGGTGGTGGCCTCGTCGTCACCGTGCTCCATGAGGTTGGAGACCCACAGCGCCAGGCAGTCGACGACCACGCAGGCTCCGGGTTCGAGGGCCGCGCAGGCCCCGACGAGGTCGAGGGGGGCCTCGACGGTGTCCCACTCCTCGGGGCGTTCGGCGCGGTGGCGGGCGATGCGGTCGGCCATCTCCTCGTCGCGGGCCTGGCCGGTGGCGACGAAGACGACCGGCCGCCCGCTGCGCCCGGCGCGGCGCACCGCCAGGGCCGACTTGCCGCTACGGGCGCCGCCGGTGAGCAGGGCCAGGGTCATCGGTACCTCCGGGTGGTCGCGGTCATGACGTCCTCCGGGCGGTCGTGGTCAGCGTGTCCTCGGGGAGTCACGTCCATCGGTGTCCCCGGCGCGCGGTCGCGCGGTCGAGCAGCCACAGTGCCACGCCGGCCAGCACGAGGGTCCGCTCGACCCGGTCGACGAGCGCGCGCGCCCGGTCGATGTCGTGCGGGCCGGGGCGTGGACCGGAGCCGAGCCGGGGACGCTCCTCGTGCCGACCGGCATACTCCAGCGGGCCGCCGAGCTCGACGCCGAGCGCACCGGCCACCGCGCTCTCGGCGACCCCGGCGTTGGGCGAGGGGTGTGCCGGGGCGTCGCGCGCCACGACGGCCAGGACCTGCCTCCCGGAGCCGCCGGCCCCTCCACCTGCGGACCTGTGCACGCTTCGTGGACCAGGACGGCACATATGTCCTGCGCTCTGCCCCGACAACGGTGCACAGACCCCACCCAGGAGGCCACGCGAGCCGGCGTCCATCGCGACGAGGCCCGCGAAGAGCCGCGCCGGCACCCAGGCCATGACGTCGTCGGCGCGGGCGGCGACGGTGCCGAAGCGGGCATACCTCGCGCTGCGGTGCCCCACCATCGCATCCATCGTGTTGACCGCCCGGTGGACGAGCACGCCCGGCGCCCCGGCGACGAGCCCCCAGAAGGCGGGCGCGACGACGGCGTCGACGGTGTTCTCGGCGAGCGACTCGACGACGGCAGCGGCGATGCCCGCCTCGTCCAGCCCGCTCGGGTCGCGCCCCACCAGCCACGGGAGCCGCTCCCGTGCCCCGGCGAGGTCGTCCGTGAGCAGGAGTGCCTCGAGGTCCGCCGAGGTATGCCGCAGCATCCGCCCCGCGCTCGCGACTCCGACCGCGACCGCGAGGCCGGGGGTGCCCAGCCGGGCGAGGCAGCTGCCGGCGAGGGCGCCGAGGGCCGCTCCCGTCACGGCATAAGCAGCGCCCGCCCCGTGCCGGTCGGCATAGACCGATTCCTCGATGCCCCCCATCGCCGTGCCGAACCACGCGACCGGGTGCCAGGCGTCCGGGGGTTCGCCGAGCAGGCGGTCCAGCACCAGCCCGGCCGCCACGCCCAGGCCGCGATGCCCCAGGGTGCGGGAGGTCGGGGTGCGGGGTGCTGGGGTGCGTGAGGTCGGGCCGCGACGCTTCGTGGTGTGTGGTGCCAGCGCGCGGTGCACCACGGTGCGATGCGCCGACCAGGGTGAGCGCGTCACCAGACCACCCCGGGTCGCCCCGAGCCTCCGGGCCGCCACGGGTGTGCCGTGAGCCCGGCGGCCACGGTGGCGTGCACGGCGGCGGCGACCCGCCGACCCCAGACCGATCGGACGCCCGCGAAGGCCTCCGCCGCACCGTCCGACCTCGAAGGGTCGGGGCAGAGCACGACGACCGCGTCGCTGGCTGTGCCGGTGCCCGGCACGTCGGCCTGCACGAGCACTTGGGCCTTGGCCTCGGTGATGGTGCCCACCGCCTGGACCAGCGCGGAGACGCTGAGCGGGACGGGTGCGGCCACGACGAGGTTGATGGTGCCCGGAGAGGGAGGCCCGTGGTGCGCGGGCCCGGGATGCTCGCCCATGGTGCGCGTGCCCTGTGGAGCCGCGTCGCCGTGCTGGCTTCCTCCCGGTGGCACCGGCCACGTCGGCTTGGTCACGCCGACGGTCGCCCAGCAGCGCACCCCCTCGACCTCGGCGTGCTCGACCTGCCGCACGTCCGCGGCGGTGAGCAGCGTGGTGCCCGGACCGGCGAGTCCCAGCCCTGCGGAGCGCTCGGCGGCGTAGGCCGCCAGGTCGGTCCGACGGAAGTCGTCACCGACGTCGAGGTTGCTCACCCATCGAGGGTGGGTGAGCCCGCCACCGACCGAGGCCGAGCCGAGGGCCACCCACCCGTCGGGCACCTCCCAGACGAGGGCCCGGGCCTCGTGCTCGAGGCGGAAGCTCACCATCCCGGCCCCTCACCCGGTACGGCAGCGGTCTGCGTGAGCGCCAGCAGGGCGTCGACGTCGAGGTGCTGCTCCACCCAGTCGGCGAGGTGCTCCAGATGGGCGTCCAGCGCCTCGGCGTAGGGCACCGGCGAGGGCCGGAAGTCGCGCCCCCGGACCGTGGCGACCGCGCCGAGGAACGCGTGCCGCATCGTGTCCTCGTCGAGCACGCCGTGCACCGTCGTGCCGCGCACCCGGTGGTCCGTGCTGAGGCACCCCTCCTCGCCCGCCTCGTCGAGGCTGAGCCAGCGGGCAGCATCCTCCTGAGCGGTCACCCTGCCGAGGTGGATCTGGTACCCCGACACGGCAGACGACCCGCCCGCGACCCGCCCGACGACACGGCGCACCACCTTGGGCCGGGCGAAGCGGGTCGACACCGGGAGCAGACCCAGCCCGGGCACGACGCCGTCCCGAGGCGCGACCATCTGCGACGCCCGGTGGGGGTCGGGGGCAACCATCTGCGACGCTCGGTGGGGGTCGGGGGCGACCATCTGCGACGCTCGGTGGGGTGCGGGGGCGACCATCTGCGGCGCTCGGTGGGGGTCAGCCTCGATGCCGTCGTCCTCGATCTCCTCCCCGAGCATCTGGTAGCCACCGCAGATCCCCAGGACGTGCGGCCCGGCGGGGTCCTGCGCCAGGCGCACGATCGCCTCGGCGAGACCGCGCTCCCGCAGCCAGGCGAGGTCGGCGAGGGTGGCGCGGGTCCCCGGCAGGAGCACGAGGTCGACGTCGTGCAGGTCGCCCGGCCGCGTCGCCCACCTCAGCTCGACCGACGGCTCGAGCACGAGCGGGTCGAGGTCGGAGGGGTTGGCCAGGTGGGGCAGGGCGACGACGCCCACGCGCAGCGGTCGACCCTCGCCCGGCCCCTCCTCGGGCGAGGGCCGACCGGCTGCGCGCAGATCCAGGGAGTCCTCGACGCCGAGCATGAGGTGCTCGCCGAGGTGCGGCAGCACCCCGAGGACGGGTATGCCGGTGCGCGCCTCGAGGTCGCGCACGGCGGGGTCGAGCAGGGAGACGTCTCCGCGCATGCCGTTGAGGACCACCCCGCGCAGACAGGACCGGAGCCGTTCCGGGAGCAGCGCCCACGTGCCGAAGGCCGCCGCGAAGGCACCGCCGCGGTCGATGTCGACGACGAGCACGGCCGGCATCCCCGCCGCCGCCGCCAGCGGCAGGTTGACGACGTCCCGGTCGAGGAGGTTGGGCTCGGCCGCGCCTCCGGCACCCTCGGCGACGACCACCGCGTGATCGCGACACAGCGACGTGAGCGCCTCGAGGACGACGGGGCGCAGGGACCGCGCGCGGTCGCCATAGCTCAGGGCGTCGTCGACGCCGACCTCGTCCCCGAGCACGACGACGTGCGAGCGCATCCCGGACGGCTTGAGCAGCACCGGGCCCATGCGCCGGTCGGTGTCGACCCGCGCGGCCAGCGCCTGCATCGCCTGGGCGCGCCCGAGCTCGCCGCCGTCGGGGGTGACCGCGCTGTGGTTCGACATGTTCTGCGCCTTGAAGGGCGCGACGTCGACCCCGCGCCGGGCCAGGGCGCGGCACAGCGCGGACGTGACCGTCGACTTGCCGGCGCCGCTGGTGGCACCCGCGACCAGCACCGCGCCCATCTAGTAGTCGATCCCCCGCCGCGCGCGGATCCCCTGCTGGAAGGCGTGCTTGACCGGGACCATCTCGGTGACCGTGTCGGCGACGTCGATGACCGGCTGCGGCATCTCCCGGCCGGTGAGGAAGACGCTGACATCCTCGGGGCGCCCGCGCAGGACCTCGACGACGGCCTCGACCTCGATCCAGCCCCAGTTCATGGGGTAGGAGATCTCGTCGAGCATGATCATCCGGTGCTCGCCCGCGGCGATGAGCCCGGCGCTGAACTCCCAGGCGGCGACCGCCTTGGCGCGGCTCTCGTCGAGATCGGTGCTGTCCCAGGAGAAGCCGTCGCCCGCGCTGAACCACTTAACCCCGAGCTGACGCAGCATCGCCTCCTCGCCGGTCCGCCACGTGCCGGACTTGAGGAACTGCACGCACGCGGTCGGCCAGTCCCGCCCGCGGCTGCGCAGCAGGGTGCCGAAGGCGGCGGTGGACTTGCCCTTGCCATGGCCGGTGTTGACGAGCACCAGGGAGGGTGCGGAGCGCAGCTCGCGCCGGTCGTAGGGCCGCTTCGTGCGGGGCTCGGCGTGCTCGCCGGTGCCGGTGTCGTCGTTCACGAGGCCTCCGTGGTGTGCCGGGTGGGCAGGGGTGTCGGCGCCGAGGTCGGGGTATGCGGTGCGCGGGCCTCGGGGAGCACGATGAGGTGGCCGTCGAGCCGGTGGACCCGCACCGGGTGGTGGTAGACGCGGCTGAGCAGCGTCGGCTCCAGGACCTCCTGGGGCGTGCCGAGCGCCACCTGGGCGCCCCGCTCGAGCAGGAGGAGGCGGTCGGCATACCGGGCCGCCATCCCCAGGTCGTGCATCGCGGCGACGACGGTGAGGCCGTCCTCGCGGCGCAGCTCGTCGACCAGCTCGAGGACCTCGACCTGGTGGCCGACGTCGAGCGCGCTGGTGGGTTCGTCGAGCAGCAGGATCGGGCTCTGCTGGACCAGCGCCCGGCCGATGACGACGCGCTGCGCCTCGCCACCGGAGAGGCTGCGCACCGGGCGCCGGGCGAAGGACGCGAGCCCGAGGCGGCGCAGCACGTCGGTGGCGATCCGACGGTCCGCCCGTGACTCCATGGAGAGCCAGCCGAGGTGGGCGGTGCGGCCGAGCAGGACGTACTCGACGACGGTCATCCCGGGCGGCAGCTCGGGCGACTGCGGCATGAGCGAGAGGTCGGTGGGGCCGGGCGCGGTGCCGTCGCCCCGCTCGACGCTGCCGGTGCGGGGGACGAGCCGCACGAGGGAGCGCAGGAAGGTGGACTTGCCCGAGCCGTTGGGGCCGATGAGCCCGAGCCACTCGCCGGCCCGCAGGTCGAGGTCGACCCCGGCGACGACCTCGGTGCCGGCGAAGGAGACCCGGATGTCGCGGGTGCGCAGGGCGTGGGCGGGGGTGAGCGGGTGGGTCGTCATGAGTCGACCTTCCGGCGCCACAGCACGACGCAGAAGAAGGGGGCGCCGACGAAGGCGGTGATGACCCCGACGGGCAGCTCGGCCGGCGCGACGAGGGTGCGGGCGCCGATGTCGACCGTGGCGAGGAAAGCCGCGCCGAGGATGGCCGACAGCGGGACGATGAGGCGGTAGGAGTGGCCGACGAGCAGCCGCACCAGGTGAGGGGTCACGAGGCCGACGAAGGCGATGAGGCCGCTCACCGACACCGCCGCCGCCGTGATGAGCGTCGCCGCAGCGACCACGACGAGCCGCGAGCGAGCCGGGGAGAGCCCCAGCGCGCGCGCCTCGTCATCGCCCAGGCGCAGCACGTCGAGGTGGCGGCCGTGCAGCCACAGCACCGCCCCGGCGAGCAGCACGTAGGGCAGCAGCAGGGTCACCGGGCCCCAGCCGTGCGTCGCGAGCCGGCCGAAGAGCCAGGAGAGCACCTCGCGGGCGCGGGTCTCGTCGAGCCGGGTGAGGGCATACGTCTGCGTCGCGGAGAAGAGCGCCGCCATCGCGACACCGGCGAGCAGCAGCGTCGCCGGGTCGCGGAAGGACCCGCGCGCCACGAGCACCGAGCCGGTGACGGCGAGCACCGCCCCGACGAAGGCGGCCATCGGCAGCGCGGCGATCGGGCCCCACGCGAGGTCGAGCCCGAAGCCGAGCGCGAGCACCGCCCCCAGGCCGGCCCCGGCCGAGACCCCGAGCAGGTAGGGGTCGGCGAGCGGGTTGCGGAAGACCCCCTGGTAGCCGGCGCCGGCCATCGCCAGGCTGGCGCCGACGAGCGCCGCGAGGATGGTGCGCGGCAGGCGGATCTGCCACAGCACCGCCTCCTGTGCGGTGGTGAGCGTCTGCGTCAGCTCGATGCCGGGCAGGGCACCGACGAGTGCGCGGACGACTCCCTCGACCGGCAGCCCCGCCGCCCCCTGCGTGGCCGAGGCCAGGATCGCCAGGAGCAGCAGGGCCGTGCACCCGAGCAGCGCGGGCACCGAGAGCCGGAAGGCGCGGTCAGCAGCCTCGTCGAGCGCATCGGTGGGCGCGTGGGTGCGGGTCGTCATCGGGTAAGCCGTCTCAGCCGTTGGCGGGGACGCTGACCTGGCTCATCGCGTCGGACAGCGTGGTGACCAGCTCGGGCAGGCGCGGCCCCCAGCGGGAGGAGATGTCGGCGGAGACGGTGACGATGTTGCCGTTCTTCACGGCCGCGACCTCCGACCAGCCGGGGCGGGCCGCGACGTCCTCGGCGGTGTAGGACACCTGGTCGGTGATGACGATGAGCTGCGGGTCGGCCTCGATGATGGCCTCCTCGGTCAGCTGCGGGTAGCCCGTTCCGTCGGTGTCGGCCTCGTCGGCGATGTTGACCGCGCCGAACTGGCTGTAGACGTCACCGATGAAGCTGTTGCTGCTCGCGGAGAAGAAGGTCTCGTCCAGCTCGTGGTAGACCCGCAGGCCCTCGACGCCCTGCGGCGCCTCGGCGAAGGCGGCGTCCACCTGCTCGCGCAGGTCGGCGATGACCTCGGCGGTCTCGTCGGGGTGGCCGGTGGCCAGGCCGAGCATGGCCATGCCGTCCCAGCCCTCCTCGATCGTCGTGGGCGCCGGGTTGTCGATGACCGGCACGTCGAGCGCGTTGAGCGAGGAGGTGAGGTCGTTGGTGTCACCGGAGATGACGACGAGGTCGGGCTCGTAGCCCGCGATGGCCTCGACGTTGGGCTCGTAGCCCGACAGGTCGGTGGTCGGGGCCTCCTCGGGGTAGGTCGAGAAGGCGTCGGCCGCGACGACCTGGTCGCCGGCACCGATCGCGAAGAGGATCTCGGTGGCCGAGGGGGAGAGGGAGACGATCTGCTGCGGCTGCTCCTCCAGGGTCACCTCGCCCGCGGTGGTGTCGACGGTCAGCGGGAAGCTGCCCGGTCCGGCCATCTCGGACTCGGCGGCCTCGTCGGTGCCGGCGGTGCTGGAGTCGGACTCGCCCCCTGCGGCGGGGGTGTCCTCGGGGCCGGAGTCGGTGCTCTCGCCACCGCAGGCGGCGAGGACGAGGCCGAGCGCGAGGGCGCAGGCCAGGCGGGAAGTGGGACGGATGCTCATGGCGGTCTCCTGTCGGTCGAGGGAGGTTCCGCCCGAGCGACGGGACTGGTGTCCGTCGTCCGAACCGGCCCTAGGTCCTCGAGGGCATGTGGTCTCGGATCATCGGGCAGTTCGACCGGACTCGGTCACCTCGCGCCTCGTCGGGACGGGCGGGTGACTCCACCGTTGCGGGACAGTGCCGGGTTCTCACCGGACTTCGTCTGCACGACGCGCGCCAGTCTAGGCCACCGTGCCCCGCTCGCGCACCGGCCCGAGGGTCACCCTCCCACGGCGTCGAGCGCCCGCCCCAGCCGCTGCAGCCCGTCGGCGTCGGGCACCGCGACCCGGGCGACCCCGGGCAGGCCGAAGCTAGTGCAGTCCCGCACGAGCACCCCGAGCGGGGCCAGCGCCTCCCGGAGCCCCTGCCGGTGCACGAGCACCCACGGGGCGTCGGCGGCCTCGACGCTCAGCCCGTGGCCGGCCAGCAGGTCGGTCAGCTCCCGACGCAGCGCGCGTATGCCGTCCGCCCAGGCGGGCAGGTCGGCGGCGGCGAGCAGGTCCGGCAGCACGGCGAGGGCGGGGGTGCCCACCGACCAGTGCGGTTGGCGCGCCCGCAGCCGGTCGACCACGTCCGGGTCGGCCACGGCATACCCGAGGCGCAGCCCGGGGCAGGCGAAGGTCTTGGTGAGAGAGCCGACCGTGGCGCTCGCGGTGTCCCGGTCGGCGGTCCAGCGGCCGGTGGCGAGGGCGTAGAACGCCTCGTCCCAGACGTCGGCCCGCTCCTGCGGGCCCGCGAGCGCGCCGCTGGGGCTGTGCGGGTCGGTGCGCCACCGCGGGCCGTCGGGGGAGCGGGGTGCAGGCCGAAGTCGGGCTCGCTGCGCACGCCGCCGCCGAGCTCGGCGGCCACGAGGTGGATCGCCTCGCTGCCGCCGTTGGTGAGCAGGAGCCGCTCCGGGTCCACCCCCAGGGCGGCGGCGAGCTCGCGGGTCGCCGGGCCGGGGTCGGGGTAGCGCCCGAGGGTGTCCAGGTGCCGCGCCACCATGGGCGCCACGGCCGGGGCGAGGGGGTTCATCGTCTGGCTCAGGTCGAGCAGGTCGGCGGGGTCCAGCCCCAGCGCCCGCGCCACGGCGGGCCCGTCACCACCGTGCGCCCCCGCAGGGAGGACGACCGGCCCACCCGATCCGACGCTCACACCCTCAGCCTAGGTGCGAGGGGTGTCCTGCCGGCCGACGGTGCCCCCGCGTGCACGGTGCTCGCCGGGCGGCTCCCGGCCGTCGACGAGGCGGCAGACACACCGTCCAACCCCGGAATTCCGCGACGCGCCGGGGTTCGGAGTTGGCAAAACGCGCGATCGTCTGCCTACGGTGTGGCCGATCCATTGGCTCTACGAAAGGCTGTCATCATGAGCAAGAAGGTTATCGTCGAGGCCGTCGCCCGCGAGGCGGGCATGACCCAGGCCGCTGCCGACAAGGTCGTCAGCTCCGTGCTCGAGGCCATCTCGGCCGAGCTGGCCAAGGGCGAGAAGGTCTCCCTCCCGGGCTTCGGCACCTTCGAGGTCCGCGAGCGCGCGGCCCGCACCGGCCGCAACCCGCAGACCGGCGCCGAGATCCAGATCGCCGCGAGCAAGGCCCCGGCGTTCAAGGCTGGCTCCAAGCTCAAGGAGCGCGTCTCCTGAGCTGAGGCTCACTCGGTCCGACGCCCGGTCGCTCCCTCGAGGAGCGGCCGGGCGTCGGCGTTTCCTATCCTTGAAGCATGCCCGTCCGTCCTGACGCTCCCAGCCCGCGCGTCTGGGAGCGCTTCGTCGCCCTGGGGGACTCCTTCACCGAGGGCCTCGCGGACCCCGACCCCACCACCGAGGACACCTACGTCGGCTGGGCCGACCGGGTCGCGGCCGCGCTGGCGGCCCGCAACGGCGAGCTCGGCGCCCCCTTCGGCTACGCCAACCTCGCGATCCGCGGCCGGCTCATCGACGCGGTCATCAGCGAGCAACTGCCGGCGGCGCTCGCCCTGCGCCCCGATCTGGTGAGCCTGTCGGCCGGCGGCAACGACGTGCTGCGCCCGCGGGTGTCGCTGCCGGCGGTCATGGACCGGCTCGAGGGGGCCGTCACCCAGATCCGCGACACCGGAGCGGACGTCCTGCTGGTCACCGCCCCCGACGTGTCGTGGGCGCCCCTGGTCAACCGGGTCCACCCGCGGATGGTGGAGTACACCGCCAACCTCTGGGCCGTCGGCCAGCGCACCGGCGCCTTCGTCGTCGACATCTACACGCTGCGTTCGTTGCACGACGCCCGCATGTGGGGGGCGGACCGCATCCACTTCAGCAGCGAGGGGCATACCCGGATCGCCGCCCAGGCGCTGTGGACCCTGGGCCTGGAGCAGGACGAGGGCTGGTCGACGCCGCTGGAGCCGGCTCCGCCGCTGGGCCGGCTCGAGACGCTCCAGGCGGACCGGGAGTGGGTGGCCACCCACCTGCGGCCGTGGATCCGGCGGCGGATCCGCCGGGAGAGCTCGGGTGACGGGCGGGTGCCCAAACGTCCGGTCCTCGGGCCGCTCGAGCCGCCGACAGCACCCTGAGGAGGTGGGGCGGCGCGTCAGCGGCGGCCCCACTCCCAGCTGGGTGTCGTGAGCATGCCCTGGCCGGCCACCTGGGTCTCGCCGAGGTCCTTGGTGAGCTCGTGCAGGCGCAGAGGTGGGACTGCGGCGAGGTCGTCGTCGCCGACCTCGCGAGGGTCGATGGCGAGCGCGTGCTGCTCCCGGACGGCCTCGGCGAGGGCGTCGACCAGCGCCTGGGAGTGCGTGACGAGGACCACCTGCGCCCGGGTCGACGCGGCGGCCACCGCCCGCGCCAGCGGAGGCACGAGGCTCGGATGCAGGCTGGTCTCCGGCTCGTTGAGCGCGAGCAGCCGCGGCGGGACCGGCGTGAGCAGGGCCGCGAGCCAGAGGAGGTAGCGCAGCGTGCCGTCGGACAGCTCGGCCGAGCGCAGCGGCCTCAGCATCCCCGGCTGGTGCAGCGCGACGTCGAAGAGCCCGTCGTGGAGGGCGACCTCGAGCCGTGCCCCGTCGAAGGCGTCCTCGACGGCTGCCGCGAGCTCGGCGCCGGAGTCCTCGCGGATCGTCTGCAGCGCCGCCGCGAGGTCCGAGCCGTCCTCGGCCAGCGCCCAGGTGCGGGTGCCGACCTGAGGCCTACGGGCGGGTGCCTCACCATCCACCCGGAAGCCGTCGTAGAACCGCCACGTCCGCAGCTCTTGTCGTACCGCCCAGAGCTCGGGCGCCGCGATCGGGTCGACGACATCGGTGAGCATGCTCGCCCAGGGGTGGACCGCTGCCGCCGTCTTCTCCCAGCGTTCGTCCTCGGCGCGCAGCTCGACCGAGTGATGTCTGCGTCGTGCCGCCAACGTCGCCGGGCGCATGACCGGGCCGCGCCACACCGCCTCACGCTTGACCTCCGGGTCGCGGGCGAAGGCGGATTCTCCCGGCACCGGGATGCCGAGGTCCACGAGGTAGGACAGGTCCGCCTCCGTCCCGCCCACGCCGAGGCGGACGCTGATCGGGCCCGACCGCATCGTGCCCTGCAACGCGTGGCCACGCCGCGCCTGGGCGAGCGACTCCGGGCCGGCCCACAGCGCCGACTCCAGGCCGCCCTCCTGGGCCAGGGCGCGGACCACCTCGCCCCGGCCGCAGGCACCGAGAAGCCGCAGCGCGCGGTAGACGCTGCTCTTGCCGGTGCCGTTGGCCCCGGTGACGACCGTCAGCCGGCCCAGGGGCAGCACCACGTCTCGGAGGGAGCGGTAGCCACCGACCGCGACCGTCGAGTACATGCCGCCACACTAGGCAACGGCACCGACAACCCTGGGTCCCCGTGCGTCCACCGCGCAGGTATGCCGTCGTCCGGCTACGGCGCCGTGCCCAGGCCGCGCTCCTCCCGGTCGGCGAGCAGCCACTGCGCGGTCATGGCGCGGAACCGGTCCGCACCGTCCCGGAGCTGCTCCAGGGCAGGGCGCACGCCGGGGTGGTCGAGCGCAGCCAGCGCCTCCAGGGCCACGAGGGCGTTCTCCTGCTCGTCGACCTGCGCCATCCGGGCCAGCGCGGGTGCGGCCGGCCGCCCGGCGGGGTCGCCGACGAGGACGAGCGCCTGGGCAGCATGCCCCCGGACCTCGGCGTCGTCGCTGGTCAGCGCTTCGGACAGGCCGGCGACGCCAGGCTCACCGAGCTGCTCGAAGGCCCGTGCCAGCTCGCGCCGGTGCTCCTCCTCGCCCGTGCCCAGGTGGGGCAGCAGGGCGGGGGCGGCCTCGGGAGTTCCGGTGCGGCCGAGGGCCCACCACGCCTTGCGGGCGACGGCAGGGTCCTCGTCGTCGGCGAACGGCAGGATGTGCCCGACCGCCTCCGGGGCCTGGATCTTGCTCAGTGCGTGCAGGACCTGAACGCGCGCGTCCGGCGCGGAGCCCAGCGCGGCGACGAGGTGCGGCAGTGCGGCGGGGTGGCGCACCACGGCCCAGGTGAGGGTCTCGCGGACGAAGAAGTCGGGCTCGGCGACGAGCAGCGACACCCAGCTCCGGGGTCACGGAGGCATCGGCATGGGTGCCCAGGTGCAACGCGGCCTGCTGGCGCACGGTAGGGCTGAGGTCGTAGGCGGCCCGGCGGGCCTGCTCCAGGGTGGTCACAACACTCTCCTCGGGTCGCTTCGGTCAACGCGGTCGGCCCGAGCCTCATTCCTCACCCAGGGTGAGGGTCAAGCCGCGGCGCCCACGTCGGGGCGGCCCGATCCCGGAGCCGGGAGGCAGCGGGTGGATACTCGACGGCATGGGTGCAGGCCACGACCACGGTGCGGGCTCGAGCTCGAGGCGGTTGCTCCTGGCCTTCATCATCACCGCGACCGTCCTCGTGGCCGGCGTGGTGGGCGCCGTCCTCACCGGCAGCCTCGCGCTGCTCGTCGACGCCGGCCACATGCTCACCGACGCGGGGGGACTGCTCATCGCGCTCACCGCGGCCCGGCTCATGCAGAGGCCGCCGAACGAGCGGCGGACCTGGGGGTATGCCCGGGCCGAGGTCCTCGGCGCCGGCGCCCAGGCGACGGTCCTGCTCGCGGTCGGGGGGTATGCCCTCGTCGAGGGTGTGCGGCGTCTGCTCGCGGACGACCCGGCGCACGTCGCCGGTGGTCTGCTGCTCGTCTTCGGCGTCGTGGGCCTGGTCGGCAATCTCGTCTCGATGCTCGTCCTGGCGGGCGGTCGTGAGGACAACCTCAACCTGCGCGCGGCCTTCCTGGAGGTCGTGGCTGACGCACTCGGCTCGGTCGCGGTCATCGTCTCCGCCGTCCTCATCCAGACCCTCGGGTGGGTCAAGGCGGACGCGGTCGCGGGCCTGCTCATCGCGCTGCTCATCCTGCCGCGGGCCGTGGTCATCCTGCGCGAGGCCGGCAGCGTCCTGCTGGAGTCGGTGCCGCCAGGACTGTCCCTGGCCGAGGTGCGCGAGCACCTCCTCGGTGTCGGTCACGTCCTCGACGTGCATGACCTGCACGTGTCGCGGATCGGCACCGGCACACCCGTCCTCACCGCGCACGTCGTCGTGGAGGACGAGTGCTTCCACGACGGTCACGCCCCGCAGCTGCTCGACGCGCTGCAGACCTGCGTGGCCAGCCACTTCGACGTCAGCGTGGAGCACTCGACCTTCCAGCTAGAGATGCGGCGGCATACCGACCACGAGCACGCCCACCACCCCTGATGTCGCGGCGCGTAGGCTCGCGCCCATGAACGACCCGCTCGGCCCCGACACCCCTGCGCCGGAGGTCGTCGACCTCGCGCACGTCCTCTTCGACCTCGCCCGGGGCGGGGAGGCGCAACGGCTCGCGGCCTACGTCGACGCCGGGGCGCCGCTCGACCTCACCGACCCGTCCGGCAACACCCTGCTCATGCTCGCGGCCTACCACGGGCACGCCCCGACCGTCGCCGCGCTCGCCGACCGGGGCGCCGACGTCGACCGGCTCAACGACCGCGGCCAGTCGCCCCTGGCGGGCGCGGTCTTCAAGGGCGAGGCTGACGTCGTGGAGGTCCTGCTGGAGCACGGCGCCGACGTCGACGCGGGGCAGCCGACCGCACGCGAGACGGCGGCGATGTTCGGTCGAGAGGACCTGATCACCGACCGGGGCGCCTGAGCCTACGCCTCCGTCGGCGGCACGGGCTCGGGCAGCAGGCGCGCCTCGGCGCGCTCCAGCACGTGCCGGCGGAAGAGGTCGGCCGAGGGCAGGAGCCGGCGGCGGGGAGCCCAGGACAGCCCGACGTCACGGGTCGCGGTGCGATCCTCCAGGGCGAGCACGTGGAGACCGGTGACCGGTGCCGCGACCGAGCCTCCCCACCGGGTGGGTGCGACCGCCACCCCCAGCCCCGCTGCGACATACCCGCGCAGGGTGGGCAGGTCGGCCGCGACGAAGGCCACCTGGGGGCTGAAACCCACCTCCGCGCAGAGCTGCTCGGTGTGCTTGCGCAGCACCGACGTCGACGTCATGACGACGAACGGGTCCTCGGCGACCTGGCTCAGCGCGACGGAGCCACTGTCGGCCAGCCGGTGGTCGGGCCCGACGAGGAGCCGCAGCGGTTCGGCGACCAGCGCCCGCCACCGCGGCTCGTCCTCGCCGCGGTGCGGGCGCAGGGTCGACAGCTCGAGGTCCACGTCGCTGCGCGGACCGACAGCAGGGACCGTCTCGTCGTCCTTGGTGCGCAGGTCGAGCCGGACCTCGGGGTGGGCGGCGCGGAAGCTCGTCACGAGATCGGGGACGAGCCAGGTGCCGAGCGAGGGCTGGAAGGCGACCGTGACGGTGCCGGTCTCGGGGTCGAGGAGCTGCTGCACCGCGGCGACACCGTCGTCCAGCTCGTGCAGGAGGGCGTCGACGTGACGTTTGAAGAGAGTGCCGGCATGCGTCATCCGCAGCACTCGGCCCTCCCGGCGCAGGAGCGGAGCGCCGATCTCCCGCTCGAGCCGGCCCAGGGCCCGCGACACCGCGGGCTGGGAGACCATCTCCAGCTCGCTCACCTCGGTGACCGTGACCCCGTCGGCGACGAGCTGGAACCACCGCAGCGTCTGGATCTCCACATCTATGACGCTAGCGCATGGTTGAGGTGACTAGAAGACATTGGACGTATGGGTCGGAGTCGAGGACCGTAGACGTATGGCCAAATACCTGATCTCGCTCCTCGTCGGTCGCTCGCAGCACGACATCCGCTCCCTGCCCGCCACCCGCAGCGCGGCCGTCGTGGCGTGGCCCTCCGCCACGCAGCGCTCTCTTCGCTGACCCCGCTCAGGACCCCCAGCAGGTCCGCACGCCGAACTCCACCCGGCGTGACTCCACCCCCTCCACCGGGTCGTCGCTGACCAGCAGCGTCCCGGTGTCGAGGTAGCCGGTGGGCTCCTCCCCGTCCCGCACCGCGCGGGCGACCGCCCGCACCCCCTCGCGAGCCATGTTCTGCGGATACTGCATCGCCGTCGCGTCGATGAGCCCGGGCCGCACGCCCTCCCGCATCGCCCGGCACCCGCCGTCGACCGACACCAGGACGAGCTCGTCCATGTCGACCCCCTCCTCCTCGAGCGCGGCCAGGGCGCCGAGCGCCGCCGGCTCGTTGACCGTGTAGACCACATTGACGTCGGGATGCTCGGAGAGCACCTGGGTCATCGCGACCGCAGCGTTGTCGCGGTCTCCCTCGGTGTCGACCGAGGCCACGATCGCTGCGTCGCCCTCCTCGACCCCGAAGCCGCTGAGAAACCCCGCACGCCGCTGCTCGCCGGTGCTCACCCCCGGCGTGAGGTCCAACGTGACGATCTGCGCGTCCAGACCCAGTTCCTCGGCCTTGGCCGCGGCATACTCCCCGATGAGCTGGCCGGCGCGCTCGTTGTCCGTGGCGAAGGTCGCGTCCATGAGCTCCGGCGGGTCGGTCGGGGTGTCGACCGCGATGACCCGGACCCCCGCGTCCTGCGCGCGGCCGATCGCCTCGCTCAGCGCCTCGGCGTCGGTCGGTGCGATGAGGATGCCGTCGGCGCCCTGCTCCACCATGTCGTCCAGTGCCGCCTCCTGGGACTCGACGTCGGTGTCGCTGGTGCCGGTGGCGGTGAGCAGCTCCACGTCGAGGTCGTCGGCGGTCTCCTGCGCGACCTCGCGCATCTCGACCCAGTAGGGGTTCTCCTCCTGCTTGGTGATGAGACCGACCGTCACCGCCTCACCCTGGTCCTCGCCGCAGCCCGCCAGCGCGAGCCCTGCGAGCAGGGAGCCGGCCAGCACCAGCGACCGGAGGGGGTATGCCGCGCTCATCGGCCCGCTCCCGCCTCGTGCACGGGTCGGGTGGTCTCGCCGCCGGCCCGGTCGGTCCGCAGATCGAAGAGGGCGTAGCAGGCGACGAGCAGCAGGCAGACGCCGGGGACGACATACCCCATCGCCGACCCGGCCGCGTCCATGACCGCCGCGTGGACCATCGGCACGAGCGCACCGCCGAGGATCGCCATGACCAGCCCGGCCGAGCCGAACTTCGCGTCCGGCCCGAGCCCCTGCAGCGCCAGGCCGTAGATCGTCGGGAACATCAGGGAGAGTCCCGCCGAGATCGCCACCACGGCGATGAGGCCGACGATGTTGAGGACGAACATCGAGGTCAGGCAGCAGGCCACCCCGAAGAGCGACATGATGAGCAGCAGCAGCGCCGGGCGGAAGATCCCCAGCAACCACGTCATGACGAAGCGCGAGACGAGGAAGATGATGAGGCTGGCCTGGAGCCACCACCCCGCGGCGGCCGAGGACGTGCCGACGACGTCCTGGGCGTAGAGGATGGTGAAGGTCCACGTGCAGGTCTGCGCGGCGACGTTGAAGAACTGCGCGATGACGCCGTAGCGGTAGTGCCGGTTGGCCCACAGCCGGGCGAAGGTCCCGCCGCCGCCCTCGGTGAGGTCGACCGCCTCCGGCTCCGTCGGCATCTGCATCTTGCGGAAGGCGATGAGGAGCCAGATCGCGACGAGGATCCCGGCGATGACGAGGTAGGGGCGAAGCACCAGCAGCAGGTCGGCCTCCTGGGCGGCGACCAGCTCGGCCTCACCCATGATCGTCTTGCTCTCCTCGGGGGTGAGGTTGGGCAGGATGAGGACCGCGCCCATGAGCACGCCGAGGTTGGCGCCGACCGGGTTGAAGGACTGCGCGAGGTTGAGCCGTTGCGTCGCGCTCTGCTCGTCGCCCATCGCGATGACGAAGGGGTTGGCCGAGGTCTCCAGGATCGAGAGCCCTGCCGCCAGGACGAAGAGCGCGAGCAGGAACATGTTGTAGGCGAGCATCTGGCTGGCCGGGATGAAGAGAAATCCCCCGGCGGCCGCCAGGCCCAGGCCGACGAGGACCCCGGCCTTGAAGCCGAAGCGGGCGTTGATGAAGGCGGCCGGGACGGCGAGCAGGAAGTAGGCCCCGTAGTAGGCGAACTGCACCAGCGAGGACTGGAAGTTCGACATGTCGAAAATGCCGCGGAACACCCCCACGAGGATGTCCGTGAGGTTGGCCGCCATGCCCCAGGCGGCGAAACACAGCAGGAGCAGCACGAACGGCACTCTCAGGTGTCGCGCGACCAGCGGCGCCTCTCGCTGGTCGCTCTCGGCCGGCAGCGTCACCATCCGTGCCCCTTCCCTTTGACGTTGCGTCAACGTCTGGCCCGAGAGTAGCGGATCCGCGCCCGCTCCACGACCGGGCGAGGTGCGGCATACCTCGGGGTGCTCCTGGCCCGGCGAGGGGGCCCTGGAATATCGAGGCGGCGCGGGTGTTGATATAGTTGATACATCAACAACCCAGGAGGGCGAGAGAGATGCAGTTCGGTATCTTCAGCGTCGGTGACGTCACGCAGGACCCGACGACGGGCCGCACCCCCGGCGAGGGCGAGCGGATCTCCGCGATGACGGACTATGCGCTCAAGGCCGAGGAGGTGGGTCTCGACGTCTTCGCGAGCGGTCAGCACCACAACCCGCCGTTCATCTCCTCCGCGCCCACCACCCACCTGGCCTACATCGCCGCGCAGACGCAGAACCTCAAGCTGTCGACCGCGACCACGCTCATCACGACGACCGACCCGGTGCGGATCGCGGAGGACTACGCCTTCCTGCAGCACCTGTCCGGCGGCCGCGTCGACCTGATGATGGGTCGCGGCAACACCGGCCCGGTCTACCCGTGGTTCGGCAAGGACATCCGTCAGGGCGTGCCGCTCGCGGTGGAGAACTACCACCTGCTGCGCCGCCTGTGGCGCGAGGAAGTCGTCGACTGGCAGGGCAAGTTCCGCACGCCGCTGCAGGGCTTCACCTCGACCCCGCGGCCGTTGGACGACACCCCGCCGTTCGTCTGGCACGGGTCGATCCGGTCCACGGAGATCGCGGAGCAGGCCGCCTACTACGGTGACGGCTTCTTCCACAACAACATCTTCTGGAACATCGAGCACACCGCGCAGATGGTCGAGCTCTACCGCCGCCGGTTCGAGCACTACGGCCACGGCTCGGCCGACCAGGCGATCGTGGGCCTCGGTGGCCAGGTCTTCCTGGCCGGCAGCGAGGCGGAGGCGAAGAAGGCCTTCCGGCCCTACTTCGACGTCGCCCCGGTCTACGGCCACGGCCCGAGCCTGGAGGAGTTCACCCGGATGACCCCGCTGACCGTGGGGACGCCCGAGATGGTCATCGAGCGCACGCTCGGCTTCGCCGACCAGGTCGGGGACTACCAGCGCCAGTTGTTCCTCATGGACCACGCCGGCCTGCCCAAGGACGTCGTCCTCGAGCAGATCGAGATCCTCGGCCGCGAGGTCGTGCCGGTGCTCCGGCGCGAGTTCGAGGCCCGTCGCCCGGCGCACGTCCCGAGCGACCCGCCCACCCACGCCTCGCTCGTGGCGCAGGGACCGGGCGCGCCGCACCACCTCGTCGCCCCTGCCCGGGCGAGCGAGACCGCAGCAGCCACCGCCTGACCCAGCTGCACCGCATACCGAGAGAGGGAGCACGTCATGACCCGCCGCATCGTCGTCACCACCGCCGGGCTCTCCCAGCCCAGCTCGACCCGGCTGCTGGCCGACCGGCTCGCCGACGCCGTCACCGCCCAGGTGTCGGCGCGCGGCGAGGCGGCCTCGGTCGAGGTCGTCGAGCTGCGCGAGCTCGCGCACGACCTGGCCACGACCATGACCACGGGAGGTATGCCGACGCCCGCCGTCGCGCAGGCCCGGGACCTGGTCTCCTCGGCCGACGCGCTCATCGCGGTCACCCCGGTCTTCGCGGCGAGCTACTCGGGGCTGTTCAAGATGTTCGTCGACGTGCTCGACCCTGAGGCGATCTCGGGGATGCCCGTGCTCATCGCCGCCACGGCGGGCACGGCGCGCCACCAGCTGGTGCTGGACCACGCGCTGCGGCCATTGTTCAGCTACCTGCGCGCCGCGGTCGTCCCCACCGGGGTCTTCGCCGCGACCGACGACTTCGGCGGGGCCGGCTCGGCCGACCTGGGCCGGCGCATCACCCGCGCGGCCGGCGAGCTCGCCGGTGCCGTCGTGGCGGCCGGCGTCGCGGGCTTCGGCCCGTCGGAGGGCAGCCGGAGCGCGGGCACGCGGGTCGAGCAGCAGGTCACCGACTTCGAGGACCTGCTCGCCGGGCTGGGCCAGTAGCCCGGGCACACTGGTCCCATGGCTGAGCGGCGCGGTGGCGGGTGCACGAGCATCCTCAGCGTGCTGCTCGTCATGGGGCTGGTCATCAGCATGGTGGTCTACCTCTCGCCCGGCCTCGACTTCGGCAATGTCCGCCGGACGGTCTACTCCGACCGGTCGGCGGGCGTGCCCGGGTCCGGGGGCGAGGGCTACACCTTCATGCAGGTCACGAGCCGCGATCGGCCCGTGACCTGGGGGTGCGAGGCGCAGATCGAGGTGGAGGTCAACCCGGCCGGGGCCCCGGAGGGGTATGCCGATCTCGTCGCCTCCGCGGTCTCCCGGGTCAACGAGGCCAGCGGGTTCACCTTCGTCGTCACGGGGGAGACCGACGACCGCGAGTTCGAGGGGCGGCAGCGGGGCCCGGTGCTCATCGGGTGGGCCGACGAGGAGGAGGTGCCGGACCTCGCCGGGCCCACCGCGGGGCTCGGGGGCGCCTCCTACGTCGTCGGGCCTGGTGGCGACGCGCGTGCGGTCGGGGGCATGGTCGTCCTCGACACCGAGATGCGCGGGGGCTGGCTGCGCGGCCTGGACGAGGAGGTCGTGCTGGTGCACGAGCTCGTGCACGTCCTCGGTCTGGGGCACTCCGAGGAGGCCGACGCCCTCATGGCGGCGGAGAACTCCGGCCAGGACGCCTTCACCGAGGCCGACCTCGCCGGGCTCGAAGCCCTGCAGGAGGCCGCCTGCGCCTGAGGGGGACGCGGCACGCGGGATGCGAGAAGCCGCCCCCGGGATCTCCCGGGGGCGGCTTCTCGGTGCGTCGTGGGTCAGCCGCGCAGGTGCTCGATCGGGCGCCAGTTGCGACCGATCTCGAGGATCACGTGGGTGCTGCTGCGGAAAGCCTTGGACAGAGCGGTCATGATGGCCACCTTTCTTCGTGTTGGGGTCTGACAGGTACTACTCTGACAGGGCTTTTGCGTTAGCACAAGCGAACGTTTCTTACAGGTATGTGTAAGAATATCTGTATGTTTTCACCCGAGCACCTGGTGAGTCTCAAGGCGGTCGTCGAGGAGGGCACGGTCCTCGCCGCGGCCGACCGTCTGGGGCTCACGGCCTCCGCCGTCAGCCAGCAGCTGACCCGGCTCCAGCAGGAGGCGGGGCAGCCCGTCCTGGTGCGCCGGGGACGCAATGTCGTGCCCACCGACGCGGCCGAGGTGCTGGTGCGGCTGGCCGCTGAGGTGGAGCAGCTCGACGAGGCCGCCCGGGCCGAGCTGGAGCTCCTCACCAGCGACGTCTCGGGGCCGCTCGTGCTCGCGTCCTTCCCCACCGGGATCGTGGGGTTGCTGGCGCCGACGATCCCCGCGCTGCGCGAGCGCTACCCCCTCCTGCGGCTGACCGTGCGCGAGTTCACCCCCGAGGGCTCGTTGCGTGCGCTGCGTCGGGGGGAGGTCGACCTCGCCGTCGTCCACGACTGGACGGACTACCACAAGGCCCTGCCGGAGGGGCTCGTGGCGAGCGTGCTGGGCAACGACGTCGTCGACCTCATCGCGCCGCACGACCACGACCTGCGGATCGGCCGCAACGGCATCCTCGACCTGCGGGACTGCGAGGACCGCGACTGGGTCGACGACTCACCGGGCGTCTTCAGCGACTGGCTGCTCACGGCCCTGCGCGAGCGGCACCTGGACTACCGCATCGCCGCGACCGCCGACACCCACCCCAGCAAGATCGCCCTCGTCGCCGCCGGCTTCGGGATCGGCCTCATGCCCCGCCTGGGCCGACCCGAGCTGCCCGACACCGTCGTCGCCCTGCCTGTCAAGGATCCGCCCACCCGGCGCGTCATGCTCGTCCACCGCGACTCCAGCGAGCGGCGGCCCGCGGTCGCCTCCGTCGCCGCCGAGGTCCGGCAGGTGTGGGCGTCCACCAACCCAGAGCCATCCGCCTGAACCTACACATGCATACACACGTGTTGCTGGGCTGTGGCCATGTCGCACGAGCTCAAGCAGGCCTACGCCTCGCCGCTCGAGACGATCCTCGATCCTCGATGAGGGCGGTGTTCGTCGACTCCTCCGTCCTGCTGCTGGCCTTCGGTGACGAGCATCCCGACCGGGCTGCCTGCGTGCGCGTCGTCGAGCTCGCGGCCACCGGTGACCTGCGCCTGCACCAGTCCGTGGAGGCTGGCCAGGAGTTCCTTGTCCACCGCCTGCGGCGCACCTCCACGGCAGAGGCGATCACCGACTTCGACGTCCTCGACCGTCTCGTGGTCTGGCACGACTTCGACCACGAGACGTTGCGGGAGTCGCGTCGGTTGGTCGAGCGCGAGGAGGCTCGAGGCCGGGACGCGGTCCACGCCGCGACGGCCCTGCTGGCAGGGTTCAGCGGCATCGTCACCACCGACACCGACTTCGACGGCATCACCGGCCTGTCGCGGGTCGACCCGTCCGACCTGGCGTGACGGCTCGCCGCGGCGCTCGCCGCGCTCAGGACTCGCGGGGCTGCATCCCGGTCTGGCCCTGGAGCCGATCGATGTGCTCGGAGGCCTGGGCCTTGGTGAGACCGTCGGCCGAGATCTGCTCGCCGGCGGCGCTGGCGAGCCGGTCGAGGTAGGACTTCTGCGCCTCGGTCGCCGGGTCGTCGCCCGTCGTCCAGTCCGCGGGGTCGCGCTCGAGCTGCTCGCCCGGGGACTGCGGGCTGGGGGCGCCGAGCATCTCGGCGTCCTCGGGCTGGTTCTGCTCGGGTACGACCTGGTCGGGCTGGTTCTGCTCGGGCATCGTCTGGTCGGGCTGGGGCTGGTCGTCCATGGGGCTCGTCATGGCTCGACTCTAGGTGGCAGGTCCGACATCGTCGCGCGGAACGACCCGGTCCTGAGAGCTCACCCGCCGGACGCCGCAGACACACGGCCCCCGGGCTGACAGCCCCACCCACCGGGGTGTAGGTATGAGGGCATGACGCCGACGTCCACCCACCAGCCGACCACCGAGGCCTACCGCGCCGCCCGTGACCAGCTCCTCGAGCTCTACGGCGACCCGGCCCGCGCCCGCGAGGAGTTCGACTACCCCGACGTGGGGGAGAGGTTCAACTGGGCCATCGACTGGTTCGACGCGATCGCTCGGGGCAACGACCAGCCCGCCCTCGTCGTCGTGGAGGAGGACGGCACAGACCAGAGCCTGACCTTCGACGAGGTCGCCACCCGCTCCGACCAGGTCGCCGCGCTGCTCGCCCACCAGGGCATCGGTCGCGGTGACAGCGTCATCGTCATGCTCGGCAACCAGCTCGAGCTGTGGGCCACCATGCTCGGGGTGATGAAGCTCGGCGCGGTCATCATGCCGACGACCACGGCCGCCGGCCCGGCCGACCTGCGGGACCGGCTGGAGCGCGGCGCCGCCCGCGCGGTCGTCGTCGACGCGGCCGACACCGACAGGTTCGAGGAGGTCCCGGGCGACTACGTGCGCCTGTCCGTCGGCGAGGCGGACGGATGGACCGACCTGCGCACGGCATACCTCGAGCACGTCAGCCAGGCGGAGCATCCCGGCACGGCCCCCGACGACCGGCTGCTGCTCTACTTCACCTCCGGCACCACCAACAAGCCCAAGCTCGTCGAGCACACCCAGGTGAGCTACCCCGTCGGGCACCTGTCGACGATGTACTGGCTCGGGCTGCGCCCCGGCGACGTGCACCTCAACATCTCCTCGCCGGGATGGGCCAAGCACGCGTGGAGCTGCTTCTTCGCGCCGTGGATCGCCGAGGCGACGATCCTGGTCTACAACTACGCCCGCTTCGACCCGGCTGCGCTGCTCACGGCGCTCCGCAGACATCGGGTGACGAGCTTCTGCGCGCCGCCGACGGTGTGGCGGATGCTCATCAACGCCGACCTCTCCGGTGGTCCCGGCGCGCTGCGCGAGGTCATCGGGGCCGGAGAGCCGCTCAACCCCGAGGTCATCGCCCAGGTGCAGCGGCAGTGGGGCCTGACGCTGCGCGACGGCTACGGCCAGACCGAGACGACCGCGCAGATCGGCAACTGCCCGGGCGGCCAGGTCAAGCCCGGTTCGATGGGTATGCCGCTGCCCGGCGTGCCCTCCGTCCTCGTCGACCCCGAGACCGGGCAGGTCGTGCAGGGTGCCGGCGAGGGTGAGATCTGCCTCGACCTGTCCGCCTCGCCGATGGCCCTCATGACCGGCTACCAGGGCGACGAGGACCGCAACGCCGAGGCGATGGCGGGCGGTTTCTACCACACCGGAGACGTCGCGGAGCGGGATGCGAACGGCATGATCACCTACGTCGGCCGCACCGACGACGTCTTCAAGGCCAGCGACTACAAGATCAGCCCCTTCGAGCTGGAGTCGGTGCTCATCGAGCACCCGGCGGTGGCCGAGGCGGCGGTCGTGCCGGCACCGGACGAGGTGCGCCTCGCGGTGCCCAAGGCCTACATCGCGCTGGTCGACGGGCACGAGCCCGATGCCGACACGGCGCGTTCGATCCTCGCCCACGCCCGGGAGCACCTGCAGCCCTGGCAGCGGGTGCGCCGGGTCGAGTTCTACGAGCTGCCCAAGACGATCAGCGGCAAGATCCGCCGCGTCGAGCTGCGCTCCCGCGAGGAGGAGCTCGCCTCGGGTGCCGGGGGCGGCAGCGCGGTCGAGGCGCCCAGCCAGCCCACCGAGTGGCGGGACACCGACTTCCCCGATCTCAAGGGGTGAGCGGCAGCTCGGACGGGCAGTCGCCCACCGCGAAGGTCGGGTAGGAGAAGCCCTCGATCGGCGTCAGGCTCATCGGTCCCGCCTCGATTGCCCGGGCCCGCCCGAGGTTCCAGCTGAGCGGGTCCTCGACGAGCTCGTCGTCGACCCGCCACCCGACGGAGCAGTCGGCCAGCTCGGGGGGCAACCCCTCCCGGATGACCGGCACCGCGTCGGCGCCGAGCGACTGGAGGTAGGTGAGGTCCAGGTCACCGGTCTCCTCGTAGCGCTCGATGTTGCGCTGGGCCACCCACGCCTCGGGGTTGCCCAGGCCGAGGAGCAGCAACATCGCCGCGCCCGAGGCCAGGGCGGCGCGCGGCAGCCACCAGCCGCTCATCCGGGCCCCGGCCACCATGACCAGGACGACAAGCAGGCCCAACCACAGCTCGAAGGCGTCGACGAGCACGCGGAGCACGGTGAAGCCGTAGGCCTGCTGGTAGACGTGCATGCGGTAGAGCGCGGAGGCGACGACGACGAGGGTGAGGCCGCACAGGACCCCGAGTGCCACCCGCAGCAGCAGCCGGTCGCGCTCGGTCCCCCGGGGCGCCCGGCGGGTCACGAGCGCCACGGTGAGCAGGGTGAGCGCGGTGGCGAGGGTGAGCTGGCCGAAGCCCTGGTGGACGGACTGGGCATACGTCATCCCGGTGGTGCGCTGGACGTAGTCGTGGCCGCCGAAGAGCGCGACCCCCTGCGCGAGCAGGAAGACGACGAAGGTCGCGACGACCACACCCACCGGCACCAGCCACTCCCAGGCGCGGGTGACCGGGCGGGCCTGCGGCAGCGCGACCAGGTCGACCCGCGGGGGGTTGAGCGCGAGGTAGGTCGCGGCGAGCACGATGCCGCCGACGACGAACCACGTGAAGCTGCGCAGCACCAGCGACTCGGCGATGTCGACGTCCGGCACGAGGTCGCTGACCCAGGCCCCGACGAGGGCGTCGCCGGAGGCGAAGAGGCCACCGAAGACGACCAGCGCGACGAGCGAGATCGCGGCGGTCCGCAGGATGGGCCAGACGAGGGTATGCCGTGACGTCGCCGAGAGCGTCCGCCCCAGCAGCGGCAGGCCGCGCAGCCCGCTCGCGACCCAGGAGGCGGCCGAGGTGAGGATGGCGGGCAGCCCGCGGGCGCCGGTGAGGGCGGTCGTCACCAGGACGGCAGCGGTGAGCAGGGAGAGGACGGTGAGCCACTCGGCGGCCCGCAGGACCACGAGGCTGGCCAGCCCGACGCAGAGCACGGCGGACGCGATCGTCCACGGCTCGCGCCGACGGGAGGAGAGGGAGAGCACCAGCGCACCGGCGAGGAGCAGGACGACGGCATACGCCAGGCCGATCCCGCGGTAGGGCAGCAGGACCGCGGCGAGCGCGCCCACGCCGACCGAGGACCACAGCGCGACCGGCGCCGTCCGCAGTCGTGAGGTCGGCTCGGGCCAGAACCGGCCGAAGACGGTGTCGAGGACCGACGGCGTCGGCACGGGGATGGTCCGGGCGACGCCCGAGCCACGGCCGGTGGCGAGGGCGGGAGCCCCGCCGACAGGCTCGTCGACGGCCCCGGCCGCGCTCCCGGCGCTCTGCCCGCCTTGGCGGCGCGTCCGGGCGGAGCTGTCAGGGGGAGCGGACGCGCCTCCCTGGGTCCGGATCCGTCTGCCGCGGTGGCCACGGGCAGCTCGACCCGCACCAGGGCGCCGGTGCGGTCGGCGGCGGTCTCGACCGCCTCGACCCGCCCGCCGTGCAGCTCGCACACCCACCGCACGATGGCCAGGCCGAGCCCGGTGCCGCCGCTGCTGTCGTCGCCGACCCCGAAGCGGGCGAACATCTCCTCCGAGCGCCCGGCGGGGAAGCCCGGCCCCTCGTCGGCGACCTCGAGGGTCCAGGTGGGCCCGGCGCCGACGGCCCCGACCCGCACCGTGCCGCCCTCCGGGCTGTGCCGCACCGCATTGTCCAGGAGGTTGGTCACGACCTGCGCCAGGCGGGCCGGGTCGGCCTCGACGTGCAGATCCGGCGGGGTCACGTCCAGGTCCACCGCCACGCCGCGCCCGGTCGCGCCGACGCTGGCCCGGGCCTCCTCGACGCAGCGCGCGAGCAGGGCGCCGACCGCGACCGGCTCGAGCGACAGGGCCGCCACCCCGGCCTCGATGCGACTGAGGTCGAGCAGGTCCTGCACGAGGGTGCTGAGCCGTTCGGACTGGTCGAGCGCCGTCTGGAGCGCGCGGTCGTCGGGGGTGACGACGCCGTCGACGAGGTTCTCCAGGAGGGCCCGCTGCGCGGCCAGCGGCGTGCGCAGCTCGTGCGAGACGGTGGCCAGCAGCTCCCGGCGCTGCCGGTCGGCGTCCGCGAGCTCGGCGGACATCGTGTTGAAGGCGACGCCGAGCTGGCCCACCTCGTCCCGCGAGGCCGTCGTCACCCGGGCGGTGTAGTCGCCTCCCGCCATCTGCCCGGCCGCCACGGTCATCTGCCGCAGCGGTGCCGTCATGCCGCGGGCCAACCAGGCGGTGACGCCCAGGGCGGCCGCGAGCGACACGGGGATGGTGAGCCAGGCCGAGACGCTCGACCGGTCCCCGACCTCGAAGATCACGACCGCGGCGAGGATGCTCACCGCGACGAGCAGGCCGATCTTGACCTTGATCGAGCCCACGAGGTCCAGCGGGCGCTCCAACTCCGCGCCCCCGGGCCGGGAGTCCCGGTCGACGGCGCTCATTGGCCGCCTTCCAGGGCATACCCGACGCCGTGCACCGTGCGGACCCGGTCGGCCCCGATCTTGGCGCGCAACGCCTTGACGTGGCTGTCGAGGGTGCGGGTGCCGTGGGCGTCGGCCCAGCCCCACACCTGGGTCATGAGGTCGTCGCGTCCACGCACCGTGCCGGGGCGCTCCGCGAGCGCGGTGAGCAGGTCGAACTCCAGCGGCGTGAGGTGCACCTCGCCGCCGTCCACCCGCACCCGCCGCGCCCCGCGGTCGATCTGCAGTACACCCACCTCCAGCAGCGGCAGCGAGGAGCCGGCCAGCTCGGTGGCTCGTTCCACCCGGCGCAGCAGCGCCTGCACGCGCGCCACGACCTCCCGCATCCGGAAGGGCTTGGTGACGTAGTCGTCCGCCCCCGCCGCGAGCCCGACGAGGATGTCGGTCTCGTCGGTCTTGGCGGTGAGCATGAGGATCGGCACCGGGCGCTGCGCCTGCAGCCGACGGCAGACCTCCAGCCCGTCGAGACCGGGCAGCATGAGGTCGAGGACGACGACGTCAGGGGTATGCCGCTCGGCCTCCGCGAGGGCGCCCGGCCCGTCGACCGCACGGGCCACCGTGAAGCCCTCCGCGGCGAAGCGGTCGGTGAGGGCCTGGTTGATCGTGGGGTCGTCCTCGACGACGAGGACGGTTCGGGTCTGGGTCATGCCTCCGAGACTAGGGCGGCCCGCGTGGAGGGGGTGGTGGGCAGATGTGCAGGTTGTGTGAAGGTCGGTGCGGACCCCTAGGTTGTGCCCTGTGACCACCATCGTCTTCCTCCACGCCCACCCCGACGACGAGGCCAGCGGCAGCGCCGGCACCATGCGGCTGGCCGCCGACGCGGGGCACCGGGTGGTGTGCGTCTACGCCACCCACGGCGACCACGGCACGGTGCCGACCGACCTGCGCGAGGGGGAGAGCGTCATCCAGCGGCGTCGTTCCGAGGCGGAGGCCTCCGCGCTCGTCCTCGGCACCGCGCGGGTGGGCTGGCTGGGGTATGCCGACTCCGGCATGACCGGCTGGGAGCAGAACTCCCACGAGCAGTCCTTCCATGCCGCTGACCTCGAGGAGGCCGCGCGTCGGCTGGCGCAGATCCTTGACGAGGAGGGCGCCGGGGTGCTCGTGGGCTACGACTGGCACGGCGGCTACGGCCACCCCGACCACGTCAAGGTCCACCACGTCGCGCACCGGGCCGCCGAGCTCGCCGCACGGCGACCGCGGCTGCTGGAGAACACCATGAACCGCGACCACATGCGCCGGATGGTCCAGGCCGCCACGGAGGCCGGTCTGGTGCCGGAGGGGCAGGACTGGGACCCCGACGGCCCCGCCGACGACGGCAACCCGATGGGCACCCCGGAGGCCGAGATCCACTGGCACGTGGACGTGCGCGAGGTCCTCGAGGCCAAGCGGGCCGCCCTCGCGGCGCACGCCAGCCAGGAGGACGTCGGCTGGATGCTCGGGATGCCGACCGAGCAGTTCGCCGCGATCTTCGGCGACGAGTGGTACATCGAGCCCGGGCGCGAGCCCGGCCTGCGCGCCGCTCACCCCCTGCTCTGACCGGCGCTTCTGCGACCGGGCGTCCTGCGGGCCGACCCGACCCGGCCCGATCCGGCCCGATCCGACCCGATCCGGAGCGGGCGGGGCGGCCACGGACGGCGCCGGGGTGGGTGGCGGCATACCCTCGACCCATGAGTGATGCGCCCGAGCCATTGCCCGAGTCCGCCCGCGCGGTGCCGGACGGCTCCGACCTGGGTCGTGCGCGGGGGACCGACTTCTTCGGCCTCGACGACCTGCTGAGCGAGCGCGAGCGCGAGCTGCGCGACGGCCTGCGCGCCTGGTGCGACGAGGAGGTCGTGCCGCGGGCCCAGGAGTGGTGGGAGGCCGCGCGCTTCCCGGCCGAGATGGTGCCCGGGTATGCCGCGACCCGGGTCGCGGGGGCGGCCATCCAGGGCTACGGGTGCGCGGGGGTGTCCGCCGTCGCCGAGGGGATGATGTGCGCCGAGCTGGCGCGCGGCGACGGGTCGATCGCGACCTTCAACGCGGTGCACTCGGGGTTGGCGATGACCGCGGTCCACCTCCTGGGCAGCGAGGAGCAGCGCGAGCGCTGGCTCCCGGGTATGGCGCGCGTGGAGACGGTGGGCGCGGTGGCGCTGACCGAGCCGACGCACGGCTCGGACGTCGTCAGCCTGGAGACCACCGCCCGGCGGGACGGCGACCATTGGGTCCTCGACGGCGCCAAGCGGTGGATCGGCAACGGCTCCGTCTGCGACCTGGTGGTCGTGTGGGCGCGCGACGAGGCCGGCGACGTCGGGGGGTTCGTGGTCGAGGACCCGCAGCAGGCGGACGGCTGGGACGCGCAGGTCATCGAGGGCAAGATCAGCAACCGTGGGGTGTGGCAGGCCCACATCCGGCTCGACGGGGTGCGCGTGCCTGCGGACTCCCGGCTGGCGCAGGCGCGGACCTTCGCCGACACCAACCGGGTGCTCGCCCGGTCGCGGCAGACCGTGGCGTGGGAGGCGATCGGGCACGCGGTCGCGGCCTACGAGGGGGCCCTGACCTACGCGCTGCGCCGGGAGCAGTTCGGCCGGCCGCTGGCCAAGAACCAGCTCATCCAGGACGACCTCGCCCGGATGGTCACGCTCATCACCTCCATGCAGCTCATGTGCACCCGGATGAGCCAGCTGGAGGACCAGGGCCGCTGCACCATCGAGCACGCGGCGATGGCCAAGCTGCACACCACGACCGCCGCCCGCGAGGTCGTCGCGATCGCCCGCGACCTGCTCGGCGGCAACGGCATCCTGCTCGACCACCACGTCGCCCGGCACTTCGCCGACCTCGAGGCGGTCTACACCTACGAGGGCAGTCGCACCGTCCAGTCGCTGCTCGTGGGGCGGTCCGTCACCGGCACCAGCGCCTTCCGCTGACCCACCGAGCGCCGCAGATGGTCGCTCTCTGACCCACCGGGCGTCGTAGATGGTCGTTCTCTGACCGACCGGGCGTCGTAGATGGTCGCTCTCTGACCCACCGGGCGTCGCAGATGGTCGCTCTCTGACCGACCGGGCGTCGCAGATGGTTGTTGACAGATGTCATCGGTGCACCGTCACCGCCACCGCTAGTGTGGGGAGGTATGGCGAACTCCACCACTCCCGACCCGTTCCGTGACGGGCCGTCGGAGGTGCCGCCCGAGTGGCAACCCCGGATCCCGCAGCCCGGTGAGCGACGCGCGCCCCGCGAGGAGGTGCCGCAGGACCGTCGGCCGACGGCTCGGCATACCGGCCCGGACGCCGCCGTGCCCACGCGGGAACCCAGCCAGACCATGGGCACGCTCATGGGCGATGTCCGCCGGACCGGGGCGTGGACCGCCGCCGAGCACACTTCGGCCTACCTGGGGATGGGCAACGTCCTGCTCGACCTGCGCGATGTGGTCCGGCCCGGGGAGACCTTGCGGCTCACCGCCTTCACCGGCCTCGGGGACGTCAAGATCGCGGTGCCGCCCGGCTGCCGGGTGGAGCTCCAGGGGTTCAACCTGCTCGGCGATGTGCGCCACGAGGTCGACCCGGCGGTGCAGGCGGCGCCCGAGACCGGCGCGCGGCTGGTCATCAACGCCTCCAGCCTGCTCGGCGACGTGCGCGTGCGGACCATGCCGATGGACGACCCCAGCGGTCCCAAGCCGGCCCGAGGGTGGCGCTGGACCCGCAAGGCCTGAGGGCAGCCAGCGACCATCTGCGGCGCCCGGTGGGTCTTAGAGCGACCATCTGCGGCGCTCGGTCGGTCAGTGGCGCGGCACGTGCCGGCGGAACCACTCGAGGCTGGCGGCCCAGGGGCCGCGCCGCTCGGCGAGGTCCTCGAGCAGCGGGGTGAGCTCGGCGGAGAAACTCATCGAGGACTCCAGCGGCAGCAGTGAGGGCAGGTTGTCGATCGCGATGACCTCCAGCGGCGCCTCCGGGGTTCCGACCTCACGCACCGGGTCGTCCCAGGTGGTGATGGCGGTGTTGATCGGCAGCAGGTTGGCCTCGGAGGTGACGTCGCAGGTGACGTCGCCGATCGTGCGCAGGCGCCGCGGCGCGACGACGTCCTCCGGCCCGACGAAGGGCTCGCGCGGCGTGCTGCTCACGACACAGTTGATGAGCAGGTCGTGGTCGCGCAGCGCGTCCTTGTCGAGGTGCAGGGTGTCGGCGCGGTCCCACCGGGTCACGGCGCAGCCGGCGAGCTCCAGGGCCTCGACGGCACCCTGACCCGAGCGCCCGCGCGAGCCGATGACCAGGGCCCGCTCCGGCTCCCGACCGGCAGCGCTCTCCCGCAGCTGGGCGTCGAGCTCCTCGCGGCCCATCGGCGCCACCCCGCCCTCAAGCAGTCCACGGTGCCGCAGCACGGAGAGGGCAGCCCCGACATACCCCGCCCAGAAGCCGAAGGCGACGACCCGCTTGCCGTCCAGCGTGAGGTACTCCACGTCCAGCAGCTCACCACCGCCGCGGCGGAAGCGCTCCAGGGTGACGTCGGCGCCCTCCTGCCCCTTGTAGGCGTGCGCGAAGAACACGTGGGTGTGGGCGAGGTCGGCGGGGTCCTCGGGCAGCTCCTTGATCCCGACGACGACGGCGCCCTCCGGCGCGTCCACCCACGAGCCGAAGGGGGCGACCGAGCAGCCGACCGCGACGTAGTCTTCGAGGTCGATGACGCGGGTCGGGGACTCCTCGACGGTCACGACATACCCATCGCTCACGAGGCGGGCGGCGTCGGCGGGGACGATCGGCACGCGCTGCTCGCTGGGGCGGGCCTCGGCGCGGATCCACAGGTGCGGTCTGCTCATACGTCAAGGGTATGCGCGGGCGCTCCCTGCCGTTGCGTTAGGTTGAGGCGTTCACACCGAGGTGAGAGGAGCTGGATCGATGACCGGCCAGATCGTGCGGGAGCAGGGCGAGAACGACTACGAACCGAGCGATCGGGAGCCTCCACGATCACCCGGCCGCACCTGGGCCTTCCGGCTCGGCGGGCTGGGTCTCGCCGCCGTGGTCTACCTCCTGCTGGGCGGGGCGGAGATGTCGGGCGACGCGCGCTTCGTCGCGGCGATCGCCGTGCTCATGGCCGTGTGGTGGATGACCGAGGCGATCCCGCTGGCGGCGACCTCGTTGCTGCCGATCGTGCTCATCCCACCGCTGACCGGGCTCGGGGTCGCGGACGCGACCGCCCCCTATGCCAACTCCATCGTCTTCCTCTTCCTCGGTGGCTTCCTCATCGCCATCGCGATGCAGAAGTGGAACCTCCACCGCCGCATCGCGCTGCTGACGCTGCGCCGGGTCGGCACGCACCCGCGCCGCATCATCCTCGGCATGATGATCTCGACGGCCTTCCTGTCGATGTGGGTCTCCAACACCGCCACGACCCTGATGATGCTGCCCATCGCCATCTCGGTGCTGGCCCTCGTCGTGGAGAACAGCCAGGTTGCGCACGCCGGCGACGGTGACGTCGCCGAGGAGGTCGGTCAGGGGCGCGCCGTGAGCGACACGGTGAGCGACCCCGACGTGCGGCTCTTCGGGGTGGCGCTGGTGCTGTCCATCGCCTGGTCGGCCTCGATCGGCGGGTTGGGCACGCTGCTCGGCAGCCCGCCCAACGCCATCGTCGCCGGTTACCTCGCCGACGAGCTCGACACCGAGATCGGCTTCGTCAACTGGATGATGCTCGGTGTCCCGATCGTCGTCGTCTTCATCGCGGTGTCGTGGCTGCTCATCACCCGGGTGATGTTCCGCTTCAAGCTCCAGGAGATCCCCGGCGGACGCCAGCTCATCGACGACGAGATCGGCAAGCTGGGCGCGATGAGCCAGGGAGAGAAGGTCGTGCTCGCGGTCTTCAGCGGCGCCGCCTTCCTGTGGATCGTCCCCGGCCTGCTGTCCAACATCCCGGCCCTCGGCAAGGCCGCCCCGTGGTTGGGCGAGCTCGACGACACGGCCATCGCCATCGGCGCAGGCATCGTGCTCTTCCTCATCCCGGGCGACCGGGAGGGCCGGATGGCGCTGGAGTGGGACGACGCGGAGGAGGGGCTGCCCTGGGGCGTGCTGCTGCTCTTCGGTGGTGGCCTCAGCCTGGCCGCCGCGGTGGCCGGGACCGGCCTCGACGAGTGGTTCGGCACCCAGGTCACCGGGCTCGGGGCGCTGCCGGTCGTGCTGCTCCTCGCGGCCGTCGTCACTATCGTCCTCTTCCTCACCGAGGTCACGAGCAACACCGCGACGGCGGCGACCTTCATCCCCGTGCTGGGCGGTGTGGCGGTCGGCATCGGTGTCGACCCGATGACGCTGCTCATCCCGGCGGCCCTGGCGGCGACCTGCGCGTTCATGCTGCCGGTCGGCACCCCGCCCAACGCCATCGTCTTCGGCACCGGGGCGGTGAAGATCCAGGAGATGGCGCGTGGTGGAATCATCCTCAACGTCGTCGGCGTGGTCGTCATCACCCTCTTCACGGTGCTCATCGGACCGTTCGCCCTGGGCCTGGTGCTCTAAGCCCGGGGCTGCGCCGGAGGCGACCGGCGAGCAGCAGACGGCAGAGAGGGGGCGAGGCGCCCGCGTGGTCACCGCAGCAGCCCCTCGCCGTGGACGCTCCGCGCTCGTCATGGTGCTCGCCTCGGCGATCACCACGCTGGGGGCGATCCCGCCCTTCCTCCTCGGCGCCCAGGCGGTCGAGATCCGCGAGGACCTCGGGCTGGGCCTGGGCGCCTTCGGTGTGGCCGTCAGCGTGTTCTTCGCCACCGCCGCGGTCGCCACCCTTTCGACCTCCGGCGTCGTGGACCGCTGGGGCCGCGGCTGGCTGCTCATGGCCGCGGGCTCGCTGGTCGCCGGGGGCGGACTGGCGATGACGCTGCTGGCCCGCGGCTGGTGGTCGGTGATGCTCGTCATGGTGGTCCTGGGCCTCGGCAACGCGGCGTCGCAGGCGACGGCCAACCTGCTCATGGCCCGCGCCCTCCCACCGGGGAGGCGGGGGCTCGGCTTCGGGGTCAAGCAGTCGGCCGTGCCGCTCGCGATCATGCTCGGAGGGCTCGCGGTGCCGACCACGGGCGCGCTGTGGGGGTGGCGCTCGACCTTCGTCATCACCGCCGCGGCCGGTCTGGTGGTGTGCGCCGGCGCCGTGGCGCTGCTGGTGCAGGGTCGGCGCCGCCGCCGACGACGGGGTCGCTCCGCCCCGGCGTCGCTGCCCGAGCTGCTGGAGTCACCTCCCACCCTGCCGCTGGTGCTGGCGGCGCTCGCCATCACCTTCGCCAGCGCGGCCGCCAACTTCGTCGGCGCGTTCACCGCCTCCTGGGGGTTCGAGGTGGGGCTGAGCCCCTCGCAGACCGGGGTGCTCATGGCGCTGGGGTCGGGCGGTTCGATCATGGTCCGGATCTTCTCCGGGTGGCGGGCCGACCACCGGCACGGCGCCAACCTGCCGGTCGTCGCCACGCAGATGGGGGTGGGGGCGCTGGCCTGCGCCGGGCTGGCGCTGGGGACCCCGTGGGCGGTGTGGGTCTTCGGCCTGCTCGTCTTCAGCATCGGCTGGTCCTGGCCCGGTCTGCTCCTGTATGCCGTCGCCCGCCTCGGGCGCGACAACCCGGCGCAGGCCTCGGGCGCGGTGCAGGCGGGCGCCTTCGCGGGCGGGGCCTTCGGTCCGGCACTGCTCGGGGCGCTCTCCCAGGAGGCGGGTTTCCCGCTGGCGTGGGGGGTGGCCGCGGGGTGCTTCGCCCTCGCCGGACTGCTCATCCTGCTCTCGCGCCGCCGGTTCACCGCCGACCTGCTCCGTCGGCCCCCGCGCGAGCCCTTCCGCTACGCCCGGAGCAAGGTGACGCCTTCGCGCGAGGTCTGACCCGCGGCATACCCCTTCTCGCGGCCCCCGCTGTGCGGCAGGATGTGCCCATGATGGAGGGCGCGGCCCGGCGCCGACGGGCGCGGGAGATGGAGCGTCGCCTGGCCGAGCTCGACCGGTGGGACGAGCTCTACGGCCTGGGCGCCATCCCGTCGTCCCCTCCGCCGCGCCACCGCCGTCGCCGGTCGGGGGCGGGCTGGCTGCTCGTGCTCGGGGTCGGCGCCGCGGCGGCGCTCTTCCCGACCCAGTCGCTGGCGGTGCTGGACCGGGTGAGCGCCCTCGTTCCCGGCGGCGGTGACCAGCCGGCGGCCTGGGCCGACGAGGTCGGCTCCGTGGTGCAGGACGCCTCCGCGGTGTCGGGGCCGCTCGGCGGCCTGACCGAGGGGGCCTCCCGCGTGCTGCCGGAGGTCGACGTGTCGATGACGGGGGACTACGCCTTCCTCTACACCCAGCCCGGCGCGGGAGGAGGCCGCGCTCGACGGCCTGACGGCCGGCCTCGGCGGCCCGCTGGTAGTGACCGAGAGCGTCTCCGGACGATCGTGGATCGTCAGCGGGTCGGTCGTCCTCGACCGAGAGGACCTGGACGGCGAGGCCGAGACGTCGGTGGTGCTCGACCACGAACTCGCCCACGTCATGGGGCTCGACCACGTGGACGACCCGGACGAGCTCATGTCGGCGGTCAACACCGGGCAGGCCGGCTTCGGGCCGGGTGACCTGCAGGGTCTGGCGCAGCTCGGCGCCATCGACTGCGGCTGAGGCGTGCCCGGTCGCTCAGCCGAGGGCGGAGGCCATGCGGCGGACGGCCTCGCCCACGAGCTCCTCGCTGGTGCCGATATTGAGCCGTGCGAAACCGGCCCCACCGGCCCCGAACGCCGGACCGGGGGAGAGCAGGACCCGCCCTCGCTCGAGGAAGGTCGCCGATGGGTCGTCGCCGAGGCCGAGCGCGCGGCAGTCGAGCCAGGCGAGGTATGACGCGTGCCCGGGGGTGTAGCGCACGTCCGGCAGGTGCTCGGCGAGGAGGGCGGGCAGTGCCCGGGTGCGCGCCTGGAGCTCGGCCGTGGTGGTGGACAGCCAGTCGCGCCCCTCGGTGTAGGCGGCGATCGCGGCATACTGCCCCAGGATGCTCGGGGCCCAGTCGGTCTCGGCCTGGAGCGCGGGCCAGCGGCTCTCGACCGCGGTGACGCCCAGCGCGAGCTTGAGGCCGGCGGTGTTCCACGCCTTCGAGGGCGAGTGCAGGGCGATCCCGACCTCGCGAGCCGTCTCGCTCACGCTGAGGAAGGGGACGAACCCGCGGGGGCTGCCGGGGTGGACCAGGGGCGCGTGGATCTCGTCGGAGATGACGACCGCGTCGTGCTCGGCGGCGAGCTCGGCCAGGGCCGCCAGCTCCTCGCGGGAGTAGACGTAGCCCAGCGGGTTGTGCGGGCTGCAGAGCAGCACGATCCGGGCGCCGTCGGCCAGGGCGCGAGACATCCCCTCGAGGTCCAGCCGCCCGCCTGCCTCGACGTCGAGCATCGGCACCTCGAGCGCCTCCACGCCGATGTCGCGCAGCCAGGGGTAGAAGGAGAGGTAGACCGGGGGGTTGAGGATGACGCTGTCTCCTGGCGCGGCGAGGGCCCGGATGGTCTCCTTGACCGCCTGCCCCACGTCGGCGAACAGCCGCACCCGGCCAGGAGTGTCGGCGACCTCCCAGCCCCACTGCTCTCGCGCGAAGCCGGCGAAGGCGTCGATCACGGGGCCGGGCTCACCGGCATACCCGAAGTCGCTGCGCCCGATCGCGGTCTGCAGCGCGGCGCCGATCGCGGGCGCGGACCGCACGTCCATCTCGGCGGTCCACGCGGGGAGCACGTCGTCGGGCACCCGGCTCCACTTGGCGCTGCGATGGGTGCGGAGCTCGTCGAGGGTGAGGTCGAAGGGCGAGGCCATGAAACCACCTTCTCAGGCCGGGGGGTTGACAGTCCGCACACCCTCCGGCACAGTGAACTAATTCGTATTAGTTCGAAGGAGGCAAGGATGCCTGACATCAGCAGACGAGCCGTGCTGGCGGGAGCCACCGGAGCAGGAGCGGCGGCGCTCTTCGGCCTCAATATCGACCGACTCTTCGCCGCCGACATCCCCGGTCGCCGGGACGACACCCTGACGATCGCCATGCTGGGCACCAACCAGGACGCCGCCTCGCGGCAGGGTCTGGTGGACGCCTTCCGCGAGCTGCATCCGGACATCCCGGTGCGCATCCAGGCCATCCAGGGCGCGGACTGGGCCGACTTCTTCGCCAAGATCCTCACCATGGTCGCGGCCGGGACGCCACCGGACGTGTGCGTCGTCGCGACCGAGGGGGCCCAGCTGTTCGCCGACCGCCTGGCCGAGCCGCTGGACGACTACGTCCTGCGTGACCGGGAGGTCGTGCAGGACTACTTCGACGACGTCCACCCGAGCCTCATCGAGTCGTTCATGTACCGCGGCCAGCTCTTCCAGCTGCCGATCGATTTCAACGCTGCCAACGTCTACTTCAACAAGGAGGCGCTGGGTCGGGCAGGGCTGGAGCTGCCGCCCGCCGACTGGACGCAGGAGGACTTCCTGGACACGGCCCGGGCCATGCAGTCGGCGTCGACCGGGCGGTTCGTCCCCTATTACTGGACCAACCGGCTGTGGGGCGGCATCGTCCCCTGGCTCTACGTCAACGACACGAGCTTCCTCCAGGAGGAGAGGTCGACCGGCGGCGAGTGGCTCTGGGACAGCTTCTACCCCGGCGAGACCGGACGCTCCGGCGGCTTCCTCTGGGAGGCGTCGAACGCCCTGGACCCGGCCGTGGAGGAGACCTTCTCCTTCGTCCGCCGGCTGGTCGCCGACGGGTTGGGCACCAGTCCGGCCCAGGGCGGCGGCAACGAGCTCGTCGGACAGTTCGCGGGCGGCGTGATCGGGATGACGCCCGCGGGCGGGTTCTGGGTGGACGGCCTGTCCGAGGCCGGGATGGGGCCGCAGGACTACGACGTGCAGTTCTTCCCTCGGTGGAAGAGTCAGCGGCACCAGTTCGGTGCGGCCGGCTACGCGATCCTGCGGACCTCGGACAAGAAGGACGAGGCCTGGGAGTGGGTGAAGTTCTGCATCTCCCGCCCGGGGATGGAGCTCGCCTTCCCCACCCCCAACACCACACCCACCCGCCGCTCCATGGTCAACGCATCGCTGTATGCGGACAAGGGCCCCGAGCACTGGAAGGTCTTCTACGACACCCTCGACACGCTCCCGGCCGGCCCCATCCCGGCACCGCCGCAACAGGCCGCCGTGGAGACCGCCCTGATCAAGAACGTCCTCGGTGCCGTCACCGGCTCCGAGGCCAACATCGGCCGGGCGCTGCGGCGCCTCGACGCCGACCTCAACTCCGCCCTCGGGAGGTCCTGATGTCCAGCTCGGCCACCACCGCGCAGGGCGCGCCCGGCGCGCCCTCCGCCCCCACCAGCCCCGCGACCGGCCGGACCCCACGGTCCGCCCGGTCGGCCGGCACCTCGCCCACCGGGGCCCGTCACGACCGGGCCCGCAACCTCCTGATCGCCCTCTTCCTGCTCCCGACGATGCTCGGCCTCATCGTCTTCACCTTCCTGCCGATCGTGGCCTCGTTCGTGCTGGCGTTCTTCTCCTGGGACATCATCACCGCCCCGGAGTTCGTGGGCCTGGCCAACTTCGCCGACATCGCCACCGACCGGACGATTCGGGTCGCCTTCGGCAACACCCTGCTCTTCGTGCTCGTCGCGGTCGTCCTCCAGCTGAGCGTGGCCCTGGGCCTCGCCGTTCTCGTCCAGACCAAGATGCCCGCCCGGTTGCGGGGGTTCTTCCGCTCGGTGCTGTTCTTCCCGCTGGTGCTCTCGGCGGCCTCGGTGTCGATCATCATGAGCTACCTGTTCAACGAGAACTTCGGGCTCGTCAACGACCTGCTCGGCCGGATCGGGATCCCCGCGGTGCCGTGGCTGACCTCCCCCACCGGCGCGGTGATCATGGTCGTGCTGGTCTATGTCTGGCAGAACTTCGGCTTCTCCTTCCTGCTCTTCCTCGGGGGGTTGTCCTCCATCCCCCGGGAGGTCTACGAGGCGGCGTCTGTGGACGGCGCCACCGGCTGGCGGCAGTTCTGGACCATCACCTTCCCGCTGGTCAGCCCCACGACGCTGGTGGCCTCGGTCATGGCGATCATCGCCGCCCTGCAGATCTTCGACCAGCCCTACGTGCTGACCCGAGGAGGGCCGGGCGACTCGACCCGGACGGCCGTGATGGTCATCTACGAGTCGGCCTTCAAGCAACTCGAGTTCGGCCGAGCTTCGGCCATCGGCATCGTGCTGACGATCATCATCATGCTCGTCACCGCGCTGCAGTTCCGCCTGTCCCGTCGCTTCGTGTTCTACGGCTGAGAGAGGAGACGCGCGATGAAGAACGTCTGGCGTTTCGTGATCCTGGGGCTGGCCACAGCCCTCACCCTCGGGCCGGTCATCTGGACCGTCCTCACCTCGCTGCAGCCGCCCAGCCAGAGCCTGGGCTCGGGCAGCATCATCCCGACCAGCCTCACCACCGTCGCCTACCGTGACGTCTTCGCCCAGGTGGACATGTGGCTGCTCATCCTCAACAGCGTCCTGGTCACCGCGGCGATCGCCCTGGGTCAGATGCTGACCGCGGCCCTCGGCGGCTACGTCTTCGCCCGGATGGAGTTCCCCGGCAAGGGCACGATGTTCGCGGTCATCCTGGCCACCATGATGGTGCCGATGCAGGTCACGATCGTGCCGGTCTTCATGCTGGTCCGCGGCATGGGCCTGGCCGACACCCTCATGGCACTGATCCTGCCCGCGATCCCCACTGCCTTCGGCACCTTCTTGATGCGGCAGTACTTCCTCGGCCTGCCCGTCGAGCTGGGCGAGGCGGCCGCGGTGGACGGCGCGAGCCCCTGGCGGACGTTCTTCTCGATCTACGCCCCGCTGGCCGTCCCGGGCATGGCGATCGTCGGGATCCTTGCCTTCAACTTCCACTGGAACGAGTTCTTCCGGCCACTGATCATGACGATCAGCGAGGAGAACTTCACGCTGCCGCTGGGCCTGGTCTCGCTGCAGGGAAATATGGGCACCGGGTCGGTCGCCACCGTCCTGGCCGGGGTGGTCATCTCGATGATCCCTGCCTTCGTCGTCTTCATCTTCGGCCAGCGCACGCTGCGCGAGGGCCTGACCGCAGGGAGCAACCGGTGAGCAGCACCGAGGACCGCACCACGTCCACCGGCGCCGCCGCGACCCCCACGGCCGGCGCCACGGCATACCACCTGCGTCCCCGGGCGGGATGGCTCAACGACCCCAACGGGATGGTCTTCCACGAGGGGCGCTGGCACGTCTTCTTCCAGCACAACCCGGACGGGCCGTGGCACCGGCAGATCGCCTGGGGTCACGCCAGCAGCGAGGACCTCGTCATCTGGCGCGAGCACCCGGTCGCCTTCGCGCCGACCCCGGACGGTCCCGACTCCTACGGGTGCTGGTCGGGAGTGTTCGTCCCCGGGCTGGAGCGCCCTGCCGTCGTCTACTCCGGTGTCGTCGGGCCGGATCACACCAGCACGGTCTGCCTGCGGTGGGGTGGTGGTGAGGGGCTCGACGACTGGTCCGCCCCGCTCGTGGTCGCCACCACGCCGGAGGTGGACGACGTCGCGGTGATGCGCGACCCGTTCGTCGTCGAGCACGCCGGGCACCGGTATGCCGTGCTCGGCGCCGGGTTGCGCGACGGCACCCCGGCGATCCTGCTCTTCGGCTGCGACGACATCGAGGACTGGGACTACCTCGGGGTCTGGCTCACCGGCCGTGACGAGGTCCTCGCGGACGCTCTCCCGGCCGACGTGTGGGAGTGCCCCCAACTGGCGGTTCATGGTGATCGGGCCACCCTGGTGCTGTCCCTGCACGACCGAGGGGTGCTCGGGCAGGTGGTGGGCTGCACCGGCTCCTTCGACGCGGATCCCGAGGGTCGCCCTCGGTTGCAGCCGGAGCGAGTCGATCTGCTCGACGAGGGCAGCGACTTCTACGCGCCCCAGCTCGCGCCTGACGGCCGCGAGGGGTGGTGGCTCATGGGCTGGGTCCGTGAGGACGGAACCGAGGAGCCGGGGCGCGACCACGCCGGCTGTCTCGCGCTGTCTCGGCGTCTGGTCCAGGACTGCGACGGTTCTCGGCTGGTGCTCGACCCGGCGGTTCCCGCCGCCCTACGCACGTCCCTCCCTTCGGCACCCGCCCGGAGGGTTCCGCTTCGAGGTCAGCTGATGCTGGAGGTGGGCGTAAAAGGGGGCGCCCTGCGGCACGCGGCACTCGGTGAGCGGTCGCTCAGCGAGGGGGCGCGGGTATTCGTCGACGGGGCGGTGGTGGAGATCTTGCCGGCGAGCGGCGCCCCGGCCACCTTCCGGCATCCGGCGCCGTGGAGCTGGGAGGGGCAGGCTCTGATCAGCGAGGTAAGGACGTCGAGTCGCGCACCACGATCGGGCAGGGCAGCACCACCTGCCGCGGGGTGAGGTCCCCGGCCGCCGACGTCAGCGCCATCTCGACGGCGACCTCGCCCATACGCTCGTGGGGCAGGGCGATCGTGGTCAGTGCGGGGACGACGTCGGCGGCCAGGCGCTCCTGGTCGTCGAAGCCCACGACGGAGAGGTCCTGCGGTACGCGGAGCCCGAGCCGACCAGCAGCCAGCAGCACCCCGACCGCGACCCGGTCGGTCACCGCGAAGATCGCCGTCGGGCGGTCCGGCCCGCCCAGGATGTCGATCGCCGCGGCATACCCGTCCTGGATCTCCCACCCCGCACTCACGATCCGTGCCTCGCGGCCGGCCCTCCGGATCCCGGCCCCGAAGGAGTCGGAGCGCAACGGTCCGGAGACATTCCCGACCTCCTTGCTGCCGTGCTTCTCGAAGGGGCCGGAGATCATCGCCACGTCTCGATGGCCGAGGTCGATCAGGTGCGTCGCTGCCGCGGCGGCACCACCCGCGTCGTCGGGCACGACACTGACCTCGGTGGCCGACCGGGCCGTGCAGTTGGCCAGCACCACGGGGATGCGTGCGGTCGGGGCCGTGTCCAGGATCCGGAACCCCATCGACGCATAGATGAGGCCGTCCACCCGCCGGCGGGCGAGCTCGGCCAGGGCTCCGGCCTCTCGTTCCCGATGATCGTGGGTGTCGATCGTCATCACCGCGTAGCCCTCGGCGGCGGCCCGCTCCCCGGCACCGGCCATCATGCGGCCGGCGAACGGCGAGGAGGCGATCGCGTCGGTCACCAGACCGAGGGTGCGGGTGCGGTTGCTGCGCAAACTGCGAGCGATCTCGTTCGGCTCGTAGCCGAGGTCGGCTGCGGCCTGGAGGATCTTGTACCGAGTGGCTGCCGAGACGTTGCCCTCGGCCTGGCCGTTCATCACGAAGGACACCGCGGTCTGCGACACCCCGGCCTGACGGGCGACATCTGCGGCCCTGGGACGTGGGTTCATAGGCTCCACCCTGCCGCACGCGCGCCCGTGGGGCGTCGGCGCGGTGGGTGGCGGTCAACGCTCAGGCGGCGAAGGCCCAGCGGTCCAGCACGCGCTGCAGCTCATCGACGTGCCACCGCGGCACGTAGGCCACGGTGATCCGCTGGCCGTGGCGCACGTAGGCGCTGGCCTGGCCGGGCATGCAGACCGCGTCGAAGATCCACGGTAGGACCTCGAGGTCGGCGTTGTCGTGGTCCAGGCGCGGGTGGAGCTCCCGGGTGATGCGGCCCAACCGGAAGCGCACGATCCATCGGCTGCGCTCGTGGTCCACCCCGCCGTGCACCTCGCCCAGGTCGGCGGTCGAGCCGGCCGCGGCCGCGAGCTTGCGCACGAGGTCGGGGTAGGAGTCCGGGCCCACGACGTGCTCGAGGTCGACCGTGGTCACGTGGGGGTGGTGGGTGAGCTGACCGTCGCCGTCGCGGGCCAGGCAGTGCAGGGCGGCGACGTAGGGGTGCCGACGCACGGCCTGAGCCACCTCCTTGTCACCCACGAGGTCGGCCTCGGTGACGCCGTCCTGGGCGGAGAGCCCCAGGCGGTCGAGGGTCGCCAGCTGCTCCCGGGCCGAGGGGCGGATGGCGGGGGTGACCAGCGCCGGGGAGTCCGGGCTGCCGTCGCTGTGCCGGGCGAACACGTCGTTGAGTGCCATGGGGCCAGCGTCCCACCGGTCGAGGTGTCGGCACAACGGGTGACGCCGCCCCCGGGATGAGACCGGGGGCGGCGTCACGAGCCGTTCAGGGGTGGGGTCAGGCCACGCGGGTCTGCGGGGCGGTCTCGCGGGTCTTGGCCGCGTCCTTCTCGGCGACGCCACCGACGGCCTTCTCGATCGCGGCCATGAGGTCCTCGTCGAGCTTGACCCCGGCCGCCTTGACGTTGTCCTCGACCTGGGAGGGCTTGGAGGCTCCCACGAGGGCGGCGGCGACGTTGGGGTTCTGCAGCACCCAGGCGATCGCCAGCTGGGGCATGGTCAGGCCGGCCTCCTCGGCGAGTGGCTTGAGCTCCTGCACGGCGCTGAGCACCTCGTCGCGCATGAAGCCCTGCATGCCCTTGCCCATCGACTCGTCCGCGGCCCGGCCCTCGGTGGGCTGCTGGCCGGGGAGGTACTTGCCGGACAGGACGCCCTGGGCCATCGGGCTCCAGACGATCTGGGAGATGCCGAGCTCCTCGCAGGCGGGGACGACCTCGGGCTCGATGACCCGCCAGAGCATGGAGTACTGCGGCTGGGAGGAGATGAGCTGGATGCCGAGGTCCTGGGCGAGCGCGTGCCCGGCCCGGATCTGGTCGGCGGTCCACTCGCTCACGCCGATGTAGAGCGCCTTGCCCTGGCGGACGATGTCGGCGAAGGCCTGCATCGTCTCCTCCAGCGGCGTCTCGGTGTCGTAACGGTGGGCCTGGTAGAGGTCGACGTAGTCGGTCTGCAGCCGGGTCAGGCTGCCGTTGATCGACTCCATGATGTGCTTGCGCGACAGTCCCGTGTCGTTCTTGCCGCCGGGGCCGGTGGGCCAGTAGACCTTGGTGAAGATCTCCAGGCTCTCCCGCCGCTCGCCCTTGAGGGCGTCGCCGAGGACGCTCTCCGCCTTGGTGTTGGCGTAGACGTCGGCGGTGTCGAAGGTGCTGATGCCGGCGTCGAGCGCGGCGCGCACGCACTGGTGCGCGACGTCGTTCTCGACCTGGCTGCCGTGGGTGAGCCAGTTGCCGTAAGTGATCTCACTGATCTTCAGACCGCTGTTGCCGAGGTATCGAAACTCCATCCCTGAACCGTATGCCTCCCCACCGACAGACGCGGCGGCGGGTGCTGCTCCCTCGCGTCGGGAATGGGCGGGCGGGTCTCGACGTTGTTGAGGCCCCCGACCCCCTGGAGGACCGTGCGCCCGCTGCCCGACCTGCCCACCCAGCACCGACGTCTCCTCGACCTGGGGCTGCCGCTCCCCGACCTGCCCGAGGGGCTGACCGGCGACCTGCTGGCGGTCCACCCGAGGCTGGTGCCCGTCGCCGATCTCGTGCCCCTGCTGCGGCTCGGCGACCGGGCCGGCTTCGTGGTGGAGGATCTGGGCGATCTCGACGCCTTCGTCCCCGCGCCGGAGGTCGTGGTGCCGGAGACCGACCTGTATGCCGTGCACGCGCCCGAGCGTGGCGACGACTACGCCAACCTCAGCCCCGACGAGGTGGACCCGCAGGTCCGGGCCGCAGGCCGTGACCTCATGACCGTCGCGGAGGGGGTGTGCTGGGCGCTGCAGGTGCCGGAGGTCATCGAGCGCGGTCACTGCTTCATGACCACCGGGTCCCGCGCCCCGTCGCGCCGGGCCCGGGCCGCCGCGGGGGCCCTCGACCCGCGCGTGCCCGCGCTGTGGATCAGCAACGGCACCGGCCGCGACGGCCGTGAGCGCAAGGACGCGCCCAAGCTGGGGTGGTGCTGGGCAGGCAACCGGCATACCTGGCTGGGCATCGCCTCGGTCGGCGGGCGCGCCGCCGTCCGCGGCTAGCGCTCCAGCACCAGCGGCAACCCCGCCCGGGTGAAGGCGTCCTCGGAGAAGAACCCGACGACGCCGGTGACCCGGCCCTCCTGGAGGTCCACGACGCACAGCTGGAAGGCACGGTAGCCGCCGTCCTCGTGGCGGAGGTACATCCCCGCCGCAGGCTGGCCGTTGGCGACGGTGGGCACCATCCGCAGGTCGCGCGGCCCGCTCGCCGGGCACTGCGTGCCGATGAGGGCGGCGATGTCCTGCGGGCCGACGTAGTAGCGGTCGAAGGGTGGCATCTGCCAGACCGCCTGCGCGGTCATGACGCCGACGACCGCGGGCACGTCGTAGCGCTCGAAGGCCTCGCAGAAGGCGGCGAAGACGTCCCGCTCGGCCTGGGTGAGCTCGCTGACCCGACGCCCGGAGCGCTCCAGCCCGTCACCGATGGTGACGCGGGAACGCTGCAGGGCGGAGTTGACCGAGGCCACCGTGGTGTCGAGCACCTGCGCCGTCTCGGCCGCCGACAGCTGCAGCACGTCACGCAGCACGAGCACGGCCCGCTGCAGCGCCGGCAGCTCCTGCAGGGCTGCGACGAAGGCCAGCTGGGTGCTCTCGGTGGCCTCCGCGGCCTGGGCGGGGTCGACCGTCGCGGCGTCGCGCCCCCAGACCACGCGGTCCGGCAGCGGCTCGAGCCAGTCGCGCGAGCGGTCCTCGACGACCGCGGTGCGGGGGTCGCCGGGCGGCTGGCCGAGACCGCTGGGCAGCGGTCGCCGAGCCTGACCCTTGAGTGCCGTGAGGCAGGAGTTGGTGGCGATGGTGTACATCCACGTGCGCACGGAGGAGCGACCCTCGAAGCGGTCGTAGGACCGCCAGGCGCGCAGGTAGGTCTCCTGGACGAGGTCCTCGGCCTCGCCCGCCGACCCGAGCATGCGGTAGCAGTGGGCGATGAGCTCGCCGCGCAACGGCGCGGTCACCTCCTCGAACTCGCGCTCCTGCTGCGGGCTCAGCGTGGTGCTGGTCATGCGGGTCTCCCTCGTCCACCTCTGGCGGTCCTCGGACACGCTAGTCGCTGGCACCGACAGGCCGCGCGGCATCCACCGCGATCAATGTATGATGTTTGCATCATGCAACTATCTGAGGAACTCGCCCGCACCTTCGCCGCGATGGGTCGTTTCCTGCGTGAGCGCGAGGGTGACCTCTCCCGGACCGACTTCGCCGTCCTCATCCGGCTGGCCGGTCAGCAGTGCACCCGCTCGCGCGACCTCGCGCACGCCGAGGGCCTCGACCCCTCGACGATGAGCCGCCGGCTGAGCTCGCTCGCCGAGCGCGGGCTCATCGAGCGCCATCCTGACCCCGCCGACCGCCGCGCCCAGGTGCTCTCTCTCACCGAGACCGGACGCAGGGCCCTGGCCCAGGAGCGCGACCGCCGGGTCGACCTCGTCACGGACACGCTCGCCGACTGGCCCGAGCAGGACAAGGCCCAGCTCGCCGACCTGCTCGGTCGCCTCGCCGACTCCCTCGAGGCCGACCGGGGCGGGCCAACCGCGGGGCAGTCGCCGTGAGTCGGCGCGAGCCGCCCGCCGACCACCACCTAGCGACCAGCAGCACCAGCACGAGCAAGGACCTCATGACGACCAGCACGCGAGCCAGCGCGGCACCCGAGCACACCGCGACCGACGCCGGCACCTCCAGCACCACCGTCCCCGCCTTCCGCCTCAGCCGTGAGCACAAGATCGTCTTCGCCGGTCTGATGATGGGCATGTTCGTCGCCTCGATCAGCCAGACGATCGTCGGCCCGGCCCTGCCGCAGATCGTCGCCGACCTCGGGGGGATGAGCCACTACTCCTGGGTGGCGACCGCGGCGATGCTCGTCTCCGCCGTGGTCGTGCCGGTGGTCGGCAAGCTGTCCGACCTCTACGGCCGCAAGACCTTCTACCTCGCCGGCCTCGTGATCTTCATGGTCGGCTCGATCGTCTCGGGTCTCGCGGGAAGCTTCTGGGTGCTCGTCGCCGGCCGCGCGATCCAGGGCGCGGGCATGGGCACCCTCATGCCGCTGTCGCAGACGATCATCGGCGACATCATCCCCGCCCGGCAGCGGGGGAAGTACCAAGGGCTCATGGGCGCCGTCTTCGGCGTCACCTCGGTCGCCGGGCCGCTGGCCGGTGGCCTCATCACCGACCACCTCGGGTGGCGTTGGTTGTTCTTCACCACGATCCCGATCGGGCTGCTCACGCTGGCCTTCGTGGCCCGCTACATGCACCTGCCGCACCAGCGCCGCCAGGCGCGGATCGACGTCGCCGGCATCATGACGCTCTCCGTCGCGATGGTCTCGATCCTGCTCGCCACGAGCTGGGGAGGCACCACCTACCCGTGGGTCTCGACCCCGGTCCTTGGCCTGTATGCCCTCGGCCTGGTCACCGTGATCGCGTTCGTGGCGGTCGAGCTGCGGGCCAGCGAGCCGCTGCTCCCGCTGCGCCTCTTCCGGATCGGGATCTTCAGCTGGGCCAACGTGGCCGCCCTCGGCCTGGCGATGGTGATGTTCGGCTCGATCATCTACATCCCCGTCTTCGCCCAGGGCGTGCTCGGGGTCAACGCCACCGAGTCGGGGCTCATCCTCATGCCGATGATGCTCGGCCTCATCGTCATGGGCATCCTCACCGGGCTGCTCGTCACCCGGACCGGCCGCTACAAGCCGTTCATGCTCACCGGGGTCGCCATCATGGCGGTCGGGGTGTGGCTGCTCACCCTCCTGTCGGAGACCTCCAGCCCGTGGGAGCTCTTCGGCGCGATGGCCGTCGTCGGGATCGGCCTGGGTATGGCGATGCAGCTGTTCACCCTCGTCGTCCAGAATGCCGTGTCGCGCCGGGACCTCGGCGTGGCCACCGCGACGACGCAGTTCAGCCGCAACATCGGCTCGACGGTGGGCATCGCGGTCTACGGCTCGATGATGACCGGCGGGCTCGGCGCGGCCGTGGCCTCCCACCTGCCGGCCTCCATGCGCGAGCAGGCCGCGGAGCAGGCGGGCAGCCTCGACGTCGGCTCGGTGCTCGACCCCTCGTCGCTGGGTGACGTGCCCCCGGTGGTCGAGCAGGCGCTGCGCGCCGGGCTCGCCGACCAGCTGCACGGCGCCTTCCTCATCGGTCTGCCCATCCTCGTGCTCGTCTTCATCGCGACCACGATGATCAGGCACGTCCCCCTGCGCGAGACGCTGGAGGACGCCCCGGCCGAGCAGGGCTGAGGCGGTCTTCGGGGCAGCCTCCAGCGGTGGGGTTGCGGCCCCGCGCCCCCACGGCCTCCCTCAGCCGGCCGGCACTGCGCGGGTGAAGTGACCGGTGCCGAGCCAGTGGCGCAGCCGGTCGCCGGTGATCCGCAGATAGGCCTCGGCCTCCGAGCGCTGGTTGGCGGTCGTGCTGGCCAGCAGGCTGTTCGCCAGCAGGAGCTGGCGCGCCGCCACCAGGGCCTCGTGGTCCGCCCGGGCGACGTCCGGGAGCGGGCGGACCGCGGCATACCCCTCCCGGAGGGCGTCCTCGAGCACCCCCTCGTCCTCGCCGCCGCGCAGGTAGAACGCGCAGATCGCGAGGTCCAGCGCGGGGACGCCGAGCCCGCTGTCGTCGAAGTCGAAGACGGCGAGGTGCCCCTCGTGCCACTTGAGGTTGCCGCCGTGCAGGTCGGCGTGCAGGGGGATGGCCGGCTGGGCGGCCCACCGCGCGAAGACCCGCTCGCACCGCTCCCAGGCCTCGGTCACCAGGTCGCGCAACCCGTCGTCGCCCGCCACCAGGGCCTCGTGGTCCGCCCGGGCGACGTCCGGGAGCGGGCGGACCGCGGCATACCCCTCCCGGAGGGCGTCCTCGAGCACCCCCTCGTCCTCGCCGCCGCGCAGGTAGAACGCGCAGATCGCGAGGTCCAGCGCGGGGACGCCGAGCCCGCTGTCGTCGAAGTCGAAGACGGCGAGGTGCCCTCGTGCCACTTGAGGTTGCCGCCGTGCAGGTCGGCGTGCAGGGGGATGGCCGGCTGGGCGGCCCACCGCGCGAAGACCCGCTCGCACCGCTCCCAGGCCTCGGTCACCAGGTCGCGCAACCCGTCGTCGCCCGCCACCGCGGCCGTGAGCAGGTCGGGGTCGCCGAAGAGCGTGCTCGCGAACCGGGGGAAGCGGCCGTGCCCCTCGGGCTCCCACTGCTCGGCGTGCGTATGCAGCCTGGCGGCCAGGGCGCCGAGCGCGCGAGCCTGCTCGGGCGTGCTCAACGTCCCGAGGTCCTCGCCCGCCAGCCACGAGCTCGCCGTGACCACGACCTCGCGGTCGAGCGCGGCGGAGTGCACCAGGGCGACGTAGCCACCCTCCGCGGCGGGCAGCGGGTCCGGCACGATGACGTCGGTGTCCCGTCGGAGGGCGTGCTGCCAGGCCTGCTGCGCCTCGACGTTGGCGATCGAGCTCATCGAGTTGGTGTTGACCCGCATCGCGACCGCGCCGGCGTGGGTGTCCAGGCGGAAGGTCGTGTTGAAGCCGTGCAGCACGAGCTCGGCCGCGGCCGCGTGGAGACCGAAGGCCGGGGCAGCCAGCAGCGCGACCTCCCGCAGCACCTCGACCTGCGAGGCCTCGTCCAGGTCGGCGTAGGCGGTGGGCATGGCTCAGCCTCGCACGCGTGAGGGGCCCGCGCCCGGCCCGTGCAGGGGGTAGCCTCCGGCCATGCCCGGAGACTTCCACCTGCCGACCGCGCTGGTGGTGCTGGGCGCGTGCCTGCTCGTGTGGGTCCTGCTGTGGTGGCGGTGCCGCCGCGCGGCCAGCGGCTTCCTCTCCGAGACCGACCGGGTCACCTACGAGACGCTGCGCCTGGGCGCCCAGGCGGGGCGCAGCCTGCGGGCCGGGCTCACCCCGGACCACGCCGAGCCGGCAGCCCGGCACCTGCGGATGATGCTCGGCGGGACCGCGCTCGCGGTCTGCGACAGCCAGCAGGTGCTGGCCTGGAGCGGGCTGGGTGAGCACCACCGGGAGCAGGTCCTCGCGCAGGCGCGCCGGGTCCTGCTCAGTGGCGATGTCGTCGTCCTGACCCGCGCCGACCTGCCCTGCGACACCCCCGAGTGCCCGGTCCGCGCCGGGGTCGTCGCCCCGCTCGTGGTGGACGACCGCGTCATCGGCGCGCTCGCGGCATACTCCCCCCGTCCCTCGGCCGGTCTGGCCCGCGCGACCGAGCAGGTGGTGACCTGGGTGAGCGGGCAGCTGGAGCTGGGCGAGCTGGACCGCGAGCGGACCCGCGCGATGGAGGCCGAGCTGCGCAGCCTGCGCGCCCAGATCAGCCCCCACTTCATCTACAACTCCCTCGGCGCGATCGCCTCCTTCGTCCGCACCGACCCCGACCGGGCGCGGGAGCTGCTCCTGGAGTTCGCCGACTTCACCCGGTATGCCCTGCGCCGGGGAGGGGCGTTCACCACCCTCGCCGAGGAGCTGCGCAACATCGAGCGCTACCTCGTGCTGGAGCAGGCGCGCTTCGGCGACCGGTTGCGGGTCAACCTGCTCATCGCCCCCGAGGTGCTGCCCGTCGCCGTGCCCTACCTCGCCGTGCAGCCGCTGGTGGAGAATGCCGTCCGCCACGGCCTCGCCGACAAGGAGGGCGTCGGCACCGTGACCATCACCGGCACCGACCTGGGCGACCTGGCCGAGATCGCCATCGAGGACGACGGCGTGGGTTCCGACCCCGAGCTCGTGCGCCGGGCCCTCGACGGCGACCACACCGGCGAGCCGACCTCGCGCGACAACGAGAGCGTCGGCCTGGGCAACGTCGACGCCCGGCTGCGCCAGGTCTACGGCGACGACCACGGCCTCGTCGTCGAGACCGCGCCGGGGCTGGGCACCAAGGTCACCTTCCGGGTGCCGAAGTACGCCCCGGGCGTCCACCCGGACCGCTCCTCGCCGACCCCGTGAGCCCACCCCTACCATGACCCTCATGCGCGCCCTCGTCGTCGACGACGAACCGCCGGCCCTGTCCGAGCTGACCTACCTGCTGGAGCAGGACGGCCGGTTCGGCAGCGTGCAGCCGGTGTCCTCGGGCACCGACGCGCTACGGGCGCTCGAGGACGACGGCGTCGACGTCGTCTTCTCCGACATCTCGATGCCCGGGCTGGACGGGATGGAGCTGGCCCGCGTGGTCAACCACTTCACCACTCCGCCCCTCATCGTCTTCGTCACCGCGCACGAGCAGCATGCGGTCGACGCCTTCGCCGTCCAGGCGGTCGACTACGTCATGAAGCCGGTGCCGCCGGACCGCCTGGCCCAGGCGGTCGACCGGGTGGTCGCGGCGCTGGCGCAGCGGGGTGCCGGGACTGCCGAGGCGGCCGAGGACGTCGGGCCGGTCCAGACTGCTGCCTCCGAGGGGTCCGAGGAGCGCATCGCCGTCGAGCTCGGTGGGGTCACCCGTTTCGTCCAGCGGTCCGCGGTGCGCTACGTCCAGGCCCAGGGCGACTACGTCCGGCTCTTCACCGGCTCCGCCTCGCACCTGCTCCGCCTGCCGTTGACCACGCTGGAGTCCCGCTGGGCCGAGGCCGGATTCGTCCGCATCCACCGCTCGACGCTGGTCAACCTGGCCCACGTCGGCCAGGTGCGCCAGGCCCAGGGCCGCCTCAGCCTGCGCCTGCTCCCCGACGGCCCCGAGCTCCCGGTCTCCCGGCGGCACGCCCGGCTCGTCCGCGAGCAGGTCCTCGCGCAGGGCGGATGAGCGAGGACCGGCCGCGGCTGACGGCGCGGGTGCGGGTGACCTCCTCCCGCCGCGAGGCCACGACCGCCCGCCGCCGCCCCATGGCTGCCGCCCTGGTCGAGCAGACCGGCGCCGGCGAGCTCTACCTGCGCGGTCTCATGCGTGCCCAGCTCCGGCTCGCCCTCGCCGTCCTGGCGGGGCTCGCCGTGGTGCTCGGCGGCATACCCGTGCTGTATGCCGTGCTCCCTGCCACCCGAGCCGTCCAGGTCGCCGGTGTGCCGGTGGTGTGGCCGGTCCTGGCGGTCCTCGTCTACCCCGTCCTCGTGGGGGTCGCAGCGTGGTACACCCGGTCCGCGACCCGGATCGAGCGACGCCTCTCCGCGGTCGCCCGGGAGCGCTGAGCGTGGCCCCGAGCCTGGCCGCCGGTGCGGTCCTCATCGTCTGTCTCGTCACCGTCGCGCTGAGCGCCTTCGTGCTGCGCCTCTCCCGACGCACGAGCGACTTCTACGTCGCCGGCCGCGCCGTCTCGCCGCAGCGCAACGCCGCCGCGATCGGCGGGGAGTACCTCTCCGCCGCGAGCTTCCTCGGCGTCGCCGGCCTCATCTACGACCAGGGCGTGGACGCGCTCTGGTATCCCGTCGGCTACACCGTGGGCTACCTCGTCCTGCTCGTGCTGGTCGCCGCCCCGCTGCGCCGCTCCGGGGCCTACACGCTGCCCGACTTCGCCGAGGCCCGGCTGGAGTCGCGCTTCGTCCGCCACCTCTGCTCGGTCCTCGTCGTCTTCATCGGCTGGCTCTACCTGCTGCCGCAGCTGCAGGGCGCCGGCTTCACGCTGCGGCTCGTCTCCGGCGCGCCGCTCTGGCTCGGGCCGGTGCTCGTCGTGGTCGTCGTCGTGCTCTCGGTGGCCGCCGGGGGGATGCGCTCGATCACCCTCGTGCAGTCGGTGCAGTACTGGATCAAGCTGACCGCGCTCGCCATCCCGGCGGGTGTGCTGCTCGCCGTCTGGTGGGGCAGCCAGGGGCCGGGGCTGGAGGTCACCGAGTCGTGGGTGCTGCCCGGCGTCGGGCCGGAGGAGGGCGGGCACGGGCTCTACCGCACGCTGTCGCTGATGATGGCGCTCGCCCTCGGGACGATGGGGCTGCCGCACGTCGTCGTCCGCTACTACACCAACCCCGACGGCACCGGCGCGCGGGCGACGACCGTGCGGGTCCTCGTGCTGCTGGGGATGTTCTACGTCGTCACGGTGGTGTATGCCGTGCTCGGCCGCGCCTACCTGCCCACCCTGGAGCCGGGGGTGCGGGCGGACACCGTGGTCCTGCGGCTGCCCACCGAGGTGCTGCCCGGGGTGGGCGGGGAGGTGCTGCTCGCGGCGCTCGCCGGTGGGGCCTTCGCCGCCTTCCTCTCGACCTCCTCCGGGCTGGCGCTCGCCGTGACCGGCGTGCTCAACCAGGACGTCATGCGACCGCTGCTCGCCCGGGCAGTGCACGGGGACCACTCCGAGGTCGCGGGCTTCCGGATCGCGGCCGTGGTCGCCGTCGTGGTGCCCTTCGCGGGGGTCGGCGTCTTCCCCGAGGTGCCGCTCGCGGCCTTCGTGACCCTGGCCTTCGTCATCGCGGCCTCCACCTTCTTCCCCCTGCTGGCGCTCGGGGTGTGGTGGCCGAGGCTGTCGGTGCAGGGCGCCGCCGCCGGGCTCGTCACCGGGGCCGTGCTCGCCATCGGTGCCGTGGCGGTGACCGTCCTGGCCGGCGGGCAGAGCGGCTGGCCGGCCGCCCTGCTCGCCCAGCCCGCGGCGTGGATCGTGCCGCTCGTCGGGGCGGTGATGGTGGGCGTCTCCCTGCTCACCCCGCAGGGGATCCCCCGGGGCGCAGCCCGCACGCTGGTGCGGCTGCATACCCCGGAGGACCTCACCGGCTGATCGGCACCCCCATCAGACTCAGAGGAAGCTGTCGATCTCCGCGTCCTCGCGCAGCCCGGCGAGGATCTCGTCGGTGGCGGCCGACTGCTCCTCGGCCTTGAGCTGCTCGGCCAGCTGGTCCTTGATCTCCTCGAACGGCGGGATCTCGGGCTGCTGCGGCGCCGCGGTGCTCGCCGCGTCGTCCTCGCCCCCGGCGGCCTGCTCCTGCTGGGCGACGAGGTCGTCGTAGTAGGTCTGCAGCTCCTCCTCGGAGGGCTCCTCGACCTGGGCCTCCTCCTCGACGTAGGCCTGGATCGCGAGCTGGTTGGCGGCCTCGCGGCGCGCGGTCTCCTCGTCCATGCCCTGCTGCTCCAGGACTCCGAGGAACTCCTCGACCGAGGCGAGGCCGTTGCCGGTCGCCAGCTCCTCCAGCAGACCGTCGACCTCCTCCTCGCTCGGCTCCAGCCCGGCCTCCTCGGCGGCCTGGCGCAGCAGCACGCTGTCGACGACGACGTCGAGGGTGTCGGTCTGGAGCTGCTCGACGTCGAGCTCCTCGCCGCTCATCTGCGCCTGCCCGGAGGCGCTGGCGAACTGCCCCTCGTAGTAGGTGGCGAACTCCTCCTTGGTGACGTCCTCCCCGTTGACCGTGGCCACCGGGTCGGGGATCTCGCTGAGGTCGGGCTCGGGCATAGCGTCCGGCGCCGCGGGGGCCGGGGCGCTGCTGCTGGCGGCTTCGTCGGAGGAGGCAGAGCTGGCCGAGGCGTTGTCGCCGTCGCCGGTGTCACCGCTGCACGCGGTGAGGCCGACGAGGCTGAGGGTCAGGGCCACGCCTACGGAGGCGAGGCGGTGGTGCACAGTCATGTCCATCTCCCAGATCGGGTGCGGGTGTGCAAGCCGGCGAACGTAGCACGCTCCCGTGGGCGCTCCCGTCGGGATTCTCCCAGGGTTCGGTCAGTCGCGGGGCCCCGTGATCGCACCGGCCGGCCGGCGGCGCGCCGTGCTGCCGGCCGCCCGTCCTCCCGCTCGCCGCGCGGCCCCGACCGCTCGCCGCACCGGCCCGACCCCTGGTCGCCCCGGACCTGCACGGGCGGGGGAGGTCACGGCATACTCGGCAGGACGACCCCGAGCGCAAGGAGCATCCATGTCCGATGAGGGACTGTCCAACCTTTTGCACGAGGAGCGCAGCTTCGCGCCGAGCGAGGAGTTCGCCGCACAGGCCAACGGCACCGCGGAGCTCTTCGAGCGCGCCGAGGCCGACCGGGAGGGCTTCTGGGCCGAGCAGGCGCGGACCTACCTGCAGTGGGAGACCGACTTCGACCAGGTCCTGGACTGGTCCGACGCGCCCTTCGCCAAGTGGTTCGTCGGCGGCCGTCTCAACGCCTGCGTCAACGCCGTCGACCGGCACGTCGAGGCCGGGCACGGCGACCGGGTGGCCATCCACTGGGTCGGTGAGCCCGAGGACGACACCCGCGACCTCACGTATGCCGAGCTGCACGAGCAGGTGCAGCGGGCCGCCAACGCGCTGACCGACCTCGGCGTCGGCGAGGGCGACACCGTGATGATCTACCTCCCGATGGTCCCCGAGGCCGCGGTGGCGATGCTCGCCTGCGCCCGGATCGGCGCCCCGCACTCCCTCGTCTTCGGCGGTTTCTCCTCCGACGCCCTGCGCAGCCGCATCGCGGACGCCGACAGCAAGGTGGTCATCACCGCCGACGGTGGCTACCGACGGGGCAAGCCGTCGGGGCTGAAGTCGGTCGTCGACGGCGCCCTGGAGGGTGAGACGCCGGTGCGGAACGTCCTCGTCGTCAAGCGCACCGGCCAGGACGTCGAGTGGACCGACGGGCGCGACCAGTGGTGGGAGGAGGCGCTGGAGGCGGCCGACCCCACCCACGAGGCGCAGGCCTTCGACGCCGAGCACCCGCTGTTCATCCTCTACACCTCCGGCACCACCGGGAAGCCCAAGGGCATCGTCCACGCGACCGGCGGCTACCTGCTGCAGACGGCATACACCGCCCACGTCGTGCACGACATCCATCCCGAGACCGACGTCTACTGGTGCACCGCCGACGTCGGCTGGGTCACCGGGCACTCCTACATCGTCTACGGGCCGATGACGCTCGGGGCGACCCAGGTGATGTACGAGGGCACGCCCGACACCCCGCACCAGGGCCGCTTCTGGGAGATCGTGCAGGACAAGAAGGTGACGATCCTCTACACCGCGCCGACGGCGATCCGGACCTTCATGAAGTGGGGCAAGGAGATCCCGGAGAAGTTCGACCTGTCGAGCCTCAAGCTGCTCGGGTCGGTGGGCGAGCCGATCAACCCCGAGGCATGGATGTGGTACCGCGAGGTCATCGGTGGCGGGCGGTGCCCGATCGTCGACACGTGGTGGCAGACCGAGACCGGCGGCATCATGATCTCCCCGATCCCGGGCGTCACCGAGACCCGGCCCGGCTCCGCGCAGCACCCGATCCCCGGCATCAACGCCGTCGTCGTCGACGACGCGGGCCAGCCGGTGGAGCGGGGCAGCGGCGGCTACCTCGTCGTCACCGACCCGTGGCCCTCGATGCTGCGCGGGATCTGGGGTGACCCGGAGCGCTACAAGGAGACCTACTGGAGCCGGTTCGAGGACATGTACTTCGCCGGTGACGGCGCCAAGCTTGACGAGGACGGCAACATCTGGGTGCTCGGCCGGGTCGACGACGTCATGAATGTCTCCGGTCACCGGATGTCGACCGCTGAGATCGAATCGGCGCTGGTCAGCCACCCGAAGGTCGCCGAGGCGGCGGTCGTCGGCGCGGCGGACGAGACGACCGGCCAGGCCATCTGCGCCTTCGTCATCCTGCGTCAGGAGGCCGTCGACCAGGCCGACGAGGAGGGCGAGGGCGAGGACCTCGTCGCGGAGCTGCGCCAGCACGTCGCCAAGGAGATCGGCGCGATCGCCAAGCCCCGGCAGATCATGGTCGTGGCCGAGCTGCCCAAGACGCGCTCGGGCAAGATCATGCGCCGCCTGCTCAAGGACGTCGCCGAGCACCGCGAGGTGGGCGATGTCACCACCCTCGCCGACTCCTCGGTCATGGACCTCATCAGCAAGGGGATGAACGACGGCTGACCCATCAGGCCGGCGACACGCCGACGCGGAACGGCTCAGGTATGCACGTGCGTACCTGAGCCGTTCTCGTCCGGCGTGTCGACCGGACGGGTCCGCTCAACGGCTCTCCCAGGCGTCCGGCTGGCGGAGCAGCTCGGTGATCTCCGGCGACCAGCTCCCGCGGCGGAGCTGGTCGAGGGTCGTGCCGTCGAGGACGGTGCGCAGGGCGGCGCGGGTGGCCACCCAGAGGGTGGGCAGGTGCTCGGCCTCCCCGGGGTATGCCGTGTCGTGCGGGCGCAGACCCCGCACCTCGGCCAGCGGGCCGTCGACGGCGCGGATGATGTCACCGACGGCGATCTCGTCGGCCGGTCGGGCCAGGAGGTAGCCGCCGCGGGCGCCGCGGCGGGAGGTGACCAGCCCGGCGCGGCGCAGGTCGGCGACGATCGCCTCGAGGAACTTCACCGGCAGGTCCTGGGCCTGCGCGAGGCGGTCGACCGAGACGGGGTTGGCGCCCGGGCTCCTGCCCTCAGGGGTGGATCCGCCGGTGCCGCCGGTGCCGCCGGTGCCCGCGTCGGGGGCGGCCGGTGCGTCGGCATCCTGGCCGGCCAGGAGCGCGAGCATCGCCCGGACGGCGTAGTCGGAGCGGGCGGAGATGTCCACGGGCCCAGTGTCTCGCACGCGCGGCCGGGGCCGTCGGCATACCCCGTTTGACATTAATCCTAGTCATCCGACAGGATTAGCAGGAATACACCGGTCGATGTGGCCCGGTCCCGTGAACGTCCGACCACCTCATCCAGGAGCACCCATGCGCCAGCTCATCCTGCTCGCCCTCGTCGGCCTCGCCGCTCAGCTCGTCGACGGCGGCCTCGGCATGGCCTACGGCGTGACCACCACCACGCTGCTGCTCATGCTCGGCACCAACCCGGCGGCGGCCTCCGCGACCGTCCACCTCGCCGAGATCGGCACGACGCTCGCCTCGGGGACGGCGCACTGGAAGTTCGGCAATGTCGACTGGTCGGTCGTCCTGCGGGTCGGGGTGCCCGGCGCTGTCGGTGCCTTCTTGGGGGCCACCGTGCTCAGCTCCCTCGACGCCGAGGTCGCGCGACCGATCACCGCGACGATCCTGCTCGCCCTGGGCATCTACCTCCTCGCCCGCTTCACCCGCAGCGGAGTGCGGACCGACCGGCTCGGTCAGCCGCTGCGACACCGCTTCCTCACCCCGCTGGGTCTGGTCGCCGGCTTCCTCGACGCGACCGGCGGCGGCGGCTGGGGGCCGGTCGGCACGCCCGCCCTGCTCGCGACCGGCCGTCTGGAGCCGCGCACGATCGTCGGCTCGATCAGCGCCTCGGAGTTCCTGGTCGCGCTGGCCGCGAGCCTGGGCTTCCTCGTCGGACTCGGGTCACAGGGGATCAACCTCACCTGGGTGCTGGCGCTGCTGGCCGGCGGTGTCGTCGCCGCGCCGATCGCGGCGTGGCTGGTCCGGATCGTGCCGCCGCGGCTGCTGGGCGTCGGCGTGGGTGGTCTCATCGTGCTCACCAACGCGCGCACCCTGCTGCGCACCGACCTGATCGACGCCGGCGACCTCACCCGCTCGGTGGTGTATGCCGTGATCGTCGCGGCGTGGCTCGGTGCCCTGAGCTACGTCGTCGCCAAGCTGCGCGGTACGGCCGGCCAGGACGGCGCGACTACGGCCGAAGCAGCTGGAACTGGCGCCCGCTGACCTCGGTCACGGCGACGGCGACGGTGCTGAACTTCTCCTCGCCCACCCAGGGGCGCGGGCCCAGCCCCTCCACCTGCCGCGCGTCCGTGCCCTCGAGGAGCTCGGCGGTGCCCCGCGCCACGACGCTCCACGCGGTGTCGGACCCGCGGTCGACGTGGTCGATCTCGAAGGCCACGTCGGAGTCCATGACGACACCGAGCAGTTTGGATCCCTCGGCGGTGCGGAAGACGATGCGCCCCCGGTCCACGACGTAGTTGACCGGGACGATGTGCACCTCGTCGGTGAGGTGGTAGGCCAGGCGGCCGAGCTCCTCCTCGGCCAGCCGGGTCCAGCACTCCTGCTCGGACAGGGTGAGGGTGGCGTCGCTCATGGCTGCTCCTTCGTCGAGGGCCTGCCCCCATGCTACGACGAAGTGTCGTACGTCGGAAGGTCGTCCTCGGCCGGAGGGGCGTGCCTGACCCTCAGCCTCCGAAGGCCCGCTCGATGGCGCCCTGGAGCTGGGTCGCCGCGAGCCAGGCGAAGAGCAGAGCGCAGATGGCCATGAGGACATTGACGACCGGGCCGTTGCGCCACTCCTTCGGGGTGCGCGCGGTGTTGAGGATCCACAGCAGCGTGACGGCGAGGAAGGGCATGAAGAAGGCACCGAGCACGCCGTAGGCCAAGATGATCCACACCGGCTGGCCGACGAAGAGCATGATCATCGGGGGGAAGGTCAGCCAGAGGATGTAGGCCTTGTACCACGTGCCCCCGAGCCGGGTGCTCGGGTCGTCCTTGGGCAGTCGCCGGGCGTGGCCGACGAAGTCGGCGAACATCATCGACACGCCGTTCCACACCCCGACCAGCGAGCTCATGGCCGCGGCCCAGAAGCCGATGAGGAAGACCGTGCCGGCCCACGCGCCATACCGGTCCTTGAGCACGTCGGAGAGGTCGAGCAGGCCCTCCTCGCCGGTGTCGACGGCGATGCCGGCGGAGTAGAGCAGCTCGGCGCCGACGATGAGGGTGGAGATGACGAAGATGCCGGTGACGGCGTAGGCGACCGTGTTGTCGAGGCGCATGACCCGCATGTGCCCGGGGGTGGTCCAGCCCTTCTCGCGGATCCAGTAGCCGTAGGCCGCCAGGGTGATGGTGCCGCCGACGCCGCCGGCGACCGACAGGACGTTGATGAGCCCGCCCTCGGGGATCCGCGGGGCCAGGCCGGCGAGCAGCTCGGGGATGTTGGGCAGGGTGAGCAGCGCGGCCAGGAACATCGTCACGAACATGATGCCGACCAGCGCCGCGCAGACCTTCTCGAAGACGGCATACCGACCGAACCACACGAGCGCCGCGCCCGCGAGCCCGGAGATGATGCCCCAGACGGTCACCGAGAGCCAGGGGAAGAGGCTGTGCAACGGCAGCCCGGTGCCGGCCATCGCGGCGGCGCCGTAGACGAAGCCCCAGATGACGATGTAGGGGGCGAAGTACCACGTCGTCCACCTGCCGAGCGTCGCCCAGCCCTCGTAGATCGTGTTGCCCGTGGCGAGGGAGTAGCGGCCCGCGCCCTCGACGAGCACGACCTTCATGAGGCAGCCCACCACGACCGCCCAGAGGAGGGCGTAGCCGAACTTCTGCCCGGCGATGACCGTGGCGACGAGGTCGGCGGCGCCGACTCCGGTGGCGGCGACGATGAGGCCCGGGCCGACCAGGCTCCAGCCGGCCCGTGAGCTCTCGGTGGTCTGAGACGGCGTTGTCATGGGACGTGTCTACACGACGGGGGCGACAGGGTGGTGGAGGTCCGCAGCGCGACGGTCACGGACGTGGGCCTGCGCACGTGCGAAGGTGAGGTATGCGCGTGAGCGAGGTGTGGCGATATCCCGTGAAGTCCGTGGGCGGGGAGGCGGTGGACCGGGCCGTGGTGGAGCCGTGGGGGCTCGAGGGGGACCGGCGGTGGGGTGTCGTCGGGCCGGACGGCTTCCCGGTCACGGCGAGGGAGTGCCACGAGCTGCTGGGGCTGAGCGCCACGACGGTCGATGAGGAGACCATCCGGATCAGCGCCCGGGGCGGCGACTCGATCCTCGTGGAGACGCCCCTGGGGGTGCCGCCGGTGCCGGTAGGCCACTCGCGTCAGGGGTTCGCGCCGCCGGCGGACGCGGACGTCAGCGAGTGGGTCACCGAGCAGGTCGGCCGACCGGTCCGTCTGGTGTGGCAGGAGGACCCGAGTGTGCGGCGCATCTCCGGGGCCCACGGCGGGCAGGAGGGGGAGTCGTTGTCCCTGGCTGACGCCGGGCCGCTGCTGCTGACCAACGAGGCATCACTCACCAGGCTCGGCGACTGGATCCTCGAGGGTGGGGGAGAGCCGGTGCCGATGTCGCGCTTCCGCCCGAATGTCGTCATCGCGGGCGGCGAGGAGCCGTTCTCCGAGGACGGCTGGGAGGTGGTGAGGATCGGCGGGGTCCGCTATCGCCGCACCGAGCTCTGCGACCGCTGCGTCATGACGCAGATCGAGGAAGAGACGCTGCAGACCGGCCCGGAGCCGATCCGGACCCTGGCTCAGCACCGCAGGTGGGACGGCAAGACGTGGTTCGGCATCCGGCTCGTGCCGGTCGATCTGGACGGCTCGGCCGCCGGTCTCGCGGTCGGCGACGAGGTCGTCGTGGAGACGGAGGAGGGGCGATGAGGTCGTGGGTGGTCTGGTCGACCTGGGTCTACGCGGCGTTGGTCGTCCTAGGCGTCCTCTGGTCCATCATCGACCCTCTAGCGGCGTCGAACTCGATGGACTCCGCGCTGGTCGGTGGGGCGTGTATGGCGCTCGCGACCACCGCGATGGCGCCCCGCAACCCCTTCGGCTGGGCCGTGCCGATGTTCGTCTTCGCCAGTGTCGCGCTGGCGATCAACAGCGTGGGATCGCGGCTGGCCGAGCTCGAGGAGCCCGGGTCGACGCTCGGCGGATCGGGCCTGGACGCCGTCCTCCTGCTGCTCGTCGTGGCCTGGCCGGCCGGCTTCGTGCTGACGATCATCGCGATCCTCACCAAACCCGTCGAGGTCGTGGAGCCCGACCGGTCGCCACGCCCCTTCTAGCGGGCTCGCGCCTGGCAGGATCGCGTCCATGCCCTCAGAGCCAGCACGTCCCGTTGCGGGGAGCCCGCCGGCGCCGCGGCTCATCATGCTGTCGGGGCCGATCGCCAGTGGCAAGAGCACGGTGGCAGCCCTCCTCGCCGACGCCGCGCGCGACCGGGGTCTGACGGTCGCGCTGACCGATCTCGACACGGTCGCCGAGATGGCGCTGCCGACCCTGCCTGACTGGGACTGGGTGCACCGCGTGCACGCCGATCTCGTCGGTGCGTGGCTCGGGACGGACGTGGAGCTGGTCGTCGACGAGGGCACGTCGTCCCGGGAGGAGGTCGATCTCGTGCGCCGTCACGCGGTGGGGGTGAGCGTTGCCCACGTCATCCTCGTCGCCGACCTGGAGCGGGCGCACGCCAGGGCAACAGCCGATCCTGGGCGCGGCATCAGTCGGGACTACGCCTTCCTGAGCGCCGACCACGAGAGGTTCGCCGCGGAACGGGCGCAGCTGCCGTGCGACCTGTTGATCGACGTCGAGCGCGGCACCCCGGAGCAGCACGCCGCAGCGATCGTGGAGAGGTTCCTGCCCGACCGCCGGTGAGGTGCAAGAACGCAGATGAGCAAGCTGGGTCCGCTCGCTGCACCATGGCCATGGTGTCGTCAGCAGAACAGGCTTGCCCAGGTTCGGGAGAGGGACGGCGACAACCATCTGCGGCGCTCGGTGGAGTCGGGGCAGTTGGCAGCTGGGCAGAACCCTAGAAGCCGACGATCTTGACGGCCGGCCGGCGGGTCGGTTGGGAGCGCCCGCTGTCGTAGCCGCCCAGGAATCCCTGGGTGACCTCGACCTGCGCGCCGTGGCGGACGTGCTCGATGTACAGGCGTGGGCGGTCACCGGTAGACCCGTGGGGGGCGCCCCACTCCCAGCGCACCCGGTCGGCGTCCTTGATGACCAGCTCGCGCTCAGCGACGGTCAGACCCTCCGGACGCCATACCTGCAGCGTCTCGCCGTGCTCGAAGGAGAGGACCAGCTCGTCGTCCTGCGCGGTGGCGTCCACGATGCGGTGCGCGGTGTCGAAGCGGCCCCCGAAGATGTCGCCGAAGACGACCGGCGTTCCGGGCCTCAGGTCGGGGAGCCGACTGGTGAGCTCGGCGACGATCTGCTGTGCCCCTGTCACGTCTCCACGGTATGCCTGGCCTACCACCACGACCACCATCTGAGCGTCGGCGGCGGTGTCGGCGACGTTCGTGGCGTCGTGCACGAGCCTCGAGCGCCGCGGCGTACTCGCCCGGCGCGAAGAGGTAGATCCCCTCGATGCGCGGGATGCCCTCGAAGAACGGCAGGAGGGCACCGACCTGGCTGACGATGCCTTTTCGTCCCGAGAGCTTCCCGATGAGCGCCCGCCCTCGAGGGGTCACGCAGAAGCCCCCCTCGACGATCTCGACCAGACCGGAGGCCATGAGGGTCCCGAGGCCGACGGCGCTCTCCGTCTCGCTGGGCACGCTCGCGTCCCGGGCGTCCGTGGTCGAGAGCAGGCTGTCGATGGAGACGCCGCGCCGACGGCCGACGGAGAGCAGGAGCAACGCGTCTGACGTGGTCCACCCTTGCGGGGCGTCGTGCGGGCTCATGCCCGTCAGTCTGCCCCGCCCCGGCGATGCTGTCCGCCGAGGCGCCCTGGCGGCGACGCGTGATGACGGCTGGCGCGCTCGTCGCGCGCTGTGTCGGTGCTGCGACGTAGAGTGGAGAGCACCCAACGACGGGAGGCGCATCGTGGCGCGTGCAGGTCGGCAGGCAGAGGAGCTGACACCCAGGTCCGCGCGGGCCGAGTCGGTCCGGGACATCGCGCTGAGGTATGCCGGGGAGCGGGGGCCGCTGCTCGAGATCCTCCATGCGACGCAACGCGAGCACGGCCACGTCGCCGATGAGGATGTCGTCGAGATCGCCGACGTCCTCAACCTCTCGGTGGCCGAGGTGCACGGCACGGTGAGCTTCTACCACGACTTCCGCCGCACCGCCCGGCCCGACCACGTCGTCCAGATCTGCCGGGCGGAGGCCTGTCAGGCAGTCGGCGGGGCCGACCTCTACACCTCCGCGCAGGAGCTCTTCGCGCACCGCGAGGACGTCGAGGTGCGCGAGGTCTTCTGCTTCGGCAACTGCGCCCTGGGCCCCAGCGCCAGCATCGATGGCCGACTCCGGGCCCGCACGACCCTTGACGACATCGCGGCGGCGGAGTCGGGGTGGTCGCGATGACCGCGAGCGGCCGGGGATGCATCGCGTGGGTGCCGCAGGACTCATCCGCCCGCGCCGTGGGCGCCGACGAGGTGGCCGCCGCGCTGTCCGCGATCGACAGGGTCACCGTCCGCCGCAACGGCACCCGCGGCATGCTCTGGCGCGAGCCGCTCGTCGAGGTCGAGACCGAGCGGGGGCGTGTCGGCTACGCCAACGTGACGGCGGACGACATACCTGCGCTGGTCGAGGCCGGCATGCTCGCCGGCGCGCCACCACGAGCGACGCCCGGTGGTGCTGAGGACGACCACGCGCGGCGCTCGGTGGAGTATGTCGGGATCGTCGACGACGACCCCTGGCTCACCGCGCAGGACCGCGTCAGCCTGGCCCGCATCGGACTCGCCGAACCCACCGACATCACCGCCTACGAGGCCCAGGGCGGATGGGCGGGCCTGCGCCGCGCCCTCGAGCTCGACCCGGAGGACGTCGTCGAGGAGGTCGTCACCTCCGGGCTGCGCGGTCGTGGCGGCGCGGGCTTCCCGACCGGGGTCAAGTGGCGCACGGTGCTCCAGGCAGAGTCCGACCTGAAGTTCGTGGCGTGCAACCTCGACGAGGGCGACTCCGGCACCTTCGCCGACCGGATCCTCGCCGAGGCCGACCCGTTCACCCTCCTGGAGGGCATGACGATCGCTGCCGTCACCGTCGGCGCGACCGAGGGCTTCATCTACTGCCGCAGCGAGTATCCCGACGCCATCGAGCGGCTGCGCGACGCCATCGCCGTCGCGACCGAGCACGGCTACCTCGGTGACGATGTCGCGGGCAGCGGCCGGGCCTTCCGGCTGCAGGTCCGGGTCGGCGCCGGCGCCTACATCTGCGGCGAGGAGACCTCCATGCTGGAGTCCCTCGAGGGCCGCCGCGGGGAGGTCCGCGCCAAGCCGCCCATCCCCGCCCTCCAGGGCTTGTGGCGCAGCCCCACGGTCGTCAACAACCTGCTGTCCTTCGCCGCGATCCCGATGATCCTCGCCGAGGGCGGCGAGGCGTATGCCGCTCGCGGCGTCGGCAGGTCCCGCGGCACCCAGATCTTCCAGCTCGCCGGCAACATCGCCCGCGGCGGCGTCTACGAGGCGCCCCTCGGCATCAGCCTGCGCGAGCTCGTCGAGGACATCGGGGGCGGCACCCGCAGCGGCCGACCGGTGCGGGCCGTCCAGGTCGGCGGCCCGCTGGGTGCCTACCTCCCTGCCGACCGGCTCGAGGTGCCGATGGGCTACGAGGAGCTCGCCGAGGCAGGCGGCATGCTCGGGCACGGCGGCGTGGTCGTCTTCGACGAGGGCGTCGACATGGCCCGCATGGCCCGCTTCGCCATGGAGTTCTGCTCGGTCGAGTCCTGCGGCAAGTGCACGCCCTGCCGCATCGGCTCGACCCGCGGCGTCGAGACCATCGACGCCATCACGGCCACCCCGGCCGGCGCTCCGGGTCGCGACCAGCTCTTCGTCCTCCTCGAGGACCTCTGCGCCACCATGACCACCGGATCGCTGTGCGCCATGGGCGGGCTCACGCCCGTCCCGGTCCGCAGTGCGCTCACCCATTTCCCGGAGGACTTCGAAGGGAGCCCGCGATGACCGCCACCATCCCCACCGCAGAGCAGGTCGCCAGCCAGCTCGGCCAGGTGAGCCGCGACGGCGAGGTGACAGCAGGGCCCGGTGCAGAGGGCCGGGCTGGCAGCGCCACCGCCGAGGCGACGGGCGCGGCATACCTGCCCGAGGCCGACTTCGGCACCCCGCGGGTGACCAGCGAGGCCACCGTCACGCTCACCATCGACGACCGCGAGGTCACCGTGCCCGAGGGCACGTCGGTGATGCGTGCGGCGCGCGAGGCGGGGGTCGAGATCCCGAGCCTGTGCGCGACCGACTCGCTCAAGGCCTTCGGCTCCTGCCGCCTCTGCCTCGTCGAGGTCGAGGGCGGCAAGGGCGCCCCCGCCTCGTGCACCACCCCCTGCGCCGACGGCGCGGTCGTCCGCACCCAGACCGAGCAGGTCCGCCGCGTCCGGCAGGGTGTCATGGAGCTCTACCTCTCCGACCACCCCGCGGACTGCCCCGGCTGCGCCCGTGGCACCTGCCAGATCGCTGCGCTCGCCCGGCAGACCGGGGTCGCCGAGGTGCGCTACGGCCTGCGTGAGCCCGCCGACCGCGGCGCCCTCGACACCTCCAACCCCTACTTCGACTACAGCCCGGACGCCTGCATCGCCTGCTCCCGCTGCGTGCGGGCCTGCTCCGACATCCAGGGCACCTTCGCGCTCACCGTGGAAGGGCGCGGCCTCGCCTCCCGCATCGCCCCCGGTCCTGCCGACTTCTTCGGCTCCGAGTGCGTCTCCTGCGGCGCCTGCGTGCAGGCCTGCCCCACGGACGCGCTCACCGAGAAGTCCGTGGTCAGCCTCGGTATGCCGAAGCGCACCGTCGAGACGACGTGCGCCTACTGCGGGGTCGGGTGCTCCTTCCGGGCCGAGGTGACCGACCGCCGCGACGAGCAGACAGGGCAGATGCGCACCGAGGTCGTCCGGATGATGCCGCTCAAGGCGGGCAAGGCCAATGAGGGCCACAGCTGCGTCAAGGGCCGTTTCGCCTACGGCTACACCGACCACGAGGACCGCCAGATGTCGCCGATGGTCCGCGACTCCCTCGAGGAGGAGTGGCGCACGGTCTCCTGGGAGGAGGCCATCGGCCGGGTCGCGGAGGGGTTCCGGGCGATCCAGGACCGGCACGGCGTCGGTTCGATCGGCGGCATCAGCTCCAGCCGCTGCACCAACGAGGAGGTCTACGTCGTCCAGAAGATGGTGCGGGCCGCCTTCGGCAACAACAACGTCGACACCTGCGCCCGGGTCTGCCACAGCCCCACGGGCTACGGCCTCAACCAGACGTTCGGCACCTCCGCCGGCACCCAGGACTTCGCCAGCGTCGAGGACACCGACGTCGTCCTGCTCATCGGTGCCAACCCCACCGACGCGCACCCGGTCTTCGCCTCCCGGATGAAGCAGCGTCTGCGCGAGGGCGCCCAGATCATCGTGGCCGACCCGCGCCAGATCGGGCTCGTGCGCTCCCCGCACGTGGAAGCGGCATACCACCTGCCGTTGCTGCCCGGCTCCAACGTCGCCTTCGTCAACGCGATGGCGCACACCATCGTCACGGAGGGGCTGCACGACAAGGGCTTCCTGGAGGAGCGGTGCGAGGACGTCGAGTCCTACCTCGACTTCATCCGAGCCCCTGAGAACTCCCCGGAGGCGACCGCAGCGTCGACCGGCCTGGACCCCGAGCAGGTGCGCGAGGCCGCCCGACTCTACGCCGCGGCCCCCAACGGCTCGATCTACTACGGGCTGGGGGTCACCGAGCACAGCCAGGGCTCGACGATGGTCATGGGGATGGCCAACCTCGCCATGGTCACCGGCAACATCGGGCGACCGGGCGTCGGCGTCAACCCGCTGCGGGGACAGAACAACGTGCAGGGCTCCTGCGACATGGGGTCCTTCCCGCACGAGCTGCCCGGCTACCGTCACATCTCGCTGCCCGAGGTCCGCGCGATCTACGAGGACCTCTGGGGCGTCACCCTCGACCCGGAGCCGGGGCTGCGGATCCCCAACATGTTCGACGCGGCGATCGGCGGCAGCTTCAAGGGGCTCTTCGTCCACGGCGAGGACATCGCGCAGTCCGACCCCAACCTGCAGCACGTGCGCGCCGCCCTCACCTCGATGGAGATGGTCGTGGTGCAGGACCTCTTCCTCAACGAGACCGCGCGCTACGCCCACGTCTTCCTGCCCGGCAGCAGTTTCCTGGAGAAGGACGGCACCTTCACCAACGCCGAGCGCCGCCTGGGGCGGGTGCGGCCGGTGATGCCGAGCCGGGTCGGCAAGGACGAGTGGCAGGTCGTCTGCGACATCGCCACCGCCATGGGCTATCCGATGGAGTATGCCTCCGCCTCGGCGATCATGGACGAGATCGCCGCGACGACGCCCACCTTCGCGGGGGTGAGCTTCGCGCGGCTGGACGCCGAGGGCTCGATGCAGTGGCCGGTCAACGACAAGGCGCCCCACGGGACGCCGACGATGCACGTGGAGGAGTTCGTGCGCGGCAAGGGCAAGCTCATCCCGACCGTCTTCGTCCCCACGACTGAGACGACCAACCGGCGCTTCCCCCTCATCCTCACGACCGGGCGGATCCTCACGCAGTACAACGTCGGGGCCCAGACCCGGCGCACCGCCAACTCCTCCTGGCACCCCGAGGACGTCCTCGAGCTGCACCCCGCGGACGCCGAGATGCGGGGCATCCGCAGCGGTGACCGGGTCGAGGTGTCCAGCCGGGTCGGGGCCACGACGCTCACCGCGCTCGTGTCGACTCGGATGCAGCCGGGCGTGGTCTACACGACCTTCCACCACCCGGTCAGCGGGGCCAACGTCGTGACGACCGAGAACTCCGACTGGGCCACGAACTGCCCGGAGTACAAGGTGACCGCGGTCCAGGTGGGCGTGGCCAACGCCGGGCGCGACCGGGAGGTGGAAGAGGAGGTCGGCGACGGCCACGACCCGGTGGACCCGGCCGTCCAGGTCGTCGGGGTGGGCCGATGAGCCAGTACCCGGCCGAGCCGTCGGGCGGGTTGCCGCCCGAGGGTGCGCCGCGGAGTGACGAGCCGGACCTCGACGCCCCCACAGACGCGGACCCGACACCGGATCAGGGCCCGCCCGTCGGCGAGGAGGCGGACGCGCAGCGGCGTCAGCGGCTGCCCGCCGAGGTGCGGATGGGGGAGGACATCGCGCGGGCGATGGCGCACCACCCGCCGGAGCGGGCGGCCGAGGAGATCGCCACCCACCTCCGCAAGTTCTGGGACCCGCGGATGCGCTCCTCGATCCTCGCCCGCGTCGCGGCGGGGGAGGAGATGGACGACCTCCTGCGGGCCGGCGTCGAGCTCTACCGCCAGGGCGAGATCGACCGCTCCGAGGTCGCGGAGCCCTCCGGTGGCTGAGGGCCGGCACGGCGAGGTCTCGGCCCGTGCGGTCAGGGGACGGTCTGACGCCAGCGAGCAGGGGCCGCCCCGCGTCATGACGGAGCCGGTCTCCCCACGGTTCGACGGGATGTATGTCCTCGCCGGGCTCGGGTGGGGCGCGCTCGTCGGGGCGCTGATGGGGGCGGCCTTCGCCCTGCTGGCTGTCGCCAGGGACGCGTCGGTGGCCGCTGGGGGTGACGAGACGCTCTGGGCCGGTGCCACGCTCGGGCTGCTGGCCACCGGGATGTTCTTCGGCGGGCTGGTCGGGCTGCTGCCCGGCCTGGCGGCCGGGCTGGCCTGCGCCACGGTCATGCCGTGGACCGCCGGGCAGCGGAGCCGGGGTTGGCTGTGCGCGGCCTTCGCGACGGCGGCCGGTTGCCTCGCGCTGGGCGTGACCACCGGGCTGCTCGGGTCCTGGTCCGGCACGGAGGGCCTCGGCACCACGCTGCTGAGCATGGCCCTCGTCATCGTGGCACCGAGCGTCGTCGGCGGGGTGCTCATGGCCTGGTCCACCCGCCCGTTGCGTCCGCCCCAGCGGCTGGCCTGACGGGGGCTGCTGCCGCGCAAGCCGTTACGGGACGCCCCTCACTCACAGCCGCCAGGTCATCTGGCAGCCTGCTCGAGGGGGCTGTCAGATGACGTCGCGGCTGTCAGTCGAGTTTCAGGGCGCGCCGGTGCCACAGCCACAGGCCGGCGCCGAGGGCGGCGAAGAGTGCGCTCGTCAGGGCGGCGGTGAGCAGGCTGCCGGTGACCAGGGGCGAGATGACCCCCGCCAGCAGCGCGTTGAAGACCAGCGCCGCGAAGGACGCCATCGACGCGGCGGCCCCCCGCGCCTCGGGGAAGAGGTCGAGCATCGCGAGCTGCTGCACGGGGAAGGCCACCCCGATCGCGATCCCCATCGCGGCCGGACCCAGCACCGCCCACGGCAGCGTCGGGGCCACCGCGCAGAGCAGCACGTTGAGCGCCGCCGCGGCCAGCAGGCCGGCCATGGTGAGGTCGACCATCCGGTTGCTGTCGACCCGACCGGCGAACCGGTTGGTCAGCAGCGAGCCGGTCACCATGCCGCCGATCATCGGCACGAAGAGCATCCAGAAGTCCTGCTCGCCCTTGCCCAGCAGGTCGACGACGACGATCGGGGCGGAGACGACATACAGGAAGTAGGCGGCGAAGACGAAGGCCGAGGAGAACGCCAGCCGCTCGAACCGCCCGGAGCGCGCCACCTGCCACAGCGACCCCACCACCGCCCCGACCCGCAACGGCGTGCGGCGCTCCTGGGGCTGCGTCTCGGGCAGCACCACGGCGGTGAGCACGGCGGCGCCGATGCCGTAGGCCGCGACGAACCAGAAGATCCAGTGCCACGGCCCGAACCGCAAGATCTCCCCGCCGATGACCGGCGCGATCGCCGGCGCGATGGCGAAGATCATCATCACCCGGGCCATGAGCCGCTGGGCCTCGGCGCCGGAGAACAGATCGCGGATCACTGCCCGGCTGACGATCGTCGCAGCCCCGGCGAACAGCCCCTGCGCCACGCGGGCGGCGAGCAGGAAGCCCAGGGTCGGAGCGAGGGCGCAGGCGACGGAGGCGACGACATACCCGATGAGCCCGCCGATCATCACCGGCTTGCGGCCGAGCGCATCGGACAACGGACCGTGGAAGATGCTCATCACGGCGAAGCTGAGCAGGTAGATGCTGGTGATCTGCTGCAGCGCCGCGGTGTCGGCGTCGAAGTCGCGGCCGATGGCCTCGAAGCCGGGGAAGATCGTGTCGATCGTGAACGGCCCGATCATCGCCAGCGCGGCGAGGGTGCTCGTGACCAGCAACGTCGCGCGGCGGGGGTATGCCGTCGCCCCGGTCTGCGCTGCGGACTCGGGTGCGGGGGAGGTCACCAGGTCACGGTAGCCGCGGACCGGTGGACGTGTGTCGGTGGGCGGCCCTAGGTTCGGTGGTGTCCAGCTCCGCCGGAGCAGACGAGGCGAAGGAGCCCCCATGTCCACCCGTGACAGCTACGCCGCAGGCACCCCCTGCTGGATCGACCTCATGACCGCGGACGTCGACGCCGCGACGGGGTTCTACACCTCGCTCTTCGACTGGACGGCGCAGGACAGCCACGGCGAGGACGGCACCCGGATCTACACCAACTTCCTGCGCGAGGGTCAGGTCGTGGCGGGGATGAGCGGTCAGCCGCCGGAGATGGCCGAGGCCGGTATGCCTCCCGTCTGGAGCACCTATGTCGCCACCGAGGACCTCGACGCCACCGTCGCCACGGTCGAGCAGGCCGGTGGGAGCGTGCTCATGCCGACCATGGACGTCATGGACGCCGGCCGGATGGCCATCGTCGGCGATCCCGGCGGCGCCGCGATCAGCCTGTGGCAGGCGGGGAGCCACCAGGGAGCAGACGTGTGCAACGAGACCAACACCTGGGCTGGAACGAGCTGCTGACGCGCGACCTCGACACGGTCTCGGCGTTCTACTCCACCGTCTTCGGCTGGGACTACGACGACATGGAGATGCCCTACGGCAGCTATCGCGTCATCAGGGGTGGCGACGAGGGCGGGCTCGGCGGCCTCATGACGATGCCGCCGGAGGTCCCGGAGCAGGTGTCGAGCTACTGGAACGTCTACTTCATGGTGGACGACCTCGAGGCGATGCTGGGCCGGGTCACCGACCTCGGTGGCCAGGTGGTCCACGGGCCGGACGACATGGCCGGTGTGGGCCGGATCGCGACGGTCGCCGACCCTCAGGGAGGCACCTTCCTCCTGCTGGAGCCCGCGTCGCAGGGCTGAGGCGAGGGCTCAGCGGCGCAGCTGCCAGCCGCCCTGGACCCCGGCGGTGCGGAAGCCGAGCTCGGCATTGATGGCGAGCATGTGGGTGTTCTCCTCCGCGTTCCACGTGTGCAGGCGCTGGGTGGCGGGCTGGTGCGCATGCAGGGCGAGGAGGTTGGCGGCCTTGACCCGTGCTCCGAGCCGGTGCCCGCGGTGGTCGCCGTGCACGAGGGTGTCGTCCTGGAAGCCGGCGACCGGGCGCCCCCGCGGCACCGAGATCTCGGTGTAGGCGACGGGTCGGCCCTCGTGCAGCGCGACCGTCGTCACCACGTCACGGCCGGCGGCGTCCATCCGCTCGTCGCGCCGGACGATCTGGTCGACGTCCCAGGCCTCCTCCTCGTAGTCCAGGTCCGCGCCGGGCGCGTCCACGCTCATCCGGGAGCGCAGAGCCGCCATCCCCTCGCGCAGGTCGAGTGGCGTGACGCCGATCCAGCTGCGCAGGCGGTGGCGCGGGCTCGCGCTCGGACCGGCCTCCGCAGAGGGGTTGGAGGCGCCGGGGCCCTCGTCGGCGATCAGCCGAGCGGCGGCGAGGGCGGCGGCATCGAGTGACAGGACGCTGTAGCGCTCGACCTGCTCCAGGACGAAGCCCGCGTGGGCGAGCCACCGGGCGCGCTCGTCCTCCTCGACCGCCCCGGCGCCGCTGCGCGCTGCGAGCCGTCGGGCGCCCGCACCCTGGGGCGGATGCGTCGCCCAGCAGTGGATCACCCGCCGCTCGTGCTCGTCGAAGACCCGCGCAGCCTCCTGCCAGAGCGCGTCGTAGACCGCCGACTCGTCCTGGCCGGGCAGGTGGTTGGGGAAGAAGTAGCCGAGGGTCCGGTTGTCCCGCAACGGCATCCACACGTGTGCCGCACCGACGACCTCACCGTCCGGGTCGGCTGCGCCCCGATCGGAGCCGCCCGCGAGCGCCACGAGACGCACCCGCCGACTGGTGTCCTGCCAGGTGTAGGACGTAGCGATCGACTCCACCGGGTCGACGAGGTCGTCGTGACCGACGAGCTGCTCGTGGTGGGCCCGCTCGACCTCGACCGTGGCCGCCAACCACGGGTGCGGGCGAGCCGGGTCATCTGGCACGGGCACGGTCGCGACGCGGAGGGGCATACCCCGATCCTCGGTCACGCCCGGCCGCCGCGCCAGGCAATTAGCGGATCGGCGGGCTACCATCGACGGTCGGGGGCGCAGCCACACGGCAGGCGCCTCTCGTCGTGTCCGTGAGCAGCAAGGAGATTTCGTTGAGCGTCGCCGGCATGGGAGCCATCCCGATCGAGGGCGGGTACGCCTTCCGCGTGTGGGCGCCGAACGCGTCCTCGGTGAGCGTCATCGGAGACTTCAACGAGTGGGACCCCTCGGCTCACGGCATGGAGTCCGAGGGCAACGGCCACTGGTATGCCGAGGTGCCCGGCGCGCAGACGTGGCAGGAGTACCAGCTCCTCGTGAGCAACGGGGACCAGTCCTTCCACCGGATCGACCCGCGGGCCCTGGCGGTCACCAACTCGGTCGGCAACGGCCTGCTCTACGACCACTCCGCCTTCGACTGGGAGGGCGACGACTTCACCCCTCCGCGCCAGCACGAGACGGTGATCTACGAGACGCACATCGGCTCCTTCGTCGCCACCGAGAACGGTCGCCCGGCTGACCTCGGTGACCTCATGGGCAAGCTGGACTACCTCGTCGAGCTCGGCGTCAACGCCATCGAGCTCATGCCGCTCATGGAGTTCGCCGGCGACTACTCCTGGGGCTACAACCCGGCCCACATCTTCGCCGTGGAGTCCAGCTACGGCGGCCCGGACGCGCTCAAGACCTTCGTCCGTGAGGCGCACAAGCGCGGCCTCGCGGTCTACGTCGACGTCGTCTACAACCACTTCGGCCCGAGCGACCTGCCCACCTGGCAGTTCGACGGCTGGTCGGAGAACGGCAAGGGCGGCATCTACTTCTACAACGACCACCGCAGCGCCACCCCGTGGGGCGACACCCGCCCGGACTACGGCCGTCACGAGGTGCGCGACTTCATCCTCGACAACGCACGGATGTGGCTGCGGGACTATCACGCCGACGGCCTCCGGCTCGACATGACGCCCTACATGCGCCGGGTCGACGGCACCCACGGCGACGAGATCCCCCAGGGCTGGGACATGATGCGCCGGATCGGGGAGATGGTCCGCACCGAGTTCCCCCGTCACCTCGTCATCGCCGAGGACCTGCACGGTGTCGCCGCCGTCACCTCCACCGAGTCCGGTGGTGCCGCGATGCACGCTCAGTGGGACAACAAGTTCGTCCACCCGGTCCGCGAGGCGCTCATCACCCTCGACGACGCGCACCGGTCCATCGCCGCGGTGGCGGCGGCGGTGACGCATACCTATCAGCACTCCTTCGACCGGGTCATCTACACCGAGTCCCACGACGAGGTGTCCAACGGCAAGGCGCGGATCACCTCCGAGGTCGCCGGTGACAACCCGAGCGGGTGGAACGCGCAGAAGCGCGCGACCCTCGGTGCCGCGCTGGTGCTCACCGCGCCCGGCCTCCCGATGCTCTTCCAGGGCCAGGAGTTCCTCGAGGACGAGTGGTTCCGCGACAACGTGCCGCTGGACTGGGAGCGGGCCTGGGCCTTCCGCGACATCACCCAGATGTTCCGAGATCTCGTCCGGATGCGGCTCAACCGCGACGGCGACACGGCCGGCCTGTCGGGCCCGCACACGACGATCGTCGCCGCGGACGAGGACGCCAACCTGCTCGCCTACGTCCGCTCGACCGGCGACGGGCACCACACCCTGGTCGCGATCAACCTCTCGGCGCACGCCGTGCAGCGGCCGGTGGAGCTGCCCGGCGGGCTGTGGCGGGTGCGCTTCAACAGCGACGCGCGGACCTACAGCCAGCTCTTCGGCGACCACCAGACGCCCGACGTCGACGCGCAGGACGGCGTCGGCACGCTCGACATCGGGCCGTACTCGCTCGTCGTCTACGCCCCGGCCTGAGGCGAGATGGCCTCCTCGCCCTCGACGTCGTCCCGCATGGTGTCGGGGGTCATCCGGTGCTCGAGTCCCCAACGCACCGCCTGGGACCGGCGGGTCACGCCCATCTTGCGGTAGGCCGTGCGGATGTAGGTCTTGACCGAGTTGATCGACAGGTAGGTCCGCAGCGCGATGTCGTTGTTGGTCAGCCCCTGCGTGATGAGGGTGATGATCTCGGCCTCCCGGGCCGACAGTCCCTCGGCGCGCCCCGGCCAGTCGCCGGGCGAGTGCGGCTCGGGGGTGGGCAGGCGACTGGAGGCCGGCTCGACGACGACCTCACCGGCCGCCACCCGCTCCAGGGCGGTGACGAGCTCGGCGCCGCTGACCGTCTTGCCGATGTAGCCGCGGCAGCCCTTGGCCAGGGCGATCTCGACCAGGGCCGGGTCGACGTTCCACGTGTAGACCACGATCGCCCCCGGGTCCTCGCTCTCCAGGACGTCGTCGAACTCCTCGCCGTCGACCTGGGGCTCGGAGAAGGTGTCGTAGAGCGTGAGGTCGACCGAGCTCTCGACATCGACCTGGGCCCCGAGCTCGACGACGCTGATCCGCTCGCCGAAGGGCTCCAGCATCGCGTGCAGCCCCCGCACCACGACCTCGAAGTCGTTGACGAGGGCGACCCGGAGCGGAGTTCCATCGGACATGCCCAGCACGTTACGCCGCGGCAGGCGGCGTGGCGCGGTGAAGTGCCGCACCCGCCCCGTCGCGTTCCACCCTTTCGGGGGTAGCGACCCCGTGCTCGCGCTGCCTATATTTCGGCGCGTGCCCGTGACTGTTGCTGTCCTGACCATGACACGTGGGCATCACGACCATCTGCTGGCGCAGGTCGACGGTCTCTCCGTGGGTTCCCTGCCTCCCTCGCTGCACGTCGTGATCTCCATGGGCGACCGTGACCTCACCCGCGGTCGGCTGCCGCTCGGCACGGACCGCTGGAAGACCATCGTCAAGCCCATCCACACCGACCGTCGGGCGCTGCCCTACGCCGCCGCCCGCAACCTCGCCGCGGAGCTGGCGATCGAGGTCGGGGCCGAGGTGCTGATCTTCCTCGACGCGTCGGTCATCCCCGGGTCGCGCACGCTGGAGCGGTATGCCAAGGCCGTCACCAAGGACACCGAGGACGCAGTCCCGGCCGGCCCGGTGCTGTGGAGCGCGCCGGTGCTCCGCCTGCCCCCGGTGGCCAACCCGGCCCTCGGTTACCCGCTGCGCCAGCTGCACGACCTCAGCCTCCGCGCGCCGGGCGCCCCGGCCCTCGCTCCCGGCGAGCTGCAGGTGGAGCAGCGCCTGCACCTGTTCACCCCCGCCAGCTTCGCGCTCAGCGCGAGCGACTTCCAGCAGGTCGGCGGCTTCTGCGCCGACTACGCCGGGCCCGGCCTGGAGGCCGCCGACTTCGTCCGGGCCGTCTCGGGTGCGGGAGGTTCCCTGGTCTGGGTGGGTGGGGCCGAGGCCTACCGCCAGCCGGTCGATGCGCTCACCGAGGACCAGGAGTCGCGGTATGCCCGCAGCCACGCCGCGGTCTGGCGCGAGCGCTGGGGCGCCGAGCCCGACCACCCCTGGCTCACCCGTCTCGTCGGCGAGGGCGTGATCCGGCGCGACGCCGCCGGCCGCATCCCCGACCCCCCACGCCGCTGACCTCGGGTCCGCCGGGTCGAGCCCCGGCGCGGCCCCTCGGCCTTGCCCAGCCGGTGGTCCGTCAGTCGCTGACCTCGACGACCCCCCTCGCGCCTCGTTCCGCGTCGACCATGAGGTGTGAGACCACCGGGTAGTGGCCCGCCTCCGGGAAGCTCAGCTCCACGAAGCCGCCCTGGGCCGCCTGCAGGCCCAGTGCCTGGGCGCCGGTGCCCTCGGCCTGCGGGCCGAGCAGGTAGGTGCCCTCGGCATACATCGTGTCGAACTGCCCGCCCACCACGTGGAAGGACGTCGCCCGGTTCGGGCCGGCGTCGAGCACCCAGAAGCGCACCCGCTCACCGACCCGCGCCTCGAACATCTCCCCGGCCTCGCCGTACTGCCCCGCGATCCCGTTGAAGGTGACGAAGGCCGGACGCTCGGCGAGGATCGCGTCGGCGTCCACCTCGGCGGGCGCCTCCCCGCCCTGGCCGGTACCGGGCGCGAGGTAGACCTCGGACTGCACGACGACGTACTCCCGGTCGACCTCCGGCAGACCCTCGCGCGGCTCGATGATGACGGCACCGGCCATCCCAGCGGCGATGTGGCTGCTCATCGGCATCGTGGAGCAGTGGTACATCCAGATGCCTGCCCGCTCCGCCGTGAAGCGGTAGACCAGCGACTCCCCAGGAGCGATCGTCCGCATCGGCCGGTCTGGGGCGAGGGCACCGGCGTGGAAGTCGATGGAGTGGCCCATCGTGCCGTCGTTCTCGAGCGTGATCTCGAAGACGTCCCCGACCCGGCCGTGCAGCGTCGGCCCGGGCGCCCGCCCGTTGAAGGTCCACCGCGTCTGCGTCACGCCCGGGGCCACCTCGAGCTCCACCTCCTCGGCGGTGAGGGTCAGGCGGTGCACCCGCTCCTCGCCGAGCGGGTCGAGCACCGGGTCCACCGGGTCGGTCACCCGGGCGTCCGGGTCCAGGAACGGCGTCGCGCTGTCGGGGTATGGAGTGCCAGGGGATGCGGTGCCGTCGTGCTGGCCATCGGCGTGGGTGCCGTCACCGTCCGAGGCGCCGCCCACGACGACGACGTCGAGCACCATCCCCACCTGGCGGTGGCCGACGATCGTGCACCAGCCCTGGGTGGAGCTCTCGACGACCCCCACCTCCAGGGTCGCGGTCTCCCCGGGTGCCAGGCGCGCCGTCTTCGCCCCGAGGAGCTGCAGGTCGTGCACGGTGGTCGGATCGGCGTTGACGAGCTCGACGACCAGCGCGTTGCCGGCGGGGACCGTGATCGTCGAGGGTTCGAAGCGCATGTCGAGCGCCTCGACCCGGACGGTCGTGGTCTCGCCGGTGGGCTCGACGGCGGCGCCACCGGACGCGCCGACCCCCGGGCGGACGGTGCCGGTCAGCCCGGCGGCCGCCGGGTCGGCGGCGACCCCGAGGCTGACGGCCAGCACCAGGGCCGAGAGGGCGGCGACGAGCTGCCCGCCGGACCACACCGACGGCATCCGGTCGGGTGCCCCAGGTGGGGTGCCGGGGGTGGGGGTGGCGCCGGCCGGCGGCTGCGCGGCGGCTCGGGACGCCTCGACCTCCCACTTGGCGCGGACGGCCGCGCGGATCCCGGCCAGCATGAGCGGCACGAAGGCCGCCAGGGCCAGCACAACGAGGACCGAGAGCACGACCCGGACGATGCTCGGCACGGGCAGCAGGCACAGCAGCAGGCCGACGTTGACCACGGTGAGGCGGGCGGTGCCCCACCGGTCGAACCAACGCTGCCCGGCGCGGACCACCGTCTTGCCCCCGCCCTGGACGGAGGGCAGGAGGTAGGACAGCGCACCGGAGAGCAGCTGGGCGGCGAAGCCGACGACGAGGACCGCCACGGTGGGCCCGAAACCGTCCGCGAACGCGGCCCAGTCCGGTGCGGACCCCAGGCGCCAGAGCACCAGGGTCAGCCCGACGAGCCACCAGAGCAGGGCCAGCCCGACCGAGGCGGGGGCGAATTCGCGCGGCGGCGCGGCGAGCACCGGGGGCAGGACGGCCGAGGCCCACCAGAGCAGGGCCAGGGCGTAGGCACCCAGGGCGCCCACGGTGAGCCAGCGCAGGTCCATCAGCGCCCCGCCGACCACGGTGAGCAGGGCGAGGGTGAAGACCGGCAGGGCCTGCCGGGCCCGCCCTTCGGCGGCGGGGCCGATGCGGGTGCGCAGCATCGTCGGCCACAGGGTGAGCAGGGTGCCGGTGACTGTCAGCCCCACCCAGCCCAGGATGTTGACCATCGCGTGGGCCAGCAGGAGGCGGCCGTGCCAGGCGTCGCTGAGCCCCAGCGCCAGGGTGGCGCCGAGGGCCGCGCCGACCGGGAGGCACAGGGTCGCCACGACGTAGTAGCGCACGGTGACCCGGAACCGTCCCGGCAGGGCGGCCCGGAGCCGACGCACCAGCTGGACGCCGTGCCACAGCACCGCGACGCTGACCAGGCTGGCCCCGAGCAGGATGACCGGCCAGGTGGCGGTGGGCACGCCGATCAGCGTGAGGGTGGTGCCGCCGAGCAGCAGCCAGAGCCGCTTCGACTGCGTCCGGCGGTCGTCCAGGCCGGGGCGGGTCTTGAGCAGGGCCTGGGTGAAGTGCGTGCTCCACACCATGATCGAGTGGGTCAGCGCCCCCAGCAGGACCAGGTGCACCATCAGCCAGCGGGACTCCGGCACGAACGGGTGGACGAAGGTCATCAACCCCGCGAGCGCCAGCCACAGCACCCCCGGGCGGTCGCGCAGACCCCACGTGCCCCGGGCGCCGGCCCCCGGGCGGGCGGCGGGACCGGCGTCCGGTCGGGGGCCGGGGGCGGTGGACAGCTCAGGCATGGTGCATCGCCTCGTGGGGAGCCGGGCGGTAGACGGCCCGGGTCGCCCGGGTGCCGATCACCACCGAGATGAGCAGGAAGAGGATCAGGGCCGCCACGTTGCCGAGCAGCGCGAGCTGCCAGACCGGCAGGGTCCGCAGGCCGATCCCCACCAGCGCCAGGGAGAGCACCCGGCCGGCCAGCGTGAGGTGCAGGAGGATGAGAGGGACCCACATGGCACGGTGGTAGGGCAACCGCACCCGCAGCACCGCGGGCAGGATGACCGGCGCGTGCGCCAGGATCATCGACATCGCGAAGCCGAGGAAGGTCGCGTGCACGACGACGTCGTAGACCTGCCCCCCGGGTCGCCCGAGGAGCAGGAGCAGCAGCCCGGCCAGGGCCAGCCAGACGTAGCCCGCCAGCAGTGCCGTCGCGGCGAAGCGCGGCAGGCCGGTCGCGTTGATCATCCGGCGGGCGACGTCGTGCCGCACCAGCCAGAGGGTCAGCAGGAGCAGGCCGAGGCCCAGGGCCCGCCAGGCGATGCTCCCCACGACCGGGGATCCCGCCACCGCCACGACCGTCGCTGCCGCGAGCGCCACCACGCCGGCCAGGACGGCGACACGGTCACCGGCCCCGGACGGCATCGCCAACCGCGCCAGCTCGACGCGCTCGGCCGCGATCGTCAGCACGACGAAGCCGACCAGCAGGGGCAGGACGGCGGCCACCTCCACCCGGGTCAGAAGCAGCGCGGCGGCCAGCGCGAGCACCGCGCCCAGCCCCTCCACGGCGATGGTGACGTCCCGGTTGCGACGCCAGAGCGCGGCATACACCAGCGCCAGGGTGAGCAGCCCCTGGGCCAGCAGCAGTCGGCCCGCCAGGGGCGCGGGCAGCACCACGAGCGCCAGGGCCCCGGCGGCGCACAACCCCGGGGCGAGGAAGCCCCAGGCCGCCCGCAGAGCCGTGGCCCGCTCCAGCGCGATGACGGTGCCGAGGAAGCCGAGGACCATGAGCGGCCCGTGCAGCTCCGCCAGGCGTGCGCTGCCCACCGGGGCCGGCACGCCCGCCAGGGTCAGCCCGGCATCCATCCCGGTCAGCAGCGCGAGCCCGCCGGGCAGCAGGAGCAGGGGTGCCAGTGGTCGGGGGGTCGGCATACGGGAGGGCCGGTGGCCGTCAACGACCGAGGGGTGTGTTGTCGTCGACCTCGACCCAGTCCGGGCCGTCCAGCGCGATCGCGGCGGCCGGGAACAGGCCGTTGTCCTCCCGGTCGATGTGATGACGCAGCAGGTCCTCGAAGACGGGGAAGGAGGCGTGGCCCCCGGCCCGGATCTCCGCCAGCTGCGCGTCGAGCGTGGTGTGCTCGCGGCACAGGTCGTCGATGTGGTCGGTGAACTGCTCGCCGCGGCGCATGACGGCGAAGAGCCCGACCTCCTCCGCCCGGGTGTGCGGGGAGAGGAGGTCGGCCAGGGCGTCGGCGGTCGTCTCGACCACGGCCTGGTCACCGGTCCGGCAGGCCCGGCGCAGCTCGCCCGCGGCGTTGATGATCTCGGTGTGCTCGGTCATGAAGCGGCCGACCACCTCGATCGACTCGCAACCGCAGTACGTGCACATCAGGCGTGGCGGGAGAAGCGCAGCGTCCAGGCGTCGGGTCCGCGCTCCAGGTAGTCGTGCGTGACCGCGTCGCCCTCGCGCTCGGCGATCTGCCCGAGCAGGGGCAGCGGGTCGTGCGGGGCGATGAGGTCGAGCTGCTGGCCGGGACGCAGTCCGGAGAGCGCGCCGAAGATGGTGGCGTGCCGGATCGCGTGGGGAATCTCGCGGGCGTCGAGCGCCGGGATGCCCTCGTCACCGGAGCAGCCGCAGCCACACCCGCCCTTCTCGACGACGGGGAGCTGGGTGCGGGTCGAGTCGGTCATGAGTCCTCCTGGTCCTGGGGCGCCCGAATTGACGTCTCGACCAATATAGACTAAAAAAAGGATGTCGGGTTGCGGCATGCTGGTCCTATCGTCACTGCACACCGACAGGCAATGCACCAGTAGCCCTCTTCGCAGGAAGGCCGGACCATGGACGAGTCGACCGAAGTGCCCCTGTCCGAAGGACATGTCAGCCCACCGACGCCCAAGGGGTCGGACCGGGGTACGGCTCGCACGATGCTCGTGATGGCGACAGTGGGCTTCGCCATCTGCTTCTGGGCGTGGGCGCTGCTCTCGCCGTTGGCCGTCACGCTGCGCGAGGAGCTCGGGCTGAGCTCCCTGCAGCAGTCACTCGTCGTCGCCACCCCGGTGCTCGTCGGATCGCTCGGCCGCATCCCCGTCGGTGCTCTCACCGACCGGCTCGGTGCCAGGGTGATGTTCCCCGTGGTCGCGGCCCTGACCATCATCCCGGTGCTCTTCCTGGGCTTCTTCGGGGACAACCTCACGGCGCTGCTGCTCGGCGGCTTCTTCCTCGGCATCGGGGGGACCTCCTTCGCCGTCGGTGTGCCGTTCGTCAACGCCTGGCATTCTCCCGCCCAGCGGGGCGCCGCCCTCGGCCTCTTCGGCATGGGCACGGGTGGCACTGCGGTCGCGGCCTTCACGACCCTGCAGCTGTCCAACGCCTTCGGCCGACCGGCGCCGTTCGTCCTGGTCGCCATGCTGCTGGGGATCTACGCAGTCGTGTCCTGGCGCGTCCTACGGCCGGCGCCGGGGCGGGGCACGGGCGCGAGAGGCGGCAACTGGCTGACCAACGCGATGCGCACGCTGGCGACCCCGGTCGCGCTCAAGCTGGCCGTCCTCTACGCCATCGCCTTCGGCGGATTCGTGGCGTTCAGCGTCTATCTGCCGACCTATCTCGTCAACAACTTCGGTATGGAGAAGGGCGCCGCGTCCTTGCGGATGGCCGGTTTCGTCGTCGTCTCGGTGCTGGCTCGACCCGTCGGCGGCTGGTTGTGCGACAGGTTCGTCAAGACCCTTGTCCTGGCGTCGTTGCTCGTGGTCACCGGTCTGTTCGCCCTGCTCGCGGCTCTGGTGGGAGCAGGGACGACCGTCATCGTCGGCGACAGCACCATCCCGGTGGCCCTCGAGCCGGTCGGCACGGTGGCCTTCCTCGGGATGGCCGCGGGTCTGGGAGCAGGCGCAGGCGCGGTCTTCGCCCTCGTCGCGGCCCTGGTCGAGCCCTCCAGGGTCGGTGCAGTCACCGGTGTCGTCGGCGCGGCCGGCGGCCTCGGCGGGTTCGTCCCTCCGCTGCTCATGGGGGTCATCTACGACGCCTACGGCAGCTACACCATCGGTCTGCTGGCCCTGGCCGTGGTCGCGGTGATCGGTGGCCTCTACACCGGCGTGGGCTTCCGGAAGGAGTTCCGGGCCACGACAGGATGAGGGTTGAGGCACCACAGCCCGGCACACCCATGGACGGAGAGGAGGCAGGATGACGGAGGCACGGCAACCGGAAGGCACTCCGGCGGTACCCGACGTGGGCGCGGCCCTGCTGCTCTCCCCTGTTCGTCGGGGCATCGTCGAGGAGCTCAGCAGTGCCATGCCGCACGAGCGCACGACCGGCCTCAGCGCGGCCGAGTTGGGTGAGCGGCTGGACCTGCACGTCACCACGGTCCGTTTCCACGTCGACCAGCTGCTCGACGCCCGGATCCTCGACGCTCGCTTCGTCCGGGACGGGGGTGTCGGTCGCCCGAGCAAGAGGTACGTCCTGCGCGAGGTCCCGCTCGGCGAGAGCACGTCGACGGAGGGGGCGCCCTTCGTCGTCCTGGCCGGACTGCTCACCTCGGTCCTCTCGGCGCAGGAGATGGACCGACTCACGCCTGAGGAGGCGGGCGCCCGCTGGGCCACCGAGCGAGCAGCGTCCCTGCGGACCGGTAGGCCGAGGGACCACGATGCCGGCCCGACGGGTGAGGCTGGTTCGACGGACGCTGCCACCTCGACGCGCGAGGACCAGCTGGGCAAGGTGCGCGACGTGACCCGCCTCCTGACGGACTGGGGCTACTCTCCCGAGATTTCCGACGAGGAGAGCGGTGAGGTCGGGATCACCCTGCGCGACTGCCCCTTCCTGACACTGGCCGCCTCGCACCCCGACGTGGTCTGTGGCGTGCACCGCGGTCTGCTGAAGGGCGCCCTCGATGCTGTCGGCGAACCCGGGGCGAAGGTCAGCCTCCGGCCTTTTCACGGGCCCCACCACGTGTCGTGCGCTGCTCCAGCTCGCCCCCCCGGCCACCAGTGGACCCACCAACGCCGACGTCACGTCGGCGTCGTCGATCGAAGGAGATCACCGATGACGGATACCCAGCGCAGCAGGGCCGGCCTGGACGGCCCGTTGAGCCAGGCACTGGTCAGCACGAGCCGGTTCTTCACCCGCGGGGAGGTCTCCGACGACCAGCGCTCGGTGCACGTCACGGGTGGCCGGTCCGGCGATGCCTTCTACCGTGATCGGTGGAGCCACGACAAGGTCGTCCGATCCACGCACGGCGTCAACTGCACCGGGTCCTGCTCCTGGAAGGTCTACGTCAAGGACGGGATCATCACCTGGGAGGCCCCAGCAGACCGACTACCCCTCCGCCGGTGCGGATCGACCGGAGTACGAACCCCGCGGCTGTCCCCGGGGGGCGGCGTTCTCCTGGTACACCTACAGCCCGACCCGGGTGCGCTATCCCTACGTCCGCGGGACGCTGCTCCAGCTGTTCCGCGAGGCCAAGGAGATGTATGGCGACTCCGTGGTCGCGTGGGCCTCGATCGTCCAGGACGAGGGAGAGGGCCCGGGCCTACAAGAGCGCTCGTGGCAAGGGCGGCCTCGTCCGCGCTACCTGGGAGGAGGTGGTCGACCTCATCGCCGCGGCGCACGTCTACACCGTCAAGCGCTATGGTCCCGACCGGATCGCCGGTTTCTCCCCCATCCCCGCGATGTCTCCGGTCTCCTACTCCTCCGGATCCCGCTTCCACGAGCTCATCGGTGCGCCGATGCTCTCCTTCTACGATTGGTACGCCGACCTGCCCAACGCCTCCCCGCAGATGTTCGGGGACCAGACCGACGTCCCGGAGTCGGGGGACTGGTGGGACGCGGCATACCTCATCATGTGGGGCTCCAACGTCCCGCTCACCCGCACCCCCGGACGCCCACTGGATGACCGAGGCACGCTACCGGGGACAGAAGGTCATCGCGGTCGCCCCCGACTATGCCGAGAACGTCAAGTTCGCGGACGAGTGGGTGGCCTCCGCGCCGGGCACGGATGCCGCGCTGGCGATGGGCATGGGACACGTCGTCCTGAAGGAGTTCTTCGTGGACCGCCAGGTCGACTTCTTCACCGATTACAACCAGCGCTTCACCGACCTGCCCTACCTCGTGACGCTCGAGCCCGTCGAAGGCGAGGAACGAGCTTCGTCGACGGAGCAGGGAGAAACGGGCAAGCGGAGCGAGCACCGAGCAGTTTTCCGTCCGGGCAAGTTCCTCACCGCCGGTGACCTGGATGACCACCACCCGGAACGGGAGAGCGCCAACGCACTGTGGAAGCCGGTGGTGCTGGATCGGGCCGTGGACGACGTCGCGGTCCCGAACGGCTCCATCGGGCATCGCTTCGGCGACGAGGACGCCGGACGCTGGAACCTCGAGCTCGACGGGATCGAACCCGCCCTGACGCTCTACAGCAGCGCTGGCGACGCCGTCGAGGTGGTGCTGCCCCGGTTCGACAACGTGGAGGGCAACGCGCGCCATGAGCGTCGCGGCGTGCCCGTCCGGCGGGTCGGGGACCACCTGGTCACCACGGTCCTGGACCTCATGCTGGCCCACTACGGCGTCGGTAGGGAGGGACTGCCCGGTGACTGGCCGACCGGCTACGACGACCCGTCCGCCCCTGCCACTCCGGCCTGGGCGGCGGAGATCTGCGGGGCGCCCGTGGAGCAGATCGTCCGGATCGCCCGGGAGTGGGCGCAGAACGCCATCGACACGGGCGGTCGCGGCATGATCCTCATGGGTGCCGGCACGAACCACTGGTACCACTCGGACCAGATCTATCGCGCCATGCTCGTGCTGACGACCATCTGCGGCACGCAAGGCCGCAACGGTGGCGGCTGGGCCCACTATGTCGGCCAGGAGAAGGTCCGCCCGATCATGGGTTTCCAGCACCTGGCCTTCGCGCTGGACTGGGTGCGTCCGCCACGGCACATGAACCAGACGGCGTACTGGTACGTCAACACCTCGCAGTACCGCTACGACACCTTCGACGCCGACGGCATCAACGGCCGGACCGGCGCCTTCGCCGGGCAGACGACGATGGACCTGCTCGCCCAGTCGGTGCGCCTGGGTTGGACGCCGTCCTACCCTCAGTTCGACCGGTCCTCGCTGCAGGTCGCCGACGAGGCCGCCGAGGCCGGGATGAGCGCCGGCGAGTATGTCGCGAGCCAGCTCACGACGGGGAGGCTGAAGTTCGCGGTGGAGGACCCGGAGCACCCGGACAACTACCCCCGGATCCTGTCGTTGTGGCGGGCCAACCTGCTGGGCTCCTCGGCCAAGGGCAACGAGTACTTCCTCAAGCACCTGCTCGGCACCGACAGTGCCGTCAAGGCCGAGGAGGCGGGCGAGCAGCATCGCCCGACCCAGGTCGTCTGGTCCGACCGGGCAGGCGAGGGCAAGCTCGACCTCCTGCTCACCCTGGACTTCCGGATGACCAGCTCCACCCTCTTCTCCGACGTGGTCCTCCCGGCGGCCACGTGGTACGAGAAGCACGACATCAACACCACCGATATGCACCCCTTCGTGCACTCCTTCAACCCTGCCATCGCCCCGCCCTGGCAGTCCAAGACCGACTGGGAGGCCTGGAAGGCGATCGCCAGACGCTTCTCCGAGCTTGCGGTCGAGCATCTCGGCACCCGCCGGGACGTCGTCACCAAGCCGCTGTGGCACGACACCCCGGAGGCGATGGCGACCGTCCACGGCACGGTGCGGGACTGGAAGTCCGGGGAGGTGGACGCCATACCGGGCAAGACCCTCCCGGTCATCGCCGAGGTGGAGCGGGACTACACCGCGGTCTACGACAAGATGACAGCGATCGGCCCGCTCCTGGAAGAGGTCGGCATGCTCACCAAGGGCGTCAAGTATGAGGTGTCCCGGGAGATCGACATCCTGCGGCAGCGCAACGGCGCGGTCCGGGGAGGCGTCGCCGACGGTCGGCCGAACCTCGACACCGACGTGCAGTTCGCCGACGCGATCCTGCACCTGTCCGGCGTGAGCAACGGCCACCTGTCCACCCAGGGGTTCAAGTTCCTCGAGAAGCGCACCGGCACCCAGCTGCACGACCTGTCGGCCGAGCACGAGGGCAAGCAGATCACCTTCAAGGACACGCAGGCCGCCCCGGTGCCGGTCATCACCTCGCCGGAGTGGTCGGGGTCGGAGAGCGGCGGGCGGCGCTACAGCCCGTTCACGATCAACATCGAGCGATCCAAGCCCTTCCACACCCTCACCGGGCGGCAGCAGTTCTACCTCGACCACGACTGGATGCAGGGGATGGGCGAGACGCTGCCGACCTACCGGCCGCCGCTGGACATGACCACCCTCTTCGGGGAGCGGCGCCTCGGCGACACCACCGACGAGCTGGGTGCGGTCGCGGTCTCCGTGCGCTACCTCACCCCGCACAACAAGTGGTCGATCCACTCCGAGTACCAGGACAACCTGTTCATGCTCTCGCTCTCCCGCGGCGGCCAGACGATCTGGATGTCGGACGTGGACGCCGAGAAGATCGGGGTCAGGGACAACGACTGGATCGAGGCGGTCAACCGCAACGGCGTGGTCGCCTGCCGGGCGATCGTCAGCCACCGGATGCCCGAGGGCACGGTCTACATGCACCACGCCCAGGACCGGCTCATCGACGTCCCGCTCACGGAGACGGACAAGAAGCGCGGCGGCATCCACAACAGCCTCACCCGGATCCTGCTCAAGCCCAGCCACCTCATCGGCGGCTACGCCCAGCTCTCGTACTTCTTCAACTACATCGGCCCCACCGGCAACAACAGGGACGAGGTCACGATGATCCGCAAGCGGACCGCAAAGGTCGAGTACTGACGCACGGGGGCTCCGCCCCCGTGTCCCCCCGCTGGGGCTCGCCCCAGACCCCGAAGGAGATCTTTATGCGCGTCATGGCCCAGATGGCGATGGTGATGAACCTCGACAAGTGCATCGGGTGTCATACCTGCTCGGTGACCTGCAAGCAGGCGTGGACCAACCGGCAGGGCACGGAGTACGTCTGGTTCAACAACGTGGAGACCCGGCCCGGCCTGGGCTACCCGCGCGGGTATGAGGACCAGGACACCTGGAAGGGCGGCTGGGAGGTGACCTCGAACGGCCGGCTCAAGCTCAAGGCCGGTGGCCGGCTCACCAAGCTGCTCAACATCTTCTCCAACCCGAAGATGCCGAGCATCAACGACTACTACGAGCCGTGGACCTACGACTACGAGACGCTGCTCAACGCCCCGGCGCAGGCGAACTTCCCGGTGGCCCGGCCCTACTCGCTGATCTCCGGCAAGCAGATCAACATCGAGTGGTCGGCCAACTGGGACGACGACCTCGGCGGCTCCAAGGAGCACGCGGCCATGGACCCGATGCTCAAGGGCATCGAGGACAAGGTCAAGTTCGAGTTCGAAGAGACCTTCATGTTCTACCTGCCGCGCATCTGCGAGCACTGCCTCAACCCGAGCTGCGCGGCCTCCTGCCCCTCCGGCGCGATCTACAAGCGCGAGGAGGACGGCATCGTCCTGGTCGACCAAGACCAGTGCCGCGGCTGGCGGATGTGCGTCACCGGCTGTCCCTACAAGAAGGTCTACTTCAACCACAAGACCGGCAAGGCCGAGAAGTGCACCTTCTGCTACCCCCGCATCGAGGTCGGCATCCCGACGGTGTGCGCGGAGACCTGCGTGGGCCGGCTGCGCTACATCGGCCTCATGCTCTACGACGCGGACAAGGTGCTCGAGGCGGCCTCGGTGGAGAACGAGCACGACCTCTACGAGGCCCAGCGCTCGGTCTTCCTCGACCCCCGCGACCCCGCCGTCGCGCGCGAGGCGGAGAAGGCCGGCATCCCCGGTGACTGGATCGAGGCGGCCAAGCGCAGCCCCGTGCTGCGGCTGATCAACGACTACAAGGTCGCGCTGCCGCTGCACCCTGAGTACCGCACGATGCCGATGGTCTGGTACATCCCGCCGCTGTCACCCGTGGTCGACGTCATCAAGGACACCGGCTACGACGCCGAGGACAAGGACAACCTGTTCGCCGCGATCGACGCGCTGCGGATCCCGGTCGAGTACCTCGCCAACCTCTTTACCGCCGGCGACGTGCGTCCCGTCAATGATGTGCTGCGCAAGCTGGCGGCCATGCGCTCCTACATGCGGGACATCAACCTCGGGCGGGACCCCCGGGCGGAGATCCCCGAGGCGGTGGGCATGAGCGAGGAGGCGATGTACGAGATGTTCCGACTCCTCGCGATCGCGAAGTACGAGGACCGGTACGTCATCCCCGCTGCGCACGGCGAGGAGGCGCATGCCCTGGAGGAGATCGCCACCGACTGCCCGGTCACCGGCTACGACGACGAGCTGATGGAGACCTCCGGCCCGTTCGGCGAGGGCTCTGGCCGCGGGGCGCTCACCCCGGTCGCGGTGGAGAACTTCAAGATGCTCCAGCAGCGGCAGACGGGGGAGAGCCTGGTCGCCGGCGGTGCCAAGCGCGGCCGGGTCAACCTGCTCAACTGGGACGGCAAGGGTGTCCCTGAAGGGCTCTTCCCGCGTCGGGACGAAGAGCGGACCGACACCCCGCAGACCGCCGCCAATGGTGGCCCGGCGGATCTCGAGGGCGGGCGGGCCCGACCCGACAACACGGCCGGCTCCGAGGGGGGACGGCGCTGATGCCCCTCTGGAAGCGGCACCGCCGCAGTCGGCCCGGCCTGGACGCCCGCGCCCAGGCGGACACCTGGCAGCTGTGCTCGTTGCTGCTGGACTACCCCGACGAGCAGCTGGTCGAGCGACTGCCGGTGCTGCGGGAGGTCATCGAGGGCCTGCCCGCCCCGGTCGCGGACCCGCTGCGCCGCTTCCTGGACCACGTCGCCTCCACCCTGGGGCAGCACGGCCTGGGTGCGCTCCAGGTCTCCTACGTCGACACCTTCGACGTGACCCGCAAGTGCGCGCTGCACCTCACCTACTTCCTGCACGGGGACACCCGCAACCGTGGCGTCGCGCTCGTCCGGTTCAAGCAGATCTACCGACAGCACGGGGTCGAGGTGACCGCCCGGGACGCCGGGGGCGAGGAGCTGCCGGACTTCCTGCCGGTCGTGCTGGAGTTCGGCGCCACGACCTCGGCGGGCGCGGCCTGGAAGCTGCTCAACGACCACCGGGTCGGCATCGAGCTGCTCCGGCAGGCCCTGGAGAGGCGCTCCTCACCGTGGCTGGACGTCCTCACCGCGGTGCGGGCCACCCTGCCCCAGCTCGACCAGGACGACGAGGTCGCGCTCCTGAAGCTCATCGCCGAGGGCCCGCCGAAGGAGACCGTCGGCCTCGACGACGTCTCGCTCAACGCGCCCTATGCGATGGACCCGGCGCTCGACCAGCTCCGTGAGCCTCCGACCGCCGGCTGCGACGATGCGGCCGGCCGCCCCCCGACCCCCCAGTCTCTCGGCACGACCATTCCCGTAGGAGCCCCCCGATGAGCACCTTTCTCTGGGTCATCTTCCCCTACATCTGCCTGGCGATCTTCGTCGTGGGGCACGTCTGGCGCTACCGCTACGACAAGTTCGGGTGGACCACGCGCAGCTCCCAGCTCTACGAGGACCGGTTGCTGCGGATCGGCAGCCCGCTGTTCCACTTCGGCATGCTCTTCGTCGCCGTGGGCCACTTCATGGGCCTGATCGTGCCGCAGGGCTGGACCGACCGGGCCGGGGTGAGCCAGGAGCTCTACCACATCGTCGCCCTCGCGGGCGGCTTGCCGGCGGGGATCGCCGCGCTCGTCGGTCTGGCGATCCTGGTCTACCGCCGGCGAACCGTCGGCCCGGTCTTCTCCGCGACCACCGTCAACGACAAGGTCATGTATGCCGTCCTGGCCGTCGTCATCGTGCTCGGCATGTGGAACACCATCGCCGGCAGCCTGCTCAACCTCGGGATCGCCGGTGACCACTACAACTACCGCGACGGTGTCTCGCCGTGGTTCCGGCAGATCTTCTGGTTCCAGCCGGACGCCTCGTTGATGGAGAACGCTCCGATCGGTTTCCAGCTGCACGCCCTCTCGGCGTTCCTGCTCTTCGCCCTGTGGCCCTTCACCCGTCTGGTGCACGTCTTCTCCGCCCCGGTCGGCTACCTCGTGCGCCCCTACATCGTCTACCGGTCGCGCGACCGGAGGAGCGGCACCGGGACGGGGAGCAGGCCGCAGCGGCGCGGCTGGGAGAAGGTGGGGTCGTGAGCCCGGCAGCGGAGGCCGGCGGCGTGGTGCTGACCAGGGAACGCGGCGCAGAACTGGTGGCGAAAGCGCGCGGGCAGGGACGAGGGTCGGCCGTTGAGCAGGTCGTGGACCAGCCGCAGCAGCGCTCGCTGCTGATCGGGATGCCGGCTGGCGGTGGACTGCCCGAGCACGACGCACCGCGGGCAGCGACCCTGTACTGCGTCAGCGGTGCAGTGAGCCTGATCGCCGGAGAGCGGCGCTGGGAGCTGGCGTCGGGCGACCTGGTGCCCGTGCCGCAGGAGCGCCACCGCGTGGAGGCGGACGTCGACAGCGTGTGCTTGTTGACGGTGAGCAGAGGGTGAGCATCAGCCACAGCGGCGCACCGACAACCGCGAGGGACGTCGCGTGGCGGCACCCCACCACACGGTCCAGGAGCATGGCTCCCGCTGACGGGGCCGGTGCGCGAAACATGCAGACTGAGGTCATGACCCCGCTGCCCCCCCTCGTCGAGCCGGGAGCGCCGCTCACCTCCGAGCAGGTGTCCCGCTACTCCCGCCACCTGCTCGTGCCCGGTCTGGGCATGGGCGCCCAACGCCGACTGCTCGCGGCCCGCGTGGCGGTCGTCGGGGCCGGTGGGCTGGGCAGCCCGGTCCTGGCCTATCTCGCGGCAGCCGGTGTCGGTCACCTCACGGTCATCGACGACGACGACGTCGACACCACCAACCTGCAGCGCCAGGTCATCCACCGCGCGGACTCCGTGGGCACGCCCAAGGGTGCCTCCGCCGAGGCCTTCGTGCGCGGGCTCAACCCCGACGTGTCGGTGAGCGTGCGGCATACCCGGATCGAGGCGGGCAACGCCGAGGAACTGCTGGGCGGGCACGACGTCGTCCTCGACGGCGCCGACAACTTCCCGACCCGGTATGCCGTCTCCGACGCGTGCGTCGCGCTGGGGATCCCGCTGGTCTGGGCCGCGGTCCTGCGCTTCGACGCCCAGCTGTCGACCTTCGTGCCCGGGGTAGAGGACGCCGTCTCCCTGCGCGACCTCTTCCCGGTGCCGCCGCGCGCCGAGGACGTGCCGAGCTGCTCCGAGGCGGGAGTGCTCGGGGCGCTCGTCGGGCAGGTCGGTTCGATCATGGCGGCCGAGGTGGTCAAGCTCATCTGCGGTTTCGGGGAGCCGCTCGTCGGGCGGGTGCTGCTCATCGACGCGCTGACCCAGCGCTCCCGCGAGGTGCCGCTGCGGCCGGTGGGCGCTGTCGTGCAGCCCGCACAGCGCGAGCAGTTGCGGCCCGTCGTGCCGTTGCCCGAGATCAGCCCGACGCAGGTCGCTGCGCTGCTGGCCTCGACCCCACGGAGCGTCGCGGATGGTTCGCCTTCGACCCCACCGGGCGTCGCGAATGGTTCCCCGTCGACCCCACCGGGCGTCGCAGATGGTTCGCCGGGCGCCGACCGCGCGTCGGGCATGGCTGCCCCGACGCTCCTGGACGTCCGCGAGCCCGCCGAGCACGAGCTCGGCACCGTGCCGGGTGCTCTGCTCATCCCGGTCGGCGAGGTGCTGAGCTGGGAGGACCTCGACCGGCACCTGCCGCCCGGACCGGTCGTCGTCTACTGCAAGGCCGGCCCCCGGGCCCAGCGCGCCGCCGCGCATCTCGTGCGGTTGGGGCACGCCGACGTCAGCGTCATGACGGGCGGGATCCTCGGCTGGATCGAGCAGGTGGACCCGAGCCTGCCGAGCTACTGATGGGCGCCGAACCGGAGGTGGATCTCCTCGTCCTCGCCGGTGGCCGCGCCGAGCGGCTGGGCGGAGCGGACAAGGCCGCGCTGGTCGTCGGCGGCCGCTCCCTGCTCGACCGGGTCCTCGACGTCGAGCTGGGCGGCCGTGTCGTCGTCGTCGGTGACACCCCCGTCCCCGACGGCGTCGTCCGGACCGTGGAGGACCCGCCAGGCGGTGGCCCGGTCGCCGGGATCGCTGCCGGTCTCCTGGCACTCGACGCCCTGGCGGCCCCTCATCCGCCGGCCTGGGTCGCGATCTGCGCCGTCGACCAGCCCGGGGCTGCTGCCGCGCTGGCCGCGCTACGGACCGAGCTGCCGCGGGTGGGGGAGTTCGTCGAGGCCCTCTGCCACGTCGACGACACCGGACACCTGCAGTGGCTGTTGGCCATCTACCGCCGTCACGCCCTCGACGCGGCGCTGGAGCGGGTGGGTGAGGCACGGCATACCTCGGTCCGGGCGGTGGTCGCCGACCTGCGCTGGCACGAGGTCGACGCCGGGCGCGAGCACCTCGGCGACGTCGACACGTGGGAAGACCTGCAGCGCTGGGACTAGGCGCGACCTCCAGGTCCTGCCGACCGCACTCTCGTCCGGTTGGTCATCTGTCGTCCTCCTCCAACCGGACGACAGATGACCAACCGGACGACGGATGACCAACCGGCCGAAAGTCAGGGCCAGCCGGGCCCTCGCCCCAAAAGCGCTGGCGTCCCCGCTCCCGGGTGACCGAGGCTGGGCCAATGGAACCCCTGCTGCGCCACGCCACCCCCAAGGACGTCGAGGCCATCGCGCACGTGCGGGTGGCCGGGTGGCGCGCGGCCTACGCCGGACTCGTGCCGCAGGCCATGCTCGACGCCCTCGACCCCGTCTCGGAGGCCGTCCGGCGACGTGCGCGCTGGCCGGAGCAGCACCGCCACCCGCACGCCCTCGAGCTCGTCGCCGAGGTCGACGGGGCCGTCGTCGGGTGGGCCGTGGCCGGCGCCTCGCGGGACGAGCAGCGCCCCGCGCTCGGCGAGCTCTATGGCCTCTACGTCCTCCCCGAGCACTGGTCGACCGGGGTGGGCCACCGGCTCATGCTCGCCGTCGATGACCACCTGCGCTCCTGCGGGTATGCCGCAGCGCACCTCTGGGTGCTCGACGGCAACGAGCGGGCGGCCGGGTTCTACGAACGGCACGGCTGGCGCGAGGACGGCCGGACGCAGCTCGACCGGCGCGGGGAGCATGTCCTGCGAGAGCGTGGCCGGCTGCGTGACCTGCGCAGAGATGACGATCTTGTGCACAAAACAGGCTGAGATCTCCCCCAAAGGGTTGACAGATCCGAGTTTTGTGCACAATCTGAGGTCATGCAACGGCGCATCAGCACTTCCTCGACGTCCCCGCGGGAGCCGATCCGGCGTCCCCTCGTCTGGGTCCTCATCGGCCTGACGATCCTGGCCGGCGTGCCCTGGTACCTCCCGAGCGGCCTCATCGAACCGGTCGTGGCCCACCTGCCGGGCTGGTTCTGGCTCTCGATCATCGCGGCGGTCGCCTTGTCGGCCGTCACCTGCTGGGCCTGTCTGACCCAGTGGGAGCTGGAGCCGCACGACGGGGAGGACCTGTCGTGAACCTCGCCTTCTCCGGCACCAGCGGGATCGTCATCCTCGTCGTCTACGCCGTGCTCATGCTCCTGCTGGGCTTCGTCGCCGGACGCGACGCCCCCGAGGCCAACAAGTCCCTCAACGGCTACTTCCTCGCCGGGCGCGACCTCGGCCTCGTCGCCCTCTTCTTCACGCTCTACGCGACGCAGTACTCCGGCAACACGATCATCGGCTACGCGCCGACGGCATACCGCAGCGGTCTGTCGTGGTGGATGTCCGTGCCCTTCATGACCGCGGTCGTCGTGGCCTACCTGCTCTTCGCCCCGCGGCTCTACATGATCGCCCGGCGACACGAGTTCATCACCCCCATCGACTGGATCCACTACCGCTTCCGCAGCAAGGCCCTGGCCGCCGTGGTGACCTTCCTGCTCCTGTGGGGGCTGGGCAACTACCTGCTGGAGCAGCTGGTCGCGATGGGTCAGGCGATCGCCGGCCTGACCGGCAACACCGTGCCCTACCAGGTGGGCGTCGTCGGCTTCCTCGTCGTCATGCTGACCTACTCCTGGGTCGGGGGTATGCGCGCGGTCGCCCTCACCGACGTCATGCAGGGGATCGCGCTGCTCGTCGGCGTCCTCGCGCTGATGCTGGGGGCGGTCTACCTCGCGGGCGGCAGCCTCGGCGCGGTCACCGACGAGCTCATCCGCAGCGAGCCGGCCAAGATGGGCGTCCCCGACGCGGCGGGCGTCACCGGCTGGCTGGGCATGATCGTCATGGTGGGCCTCGCCGCGGCGATGTACCCCCACGCCATCCAGCGGGTCTACGCCGCCTCCAGCGAGCGCACGCTGCGGCGGTCCCTGGCCGGTATGGCGTGGATGCCGCTGGTGACGACCGGTTTCGTCTTCTTCATCGGCATCATCGCCCTGGCGCTCTACCCCGACCTGGACGAGGCCGCCTCCGAGCAGATCGTCGGCCGCCTGGCCAACGACGTGGCCGCGCTCAACCCGCTGATGTACGTCCTCATGATCATCCTCTTCGGCGGCGTCGTGGCGGCGATCGTCTCGACCGCCGACTCGGCGCTGCTCGCCTTCGGGTCGATGGTCTCCCGCGACGTCTACGCGCCCACGCTCGGCAAGGACGCGTCCGAGGCCCGCCAGGTCAAGGTGGGCAAGGTGGTGAGCGTCGTGGCCGTCGGGCTGCTGCTCATCCTCGCCTGGAACCCCCCGGGCACGCTCTACCAGATCTTCCTGCTCAAGCTGGAGCTGCTCGCGCAGATCGCCCCGGCCTTCATCCTCGGCCTCTACTGGCGCCGGATGTCGGCCGTGGCGGTGCTCGCCGGCGTCGTCGCCGGGGCCGGCCTGTCGGGCTACCTCACGATCATCGGCCACGACAGCCCGACCGGGCTGCCCAACGGCCTGCTCGGGCTGGGTCTCAACCTCCTCCTCTGCATCGTGCTGTCGATCGCGATGCCCGACCGCGCGACCCCCGAGCTGCGCCCGCTGCGGCAGCCCGCGACGAGCGGTGCCAGGGAGGTGCGGTGAGCGAGGCCCCCTACGCCGCGCTGCGTGAGCTGCTCCTCGCCGGCACCTGGCAGCCGCACACCCCGCTGCGCGAGGAGCTGCTCGCCAGCCAGCTCGGGACCAGCCGCACGCCCGTCCGGGACGCCCTGCGGCGTCTGGAGGCGGACGGGCTGGTCGAGATCGCGCCCCGGCGCGGCGCCCGCGTGGTGGGCTTCTCCAACGAGCAGGTCGACTCGATCTTCGAGCTGCGCGCCCTGCTGGAGGGGTATGCCGCCCGCCTCGCCGCGGAGCGTGGTGACGTGGACGTGCCCGCGCTGCGGCGGTTGGCGCAGGAGATGGAACGCTGCGCCTCCTCCGGCGAGCGGGGCCAGATCGGCGCGCTCAACCTGGAGTTTCACCACGCCCTCCACGAGGCGGGCGGCAACGTCCTCCTTCCCCGGGTGCTGCAGTCGGTCATCTCCGTGTCGCTCGTGCACACGGCCTTCATGGTCTACGCCGACGCCGAGCTGGCCCGGAGCCAGGGCCACCACCGCGAGCTCATCGAGGCGGTCGAGGCCGGTGACGGTGCCTGGGCCGAGGGCGTCATGGTGGCGCACATCCGCGCTGCGCACGAGGCCGTCCGGCAGCACCGGGTGGCGACGCAGCGGGACTCCGCTGCCGATCCGACGACGAAAGGTATGACGTGAGCGACCCCGACCAGGGCCCCCTCAGCGGGATCCGCGTGGTGGAGATGGGCACCCTCATCGCCGGGCCCTTCTGCGGCCAGATCCTCGGTGACTTCGGGGCCGAGGTCATCAAGATCGAGGACCCGGGCGCCGGCGACCCCATGCGCCGTTGGGGCAGCGAGGAGATCCCCGACCACGACGAGCCGGTGTCGCTGTGGTGGCCGGTCATCGCCCGCAACAAGCAGTCGGTGACGCTGAACCTGCGGACGGAGCGGGGGCAGGGGCTGGCCCGCGACCTCATCGGGACGGCCGACGTGCTCGTCGAGAACTTCCGCCCCGGCACGCTGGAGCGGTGGGGGCTCGGCGATGAGGTCCTGCGCGCCGTCAACCCGGGCCTGGTCACCGCCCGCGTCACGGGATACGGCCAGACGGGTCCGTATGCCCCGCGGGCCGGCTTCGGCTCGGTCGGGGAGGCCATGGGTGGGCTGCGCCACGTCACCGGCGACCCCGACGGCCCACCGAGCCGGGTCGGGGTCTCCATCGGTGACTCCCTGGCGGGGTTGTTCTCCGCCCTGGGCGTCTCGATGGCCCTCGTCGCCCGGCAACGGACCGGTCGTGGCCAGGTGGTCGACACGGCGATCTACGAGGCCGTGCTGGCGATGATGGAGTCACTCGTGCCGCAGTACGCCAAGGCCGGGGTGACCCGGGAGCGGACCGGCTCGACATTGCCCGGCGTCGCACCCAGCAACGTCTACCCCACCGCCGGGGGCGGCACCGTGGTCATCGGCGCCAACCGGGACACCGTCTTCGCCCGACTGGCGCAGGTCATGGGTCGACCCAACCTCGTCGAGGACGAGCGCTACCGCGACCACGACGCCCGGGGGCAGCACCAGGAGGAGCTCGACGAGCTCATCTCGGCCTGGACCTCCACCCGCGGAGCCGAGGAGCTGCTCGAGGACCTCCACGCCGGTGGCATCCCGGCGGGGCTGGTCTACACCGCCGCCGACATGCTCTCCGACGAGCACTTCGCCGCCCGGGAGGCGATCACGACGGTGATGCACCGGACCCTGGGCGAGCTGCCGATGCAGAATGTCACCCCCAAGCTCTCCTCGACCCCGGGCGGCATCAGGCACCTCGGGCCGGAGCTGGGCGAGCACACCGACGCCGTGCTGAGCTCGGTGCTGGGCCTGGACGACGCGCAGCTGCGCGAGCTGCACGCCGAGGGGGTCGTGTGAGCACCGACCTGCAGATCGTCGAGGTCGGCCCGCGGGACGGCCTGCAGAACGAGCCCGAGCACGTCTCGCCCCACGTCCGCGCCGAGCTGGTGCGCCGGCTCGCGGGCACCGGCCTGCGCCGGATCGAGCTGGGCAGCTTCGTCGACGGGCGGCGGGTGCCGCAGATGGCCGAGGTCGAGACGGTCGTCGCCGAGGCGGCGGTCGGTCAGGGCGTCACGCTCAGCGCGCTCGTGCTCAACCCGCGCGGCTACGAGCGCCTCCGCGAGGCGCCGGTGCCGGAGGTGCACCTCGCCTTCTGCTCCACCGAGACGTTCAACCAGCGCAACCAGGGCCGGTCGGTCGGGCAGTCGGTGGAGGAGGCCAACGCCCTCATCGCGTCAGCCCACGCCGACGGACGCCGGGTGAGCGTGACCCTGGCCGCGTCCTTCGGCTGTCCCTTCGAGGGCGAGGTCGACCCGGGGGTCCCCGTCGCCCTCGCGCACCGGCTGGAGGCGCCGGACGAGATCATCTTCGCCGACACGATCGGCGTCGGCAGCCCGCGCCAGGTCACCGCGCTGCTCCGCGGCGCCGAGGGTCTCGGCATACCCCTCGGGCTTCACCTGCACAACACCCGCAACACCGGCTACGCCAACGCCTACCAGGCCCTGGAGCACGGGGTCAGCGTGCTCGACGCCTCGGTCGCCGGTCTCGGCGGGTGCCCCTTCGCCCCGGGCGCGACGGGCAACATCGCCACCGAGGACCTGCTCTACCTGCTGGAGCGCGAGGGCGTGGACACCGGGGTCGACCTCGACGCCGTGCTCGAGGTGGCCGCGTGGGTGACCCGGCTGCTCAGGCGCGACCTGCCCGGCCAGCTGGGCCGGGCCGGGCGCTTCCCGTGACCCGTCCCGGCGCCTCCCGGAAGCGGACCTCCGGCCCGCGTCCCGGCGCCCCCCGGAAGCGGACCTCCGGCCCGCGGGGGCGGCATACCGGCTCGTCTGCGACACTGGCGCCATGGCGACGGTGAGATTTTTCGCCGCGGCCGCGGAGGCTGCAGGCACCCAGAGCGAGCACGTCGAGGCCGACGACCTCGGGTCGTTGCTCGCGAGCCTGCGCGAGCGGCACGGCGCCGAGCTGACCCGGGTGCTGGCGCTGAGCTCGGTGCTGCACGACGGGCAGTACGTCTCCGACCCCGACCTCCCGCTCGGCCACGACGCCGTGCTGGACGTGCTCCCGCCCTTCGCCGGCGGCTGAGCCGCCCCACTGGCTCGGTCGGGTCGGGGCCAACCATTCGCGGCGCTCGGTCGGGCTGGGGGCAACCATCTGCGGCGCTCGGTCGAGAGGTGCTAGCCGCCGATGGCGCTCATGGGTCGCGGCGGCTGCAGGAAGTCGGGCTGGTTGATGCCGTGCCCGGGCAGCTTGGCTCCGATCGAGGCGCGGAGCAGGTCGGCCAGCTCGTCGTCGGAGGCACCCTCTCGCATGGGGGTGCGCAGGTCGGTCTCCCCGGTGGCGAAGAGGCAGTTGCGGATCATCCCGTCGGCCGTGAGCCGCACCCGGTCGCAGCTGCCGCAGAAGGGCATCGTCACCGAGGCGATGGCCCCTACCGTGCCCAGTGGCGGCGAGCCTGCGTCGGGACCGACGCCGAGGGGGCGGACGTCGAAGAGCTCGGCCGGGGCGCTGCCCCGTGCCTCGTCGGGCTGGGCGGCGAGGTCGTAGCCCGTCCGCAGCATGCCCAGGATCTCCTCACCGGTGATCATCTGCGTGCGGTCCCAGCCGTGCTGGGCGTCCAGCGGCATCTGCTCGATGAAGCGCAGCTCGTAGCCGTGCTCCAGGGCGAAGGTCAGCAGGGCGACGACATCCTCGGGAGCATCGTTGACGCCGCGCATGAGCACGGTGTTGATCTTCACCGGCACCATGCCGGCCTCGGCGGCGGCGTGGACCCCGGCGAGCGTGTCGGCGAGGCGGTCGCGCTTGGCCAGGGAGATGAAGACGTCGCGGCGCAGGGTGTCCAGGCTGACGTTGACCCGGGTCATCCCCGCCTCGTGCAGGGCGGCGGCGTTCTTGGCCAGGCCGATGGCGTTGGTCGTCATCGAGACCTCGGGCGAGCCGGCCGGGCCCTCCAGCGCGGTGATCCCGGCGACGACGTCGACGAGGTCGCGGCGCAGCAGCGGCTCCCCGCCGGTGAGGCGGACCTCCTCGATGCCCATCGAGACGGCGACATCCGCGATCCGGACGACCTCCTCGGTGGTGAGCATCGTGGCCCGGGGCAGCCAGGGCACACCGTCCTCGGGCATGCAGTAGGTGCAGCGCAGCGAACAGCGGTCGGTCACCGAGATCCGCAGGTCGCGGTGCACGCGTCCGTAGCTGTCGACCAGGGGGTCGCGGGTCACCACGAGTGGTCACCCCCGCTCACCTGCGACAGCACGTGCCGCAGCAGCGGGCCGACGATCTCCATGCCCTCGGTGACCGCCGCGGGACGCCCGGGGAGGTTGATGACGAGCGTCCCGCCCACCCCGCGCTCGGCGGGCCAGTCGACGACGCCCACGACGCCACGGGACACCGCAGCGAAGGGCGTGTGCCGGGCGCCTTCCCGACGGATCAGCTCGGCCATGCCGTGGTTCTCCCGGGTGATGACCTCGCGGGTGCCCTCAGGGGTGAGGTCGCGTGGCCCCATGCCGGTGCCGCCGGTCGTGACGACCAGGCGGGCACCGTCGGCGACCGCCGCGCGCAACGCCCCAGCGACGGACTCGACGCCGTCGGGGACGACGACCGAGGACTCCACGGCATACCCGAGGTCGCGCAGCGCCTCGACGAGCAGGCGACCGCTCTCGTCCTCCCGGCGCCCGTCGGAGCTGCGGTCGGAGATGGTGACCGCCACCGCGGCGGAGCGTCCGGGCGTGTCCTGGTGGTGGGTGTCGTCGTGCTGCGGGTGGTCGTGCTGCGTCTGCTCGCCAGCCTGCTGGCTCATCACCACAGTCTAGGTGCGCCTCAGAGCAGGCGCCCGACGGCCCGTTCCGCCTCGGTGAGGAAGCGCAGGACGATCTCGCGCTCGGCGTCGCTGAGGGTGGCGTCCACCTGGGCCAGACCGACGAACATGGGCATGAGATGGCCCAAGAGCTCCTCGCGGCCGCTGTCGGTCGCGGTCACCGCGGTGCGGCGGCGATCGGTCGGGTGCGGCTCGCGGCGGGCGTGGCCGCGGGCGACCAGCCGGTCGACGATGCCGCTGGCTGCGGCCGAGGTCACCCCGAGACGCTGGGCGAGCTCGCTGGGCCCGACCGGCTCGTCCATGACGTGCTCGAGGACGGTGAGCTCGGTATGCGTCAGGCCGGCCCGGCGGGCGAGGGCCGGGGTGGCGCGGCGGCTGGTGTCGATGAAGCGGCGCAGGGTGTCGAGCACCGGCCCGGGCTCCCAGGCCTGGACCCACTGGGTCTGGGGGCCGGGCACGGCGATCGGCTCCGCCCTGGACTCCTCGGGTGGGGCAGCCTCCGCACGAGTGGTCTCGGCGGGTCGGCCCGTGCTACTTTCTGTCATGAACTTGCTCACTTAGTTAGGTACCTACCTGACGACTTGAGCCCAGCCTACGCCGGAGGTCACGCGTCCACCATGTCTCGCCTCATCACCACCCTCACCGCCCCGCGGTCCTGGGTCATCGCCCTGGTCGGGCTCCTGCTGGGCGTCGGGCTCATCGCCGGCATCGGCCAGGCCGAGCGGACCGCCTCGCCGCTGGACACCCTGCCGGCCGGCTTCGACAGCACGCAGGGCCAGGCGCTGCTCGACGAGCTGCCGGACGAGGGCAGCAAGACGGCGATCGTCCTCTTCACCGCGGACGCGGACATCGAGAGCGCCCTGCCCGAGCTCGGCCAGCTCATGGAGGACGTCGCCCCGGAGGGGGCCGAGGCTCCCTCGACCGGTGGCGAGGGTGGACCACCGCAGGGGGCGGACGACGGCTCGGCTCCGTCTGAGGGGGCCGACGCGGCCGCCTCGACCGGCAGGCCCGAGGGTGAGGGTGCACCGGCGGACGCCGATGCAGAGGGCGCGGACGCGGCAGGGGGCTCAGCCGAGGAGGGCGAGCAGGCGGCCGGGGGGCCGCCACCGGGTGTCGTCGGCGACTACCCCGTCATCCCCGCCGAGGACGGCACCGCCGCCATCAGCGTGCTCGCGCTGGACGCGCCGACGGCCACCGACTCGCAGGAGGTCGTGACCCAGCTGCGCACCGACCTGGCCGACGGCGCGCCCGAGGGGATCACCGCCCAGGTCACCGGCCCGGCCGCGATCGAGGCCGACCTCGCCTCGGTCTTCGACGGCGCCAACATCACCCTGCTCGGCGCGACTGCGACCGTCGTGGCGCTCCTGCTCATCGTGACCTACCGCAGCCCGGTGCTCTGGGTCATCCCGCTGCTCGTCGTCGGCGTGGCCGACCAGGTCGCCGCCACCGCCGCGACCTATGCCCTCAAGGCCGTGAGCATCCCCTGGGACGAGTCGACCATCGGGATCCTGTCGGTCCTCGTCTTCGGTGCCGGCACCAACTACGCGCTGCTGCTCATCAGCCGCTACCGCGACGAGCTGCGACGGCATACCTCTCGGCACGAGGCGATGGCCGTGGCGCTGCGGCGGGCGGCCGAGGCGATCATCGCCAGCGCCAGCACCGTCGTGGTCGGCGTGCTGTGCCTGCTGCTCTCGGCCTTCCCCTCCACCCGCGGGCTCGGGCTCGCCTGCGCCGTCGGGGTGCTCGTGGCCATGGCCTTCGTGCTCGTCGTGCTGCCCGGCGCGCTCGTGCTCTTCGGCCGGTGGATCTTCTGGCCGCAGGTCCCCCGCGAGGGGCAGCCGGTGCTGGCCGAGTCGCGATCGCTGTGGCGTCGCATCGGTGACCGGGTCGCGAAGGCCCCCGCGGCATACATCGCCGGGACGCTCGTGCTGCTCGCCGCCATGGCCTTCGGCCTCACCCAGATCCGCAGCGGGCTCGCGCCGGAGGACCAGTTCCTCCAGACGCCCGAGGCGATCACGGCGGCGGAACGGCTGGGGGAGTCCTTCCCCGCCGGCACCTCCGACCCGCTCGTGGTCGTGACGCGCGGTGACGAGGCGCAGCTGGAGGAGCTCGTGGGCGTGGTGGGCGATATCGAGGGCGTCACCCAGGCCACGCCGGTCGAGCCGGTCGACGGCATCGGCCAGGTGCAGGTCGTCCTCGACGCCGATCCGGGGAGTGAGGAGGCCGAGGCTGCCGTCGTCGAGCTGCGCGGTGCGGTCGGCGGCTATGCCGAGACCTACGTCACCGGCGGCGACGCGTCGGCCCTCGACGAGGGTGAGGGCAACCTGCGCGACCGCTTCGTGGTCCTGCCGCTCATCCTCGTGCTGGTGCTCCTCGCGCTCATGGCGCTGCTGCGCTCGGTGCTGGCGCCGGTGATCCTCATCGCCTCCGTGGTGACGACCTTCTGCGCGGCGCTGGGCGTGTCGTGGTGGCTCTTCACCGGGGTCTTCGGCTTCGCGGCGATCGATGCGGGGATGCCTTTGCTGGCCTTCCTGTTCCTGGTGGCGCTGGGCGTGGACTACAACATCTTCCTCATCACCAGGACCCTGGAGGAGGCCGGCGAGCACGGCACCCGCGACGGCGTGCTGCGAGCGCTGGGCGCGACCGGCGGCGTCATCACCAGCGCGGGCATCCTGCTCGCCGCGGTCTTCGCGGTGCTCGGCGTGCTGCCGTTGGTGGTGCTGGCCCAGCTCGGTGTCGTCATCTGCATCGGTGTGCTCCTCGACACCCTCGTGGTGCGGACCGTGCTGGTGCCCGCGATCGTGCGGGTCCTCGGCGAGCGCTTCTGGTGGCCGCGACGGGTCGACCACGCCGGTCGCCACCGCCCTGAGGGTGAGCCGACCAAGGATGCCGACGAGCCGAGCGGCCAGGTGGCCGCCCCGGCCTGACCGGGGGCCGCGGAGGCTGCTTGATCGGTGGCCTGGCGGGCAGCTCCGGAGGGGCCGGCGGTCTCGGTGGCGCGCCCCTGCTGGCGTGGTGCGTGGTGGGTGTGGGTCGTCAGGGCCACCCAGAGCCACCACGGTCCTCGATGACCAGTGCAGGTGTGTGGTGGGTGTGGGTCGTCAGAGCGACCCGGAGCCACCACGGTCCCCGATGACCAGCGCAGGTGTGTGGTGGGTGTGGGCCGTCAGAGCGACCCGGAGCCACCACGGTCCCCGGTGACAGGCGGCGGGACCCGCCCGCCCGCCGAGTCCGAGAAGCCTGCCTGGGCGAGGGCTCTCGGCTCGGTCGGGGTGCGATGCCTGGTGGACTCAGCCGGGGTGCGATACCTGGTGGACTCAGCCGGGGTGCGATGCCTGGTGGTGCCAGGTATGCAGCTGCGCCACCTCGGGCTCCGTGAGCAACCTGCCTGCGGCCAGGGTCCTGCCGTCGTGGGCCCGGATCTCGAGGCGTGTGGTCGTCTCCTGGTGCCTGCGGAGGGGGCGGGCGGGAGCGGGCCGGATTCGGGCGACCTCGCCCCACGGGGTGAACCGCCGGCCGTTCAGCCGGCTGCGGTGCAGGCCCTCGGCGTCGGCTCGCACGGTCAGCATCCTGGTCATCCTCCCGGTCAGCGCCAGGATGAGCATCACGACCGACAGGAGGAGGAAGGCGACCGAGACGGCTGCCCAGGCCCCGCCGTCACCCCACCGCTGAGCCGCCTGGATCAGCCACACCACCACCTGCAGCGCCCACAGGACCGTCTGGCCCCACGAGGTACGTCGCGGCGGCAGGATCCGGACGCTCGGCATGCCAGGGATCTTGGCATGCCGAGCGAGCTGGTGCAGCGCGTCCCGCCAGCAAGCAGCCGGCGAAGCGTCCCAGTTCGGGGGGTTAGGCGCAATGCCGCGCAGTTAGTGGTGTGGCTGGTGTTGCAAGTGTGACTGCTGGTCGGCGTGTCGGGCGCAGAGCAACGGAGCTCCCCCGGTAGTGAAGGGATGTCCTGCAAGACGTCCCGCTACCGATGGAGCTCCGTTGTCGTCCCAGTCTGTCATCTCTGCGCGGGTGCTCGCGCCGGTGGACCCCTTCGCCGCAGGTCATCTGGGCGAGCTGACCCGGATCGTCTCCGTCGATCTGGTCGACGCGGCGATCGAGACCGCGGGGGCGGCCCAGAAACGGGTGCGGCGCCTGCCCACGAGGGTGGTCGTCTACCTCCTGCTGGCCGCGGTGCTGTTCGCCGACGTCGGCTACCAGCAGGTGCTGCGACGCTTGGTCTGCGGTGCGGGCCTGAGCGTGAAGCCGCCGGGAAGCTCGGCGCTGTCCCAGGCCTTTCGGCGCATCGGGGTCGCCCCGTTGCGCGAGCTGTTCGACCTGGTTCGTGGGCCGGCGGCCGGGTCCCCGCGCTGGCACGGCCTGTTGGTGTGCGCGATCGACGGGACCACGATGGCGGTCCCGGACAGCGCCGCCAACGCGGCGGGCTTCGGCCGGCAGACCGCCCGTCCGGGCTCCCCGGCCGGGTATCCGATGCTGAGGCTGGTCAGCATCATCGCGTGCGGCTCACGCACCGTCCTGGACGCTGTCTTCGGGTCCTACCTGGTCGGTGAGACCACCTACGCCCCCCGCCTGGCCGGCTGCCTGCGACCCGGCATGATCCTGCTCGGTGACCGCAACTTCGCCGCCACGGCACTGCTGGAGCAGTTCGCCGCCACCGGCGCCGACCTGCTCATCCGGTGCAAGAACGACCGCCGCTTCCAGGTCCTGTCCCACCTGGGCGACGGCACCCGGATCGTGGCCCTCGGCCAGCTGCGGGTGCGTGTCATCGACGCCCGGATCACCGTGGACCTGGGTTCGGGCGGTGAGCAGCGCACCGGCCGGTACCGCCTGGTCACGACCCTGACCGACCCCCTCCTGCACCCGGCAATGGAGATCGTGGAGCTCTACCACCAACGGTGGGAGATCGAGACCAGCTACCGAGAGGCCAAGGCGAGGATCCTGGATGGGCGGGTCCTGCGCGCACGCACCCCCGCCGGCATCGCCCAGGAGGTCTACGCCGTCCTGATCGTCCACCAGGCACTACGAACCGCGATCGCCGACACCGCCCTGAGCACCGCCGGCGGCGTCGCGCCCGACCGGCTCAGCCTCACCATCGCCCTGACCGCCGCCCGCGACAGCATCCACAACGCGGCGAGCATCCTCACCCAGAGCGGCACCGACCTGACCGGGCGCATCGGGGCAGCGGTCCTGGACGGCCTCATGCCCGCCCGCCGATCACGCTCAAGCCCCAGAGTCACCAAACGCGCCATCTCAAAGCACCGCGCCAAAGGGACCGTCGACCGGAACAACTACCAGACCACGATCACGACACACCTGCTCACCGTCCTTGACACCAACCACGACGGCTAACTGCGCGGCATTGGGGTTAGGCGGGGTGGACCCCGGGGGCTCGTCAGACGGAAGTGCTCATCGACGGCCCTGCCCCGCCGTCGTGTGGTGGGTGTGGGCCCTCAGGGCGACGTGGGGCCACCACGGTCCCCGACAGCCAGCGTGCGTATGTGGTGGGTGTGTGTCGTCAGGGCGACCCGGAGCCACCACGGTCCCCGACAGTCAGCGCGGGTGTGTGGTGGGCGTGGGTCGTCAGGGCGACCCGGAGCCACCACGGACCTCGGCCACCAGGGGAGGGCTGGTCACCGCCAGCTCCTCAGGCCGACGGTCCGCGGCCACCTGGGGAGCGTGGTGGGCGCGTGTCGTCAGAGCGTCCCGGAGCCACCACGCACGTCGACGCCGACCGCGGTGTGGTGGCGGCCGATGGGCAGGATCATCGGCTTGCCGGACACCGGGTCGGGAATGACCTGGCTCGGCATCCCGAAGACGGCGTCCACCACCTCGGCGGTGAGGACGTCCTGCGGCGCCCCGGAGGCCACGACCCGGCCGCCGGCCATCGCGACGAGGCGGTCGGCATACCGCGCCGCGAGGTTGAGGTCGTGCAGGACCATGACCACCGTGGTGCCCCGCGTGGCGTTGAGGTCGGTGAGCAGGTCGAGGACCTCGACCTGGTGGCTGATGTCGAGGAAGGTCGTCGGCTCGTCGAGGAGCAGGATGTCGGTCTGCTGCGCGAGGGCCATGGCGATCCAGACCCGCTGGCGCTGACCGCCGGAGAGCTCGTCGACCGCGCGGTCCACCAGGTCACCGGTCCCCGTCAGCTCCAGCGCCTGCGCCACGGCGAGGTCGTCGGCGGCGCTCCACCGGCTGAGCATCCGCTGGTGCGGGCTGCGGCCGCGGGCCACGAGGTCCCCGACCGCGATCCCCTCCGGCGCCGTCGGCGACTGCGGCAGCAGCCCCAGCGTGCGGGCCACCACCTTGGTGGGCTGGCGGTGGATGTCGGCGCCGTCGAGCACGACCTGCCCGGCGCCGGGCCGCAGCAGCCGCGACAGGGCCCGCAGCACGGTGGACTTGCCGCACGCGTTGGCGCCGACGATCGCGGTGATCCGCCCCGGCTCGATGCCCAGGTCGAGGTCCTCGACGACGGTGCGGTCGGCATACCCCAGCCGTACGCCCTCGGCGCGCAGCGTGTGCGAGTCGGTCACAGCGACCCTCCTGAACGGTTGGTGCGGATGAGCAGGTAGACGAGATAGGGCGCGCCCAGCGCCCCGGTCACGGCGCCGACCGGGTAGCGGGTGCCGAAGGCGTGCTGGCCGACGAGGTCGGCGGCCAGCACGAGGAGCGAGCCGACCAGCGCCGAGGGCACGACGAGAGACCCGCCCGACCCGGCGATCCGGGCCGCGATCGGCCCGGAGAGGAAGGCCACGAAGGCGATGGGACCGGCCGCGGCGGTCGCGAAGGCGATGAGGGTCACGGCGACCGCGATGACGGTGAAGCGGGTCCGCTCCACCCGCACCCCCAGCGCCGCGGCCGTGTCGTCGCCGTGCTGCATGAGCGAGAGCCCGCGCGACTGGGCCACGAGGACCGGCAGGAGCACCAGGCAGGCCACGACCAGGGGCAGCACGGTCGTCCAGGAGGCGCCGTTGACGCTGCCGGTCAGCCACCGCATCGCGGTCTGCAGGTCCCACGTCGCGGCCCGCACGATGACGTAGGACACGACCGAGTCGAGCATCGCCGAGATGCCGATGCCGATGAGGATGAGCCGGGTGCCGAGCACGCCGTCGCGGTAGGCCAGCAGGTAGATCACGGTCGCCGTCGCCAGCGCCGCCAGGATCGCCAGGCCGGAGACGACGGCCTCGTCGAGGTGCAGCACGACGAGCCCGATGACGGCGGCCGCGCTGGCGCCGGCGCTGATCCCGATGATGTCGGGGGAGGCGAGCGGGTTGCGCAGCATCGTCTGGAAGGTCACCCCGGCCGCCCCGAGCGCCGCCCCGGCGGCCAGCGCCAGCACCGCCCGCGGCAGCCGCAGCGTCCCCACGGTGAAGGAGGCGCCCGGCACGTCCTGCCCGAGGAGGACGCCGAGCACCTCGCCCGGGCCGTAGAACGTCTGCCCCACCATGAGGCTCACCGCGAAGAGCGCCGCGACGACGGTGGCCAGTGCTATGACGGTCCGCCGCCGGTGCGCGCCACGGCTGCGCCGGCCGGCCCGCAGAGCCTCGAGGGTGGTCGTGGCGCTCACAGCGCCCTCGCCCGCATGCGGCGCACGATGAGGATGAAGACCGGCGCCCCGACGAGGGCGGTGACGATGCCGACGTCGACCTCGCTCGGCCGGGCGACGACCCGTCCGATGACATCGGCGAGGGTGAGCAGGATCGCGCCGGTGACGACCGAGGCCGGCAGCAGCCAGCGGTGGTCGCTTCCGACGAGCAACCGGCAGGTATGCGGCACCACCAGGCCGACGAAGCCGATGGGTCCGGCGACGGCGGTCGCCGCGGCGCACAGCATCACCGCGCCGATGGCCGCGGTCGCCCGGGTGAGGCCGACGTGCTCGCCGAGCCCGGCCGCGAGGTCGTCGCCGAGGGCGAGGGAGTTGAGGCCGCGAGCCGTCCCGACGCACAGCAGCGCCCCGACGAGGAGGAAGGGCGCGACCGTGACGATCTTGTCGATGCTCGCCCCGCCGACACCGCCGATCTGCCAGAAGCGGAAGGAGTCCATGACGTCGATCCGGGGGAGCAGGACGGCGCTGATGAGCGAGCTGAAGGCCGACGAGATCGCGGCTCCCGCGAGCGCCAGCTTGAGCGGGGTGGCGCCGCCGCGCCCGAGCGAGCCCACGGCATACACGAAGGAGGCGGCGAGACCGGCGCCGATGATCGCGACCCAGATGAAGCCGGTCGGGGAGGCGAGGCCGAAGAACGCGATGCCGCTGACGACGGCCAGAGAGGCGCCGGTGGTGACGCCGAGGATGCCCGGGTCGGCCAGCGGGTTGCGGGTGACGCCCTGCATGACCGCGCCGGCCAGACCGAGCGCCGCGCCGACGAGCATGGCCAGGATCGTCCGGGGTATGCGTTGACGCACCGCGGCCTGGGAGACGTTGGCCTCCGAGCCGGTCAGGGCGGCGACGAGGTCGCCGAGGGCGATGTCGCGGGCGCCGAAGGTGACCGAGAGCAGCCCGGCCGCGACGAGCGCGACGAGGGCGAGCAGCAGGAGCCCGGCACGGCTGACCGCCGCCGACCGCCGGGGGGCGGTCGGCGGCGGTGTCACCGGTGCCAGGGTCAGCGTCATTGCGCCTGGGCGACCGCGTCGTCGAGGAGCCCGAGGTAGTCGCTCAGGCCCCACTCGATCGACAGCGGCGAGGGGTTCGTGGACGCCGCGAGCGGGGTGTTGTCCTCGAGCACGACGACGGCGCCGTTCTCCACGGCCGGGATGGCCGAGAGCAGCGGGTCGTCCTGGATGGCCTCAAGGGTCTCCTCGGTGCCGTAGGTGACGATGAGCTCGACGTCGTCGAAGGAGTCGCTCTCCTCGGCGCTGACGGTCTCGTAGAACGCCTCGCTGCTGCCGGAGATCTCCTCGACCGTCGTCGGCACGCCCGTGCCGAGCTGCTCGAGGAACATCGCCCGCGGGTCGGCCGTGGTGTAGAAGCCGACCTGGCTGAGGTCGTTGGGGTCGAGGTAGGCGAACATCGCGTTGGTCCCCTCGAGCTCGGGGTGCTCCGCCGCCGCGTCCGCGATCTGCTGCTCCAGCTCGGCGTTGAGCTGCTCGCCCTCCTCGGCCAGCCCGAGGGCCTGGCTGTTGAGCGAGATCATGTCGGCCATGCTCGTGTTCCACGCCGTCTCGGGGTAGGCGACGACGGGGGCGATCTGGCTGAGCGTGTCGTACTCCTCCTGCGTCAGGCCGGAGTAGGCCGCGAGGATGACGTCGGGCTCGGTGTCGGCGACGGCCTCGAAGTCGATGCCGTCCGCCTCGTCGAAGAGCACCGGGGTCTCTGCGTCGAGCTCGGTGAGGCGGTCCTCGACCCACGGGAGGACCCCGTCGCCGTCGTCGTCGCCCCAGGCGGCCTCGCTCATGCCGACGGGCACGACGCCCAGGGCCAGGGGCACCTCGTGGTTGGACCAGGCGACGGTGGCGACCCGCTCGGGCTGCTCCTCGATGGTCGTCTCACCGAAGGCGTGGCTCACGGTGACGGGGAAGGCACCCGCGTCGGCCTCGGGGGCGGCGGACCCGGCCTCGGTGTCCTCGCCCTCTCCCGTCGAGGCGCCGCCGCCGCACGCGGCGAGGACGAGTGCGGTGGTCAGCGCGAGGCCGACGCTCGTCGTCCGAGAGGTACTCATGGGTCTCCTTAGGTCAGTTAGGTAAGGCAGGCCTCATATATATACGATGCACCTGTGTGTACCAATTCGACGTGGAGCAAGGGGATCCGCTGATGGGCCGCAGAACCGCACAGGTCGCCCGACGCAAGCCGGTGGACGCCCGTCCGCTGCGGGTGCAGGTGCTCCACCGCTCCCGGCCGCTGCCCTCGCTCGCGCGGGTGACGCTGGGCGGAGGGGAGATCGCCGACCTCACGCCGATGGGCTTCGACCAGTGGTTCCGGCTCTTCCTGCCCACCGGCGGGATCGACTCGTTGCGGCACGTCCCGCAGGCGCTCACCACGGCGAGCTACGCCCGCTTCATGCTCGTCCCGGCCGACGAGCGGCCGATCATCCGCAACTACACCATCCGTGCCTACCGTGAGACCGGGATCCACGGCGAGGGCCCGGAGATCGACGTCGATCTCGTCGTCCACGGCAGCCCGGAGGAGGGCACCTGCGGCCCGGCTTCGACCTGGGCGCAGACCTGCGCGGTCGGCGACGAGGTCGCGATCATCGACGAGGGCGCGATCTACGCCGGCCCCGAGGAGGCGCAGGTGCTGCTCGCCGCAGACGAGTCCGGTCTCCCCGCGCTCGCCGGCATCCTGCGCGACCTGCCCTGCGCGGCCCAGGGGGTCGCCGTGGTGGAGGTGCCGCACCCCGACGACCGGCACGACCTCGGCGGTCCGGACGGGGTCGAGGTGCGCTGGGTCGTGCGCGGCGCGCCCGGCGGCCGCCCCGGCACCGCTGCGCTGGCCGAGCTCGCGACCGTCCCGGTGCCCGAGGGCGAGGTGTATGCCTGGGTCGCCGGCGAGTCCGACCTCGCGACCTCCGCGCGTCGCCACTGGGTGCGTCACGGCATACCCAAGGCGCAGATCAGCTTCTGCGGCTACTGGAAGTCCGGCACCAGCCACTGAGACGCCCGGCGCTGCGGGCCCCGCTCAGAGGATGAAGCGGAAGAGCGGGCTGTCGGGCTGGATCGGCTCGATCTGCATCGAGCTGGCGTCCATCCGCTCGAGCAGGGGCGCGAGGTCCTCCCGCGCACCGAGCTCGATGCCCACGAGGGCGGGCCCGGTCTCGCGGTTGTTGCGCTTGACGTACTCGAACAGCGCGATGTCGTCGTCCGGCCCGAGCACCTCGTTGAGGAACTGCCGCAGCATCCCCGGCTCCTGCGGGAAGTCGACGAGGAAGTAGTGCTTGAGCCCCTCGTGGATGAGCGAGCGCTCCATCACCTCGGGGTAGCGCAGCAGGTCGTTGTTGCCGCCGGACACCACGACGACGACGGTCTGCCCGCTCAGGTCGCCGAGGGACTCCAGCGCCGCCGCCGCGAGCGCCCCGGCGGGCTCGGCGATGATCCCGTCGCTCTGGTAGAGCCGGATCATCTCGGTGCAGATGCGGCCCTCGGGGACGGCCACGAGCGCGGGGGTATGCCGTCGCACCACCTCGAAGGTGTGCGTCCCGACCTTCTGCACCGCGGCGCCGTCGACGAACCGGTCGATCTCGGGCAGGGCGACCGGCTCACCGGCATGGGTGGCGGCCATCATGCTGGCCGCCCCGGCCGGCTCGGCGGCGACGACCTTGACGCCCGGGGCGTGCTCGCCGAACCACGTCAGGCACCCCGCGAGCAGCCCACCGCCGCCGCAGGGCACGACCACGACGTCCGGCGGGTCGGGGAGGTCCTCGCTAATCTCGCGGGCGATCGTGCCCTGACCGGCGATGGTGTGCGGGTGGTCGAAGGCCGGGACGAGGGTGGCGCCGGTCCGCTCGACGTCGGCGAGGGCCGCCGCAGCCGCCTCGTCGTAGGTCCGGCCCCCCACGACCACCTCGACCCAGTCGCCGCCGATGCTCGCCACGCGGTCCCGCTTCTGCCGGGGGGTGTTGGCGGGGAGGTAGATCCGGGCGTTGACGCCGAGCGTGGCGCAGGCGTGCGCGACACCCTGCGCGTGGTTGCCGGCGCTGGCGCAGACGACGCCCGCCCAGATCTGCTCGCTGTCGAGCTGGGCGATGAGGTTGGCGGCCCCCCGGCCCTTGTAGGACCGGACCGGTTGCTGGTCCTCCCGCTTGAGCCAGACGGTCGCACCGGTCTCCTCGGACAGCCGGACGCTGCGCGTGAGGGGGGTGCGGCTGACCCGGCCCGCGATGCGCTCCGCCGCGTCCTCGATGTCCGCCGCCGAGGGCAGCGCCGAGCCAGCGGAGACTGACGGGAGGGACGACATACCTGGATCCTAGGCGGGGTTCATGATGCCCGGGGACACGCCGCATGGGGCCGGCTCAGTCGCGCACGTGAACAGGTGAGCCGCTCCGGGCGGGCGTGTCGTCGGCACGATCGGCCAACCTGCCAGGATCACCGCATGCGCGCCGTACTCTTCGACCTCGACGACACGCTGATCGACCAGCGCTCCGCCATGCGGGCTGCGGTGGTGCCCTGGGCTGCGGAGCAGGGAGTCACCGGAGCCGGGGTGATGGACCGGTGGGATGCCATCGCCGAGCGGCACTACGCCCGCTACCAGCGGCGCGAATGCACCTTCCAGGAGCAGCGGCGGGCGAGGGTGCACGATTTCCTGGGTCTGGACCTGTCCGATGAGGCGGCCGATGCGGTCTTCGGTCGCTACCTCGAGCGGTATGAAGCAGGCTGGGCGCTCCTGCCCGGCGCCGTTGCTGCGCTGACCCGGGTCCGCGCGGCTGGCCTCAGGGTGGGGATCCTGACCAACGGGGACGAGGACCAGCAGAGACGCAAGCTCGACGCGTTTGGGCTGTCGCGGCGGGTGGACGTCCTGGTCGCCTCGTCAGCACTGCCGGCCGGCAAGCCGGATCCGCGGGCCTTCGCTGCCGCGGTCTCGCGGTTGCGCGTTGCCGCTCAGGAGGTGCTCATGGTGGGGGACTCGCTGGAGAAGGATGTCCGCGGAGCCCTGGCTGCTGGGCTGCAGGCGCTGCTCTTCGACCCGGACGGGAGGCATACGGACACCGACGTCCCCCGCATCACCTCACTGGACCAGTTGCTGCCCTCCCTGCGGGCGGTCAGCCGAACATGATCGCGGCTTCGTCCCACTGGTCGCGGGGGACGGTCTTGATCTCGCTCGTGGCGTCGCGCAGGTTGACGTTGACGATGTCCATGCCCTGCAGGGCGACCATCGTGCCCCACTTCTTGGCGCTGACGGAGTCGATGGCGGCGGTGCCGAAACGCGTGGCGAGCACCCGGTCGTAGGAGCTCGGCACGCCGCCGCGCTGCAGGTGGCCGAGGGTGGTGTTGCGGGTCTCGATGCCGGTCCGCTCCTCGACCATGCGGGTCACCCGCTCGCCGATGCCGCCCAGCAGCGGGCGGCCGAAGCCGTCGACCCGGTCGCTGGCCACCTGCTCGTCACCGGCGAAGGTGAAGCCCTCGGCGACGACGATCGTCGGTGCGCGGCCGCGGTCCATGGCGTTCTGGACCCACTCGCACAGCTGCTCGGGGGTGACCGGCACCTCGGGGACGAGGATGGCGTGCGCGCCGCTGGCGATCCCCGCGTGCAGGGCGATCCAGCCGACGTGGCGACCCATGACCTCGACGACCATGCAGCGCGAGTGCGCCTCGCCGGTGGTGCGCAGCCGGTCGATGGACTCGGTCGCGATGGACACGGCCGTGTCGAAGCCGAAGGTGCGGTCGGTGGCCGACAGGTCGTTGTCGATCGTCTTGGGCACGCCGACGACGTTGATGCCCTCGTCGTGGAACATCCGGGCGACGGTGAGCGTGCCCTCGCCGCCGATGGTCACGAGCGCGTCGATCTCGTGCTTGTCCATGACCTCCTTGACCCGGCCGATGCCGCCGGTGCGGATCGGGCTGATCCGGGAGGTGCCCAGGATGGTGCCGCCGACCTTGGAGAGACCCCGCACCCGCTTGCGCGGCAGGGTGATGATGTCGTCCTCGACCAGGCCGCGGAAGCCGTCCTTGATCCCCACGAACTCGTGCTCGTAGATCCGGTCGCCCTTGAGCACCACGCCGCGGATGACGGCGTTGAGTCCGGGGCAGTCGCCGCCTGAGGTCAGCAGGCCGATCTTCATGGGGTGTCCTTCGCAGGGGTGGGAACGACAGTGCGCCGGCCACCCGAGGGCGGTGACCGGCGCCGATGCGTGTCCCAGGGTATGACGTCACGTCACCTCGGTGCCAGTCGCGCCGGGGGAGCGGGGTGAGGCAGTGGGGGGTCGGCGCCGCTGCGGTGGTGGTGAGGTGTGCGCCCGTGCCGTCGGGGTGGTGGGCCGGGTCGGGTGGGGACCGACGGGTCGGGCCGGGCTGTGGCATTCTGTGCGCCATGTCGACCGTCCCCGCCTCGTCCCACAGCTCCTCCCTCGTCCTGGCCGACCGGCTGCTGCCGCGGCGGGGCGTCCTCACCGATATCGGTCTGGTCGCCGGTGGTGTGGTCGTGGTGTCGCTGCTCGCTCTCGTGGAGTTCCGCATCGGGCCCGTCCCGATCACCGGGCAGACCCTCGGCGTGATGCTCGTCGGCTCCGCGCTCGGGATGCGCCGGGGCGCTGCGGCCCTGACGACCTACCTGGTTGCCGGCCTCGCCGGGGCGCCGATCTTCGCCGGCGGCGGGGGGCCGGCCTACCTCGCTCAGCCGTCCTTCGGTTTCATCGTCGGCTTCGTCGCCGCGGCGGCCATCGCCGGGTGGGCCGCCGAGCGCGCCTGGGACCGGCACGTGGGGCTGGCCATGGTCGGCTTCCTGCTCGCCACGGCCGCGCCCTTCCTCGTGGGTGTCCCCTACATGGCGAGCGTCCTCAACATGACCGACCCGGCTGCCATCGCCGCTGCTGGCATCACGCCCTTCATCGTGCCGGGCCTCATCAAGGCCGCCATCGCCGCCGCGATCTTCCCCGCCGCGTGGGCCATCGTGCGGCGCCTGGACTCCAGCCGCGACTGAGCCCCGGGGTGCCGGGATCGCCCTGTGTGGTGAGCGCGGGTCGCCAGAGCGACCTGTACCCACCACGGTCCCAGGGGAGGGCTCCGAGGAGGAGTCCGCTCTGGGTAGCGGTGCCACGCTGTGTGGTGCCTGTGGGTCGCCAGAGCGACCTGTAGCCACCACGGTCCCAGGGGAGGGCTGCCAGGAAGGGGCCGCTCGGGGTGGCGGTGCGCCCTGTGTGGTGGGCGCGGGTCGCCAGAGCGACCTGGAGCCACCACGGTCGCGGGTCGGGTGGGCCCCCATCGAAGCGGGCTGACGTCTCCTGGCCCTCCCAGGCATCCGCTCACCCGGCGTCCTGGGCCTCCTCCAGCTGACGTCGGCCGGTGTCGCGGGCGCTGCGGGCGTCCTCGAGCGTTCGGTCCGCCTCGTCCTGCTCCGCCTGCGCCTGGTCGAGCCGGTCCTGAGCCGTCGCGGCATGGCGCTCGGCCTGAGCCAGCAGCCGCCGGGCCTGCTCCACCCCTGCGGCCGCGATGTCCACGTCGTCCTGTCGCCGACGGGCCACGGCCTCCGTCTCCCGCCTGGCCTCCCGGGCCGTGCTCACCTGCGCCTCGGCGGACTCCAGCTCCTCGCGGAGCCGCTCCACCTCCGCCTCGTGCGCGTCACGGGAGCCGACCTCGCTCGTGTCGTCCGGCTCGGCGGCGTCCCCGTGCTCGCTCGCCTCGTCGTGGACCTCATGCCTGCCTCCGGAGGCGTCCTCAGCCTCGTCCTCGCCTCCAGCAGCGCTGTTTTCGGCACTGCGACTGCCCTTGCCGCCCTCGCCCGCGTCCTCCCCGGCCGCCGACCCCGCTCGCGTCCTGGACTCGGCGTCGGTGGTGGACACCGCAGCCGCGTCCTTCCCGGCCTTGGAGCGGCCCCTGGCCGCGCCGCCCTCGATGCGGGTGAGGACGACCCCGGTGCTCGTGCGCGCGACGGCGTCCGCGACGTCGACCTCGCCGAAGCCGCTGTAAGCCAGCGCCCGGGTCAACGACCCGCTGAGCACGATGTCGCTCGCGCGGGCATCCGCGAGCGCGGCCACGGCGGTGTCCCGCACCTCGGCCTCGGTGCTCGCGGCGAGCGGACCCGGAGCGTGCCGACGGGCGGCCGCGACCCAGTCGGCGAGGACCGCGTCCCGCTCCCCGCGCATCTCCGTCATCCGTGCGGCGTCCATCGCCGACTGGGCGTGTCGCAGCCGGGTGCCGACGTCGCGCAGGCGGTCGAGCACCGGGTCCTCGGCCCGCACCAGCGCGTTGACCGCGGCTGCCGACACGCTCGGCTTGCGCAGCCCACCGATCTCCTTGGCCGTGTCGCGGTGCCCCGCCGCCCGCGCCCGCCCGACCCACTCCTTGCGCGTGGCGACGAAGTCGGCGGGGGCGACGGCATACACCGCGTCCACCGCCGCGCGCAGCGCTTCCTGCGCCGACAGCTCCTCCATCGCCCCAGGCTAGTGACGCGCCGTGCCCTCCCGCCGCCCATCGTCAACGCCCCGCCGCCCCGGGCCGCCCAACGCCCCGCCGCCCCGGGCCGCCCAACGCCCCCGCCGCCCCGGGCAGCCATCACGTTGCTGGCACACTGGCGCGGGTGACTCCCGCGCCCTACCTCGCCCTCGTGCTCGGGGTCGCCATCGTGTGCCAGCTCGCGGCATACCGGCTGCGGGTCCCCTCGATCCTGCTGCTGCTGGTCGCCGGCTTCGGGCTCGGCCAGTGGGTCAGCCCGGAGACCGTGCTGGGCCGGGACCTGCTCTTCGCCGGGGTCAACCTCAGCGTCGGCGTCATCCTCTTCGAGGGCTCGCTGTCGCTGCGCTTCCGCGAGCTGCGCGGGCTGAGCAGCGCCGTGATCAGGCTGTGCTCGGTGACCGTGCTGCTCGCCTGGGTGCTGGCGACCGCGGCGGGGGTGGTCGCCGGCCTGGAGTGGCAGCTCGCGCTGCTCATCGGCGCCCTGCTCGTGGTCACCGGCCCGACCGTCATCGCCCCCATCATCCGCCAGCTGCGACCGACCCGCCGGGTGTCCTCGATGCTGCGGTGGGAGGGGATCGTCGTCGACCCGATCGGCGCGATCCTCGCGGTCCTCGTCTTCCAGGCGATCATCGTGGGCGGCCCGGACGGCGCGCTCGCGACGGCCGCGATCACCCTCGGCCGCACGATCCTCGTCGCCACCGTGCTCACCCTGGTCTTCGGCGTGCTGCTGGAGGTCGCGATGCGCCGCCACCTCATCCCGGACTTCCTCGAGGGCGTGACCTTTTTGGCCGTCGCGGTCGGCTCGCTCGTCATCTCCAACGAGCTCGAGCCCGAGAGCGGGCTGCTCACGGTGACCATGCTGGGGATCTACCTCGCCAACCGGCCCGGGCTCCGGCTGGAGCACGTGCGGGAGTTCAAGGAGCACCTGCAGGTGCTCATCGTCGGGGCGCTCTTCGTGCTCCTCGCGGGGCGGGTCAGCCCGGCGGAGGTGGTCGCCGTGGCGCCGACCGCCCTCATCTTCGTGGTGCTCCTGCTGCTCGTGGTGCGCCCGGCGTCGGTCTTCCTCGGCCTGCTGGGCACCGAGGCGACGCGTGAGGAGCGCACGCTGCTGGCCTTCATGGCGCCGCGCGGCATCGTGGCCGCCGCCGTGACCAGCGTCTTCGCCCTCGAGATCGAGCACGCCACGGACGAGGCGCGCGAGCTGGCCGCGCTCGGCGGGGAGACCCCGCAGGAGACCCTGGCGCTGGAGGCGTCGGCCGAGCGGCTGGAGCAGCTCCTGCTCGCCTCCGCCGACCTCGTGCCCCTGGTCTTCGTGACGATCGTCGTCACCGTCGCGATCTACGGCCTGGGCGTGGGTCGGCTCGCCGAGCGCCTCGGGCTGGCGACGACGACGCCCAACGGTGTCCTCTTCGCCGGCGCGCCGGTCTGGGCGCGGCAGGCCGCCGGGGTGCTGGGGGAGCTCAAGGTCCCGACCCTGCTCGTCTCGCTCGCCTCCGGCGAGGTGGCGCAGGCCCGGATGGCCGGGCTCAAGGTGGAGCGGACGCACATCCTGTCGGAGTATGCCGTCGAGGACATGGAGCTCGCCGGTCTCGGGTCGCTCGTCGCGGCCACCCACGACGACGACACCAACTCGACCGCAGCGCGTGAGTTCGGGCACGCGCTGGGAGGGGCCAACACCTACCAGCTGCGTCGCCAGGGCGAGCCGCTGCCGCAGCGGTCCCGCCCGCGGGACCGGGAGAACGCCAGCGGCTCGGGCGGCACGTCGGAGGCCAAGGCCAAGCAGCAGACGGCGAGCAAGCTCACCGCACGGGTCGCCTTCTCGCCGCCGATGTCGGCGCCGGAGCTGGATGCCGCGACCCGGGAGGGTATGCGGGTGCGCCGCACGAAGCTCACGTCGCAGCACACGCTCGACGACTTCCGCGAGCGCGAGCCCGACGCCGTCCTGATGTTCCTCGTGCAGGAGGGGGTGGCCACGGTCGTGACGCCGCGCAGCCACCTGCCGCAGGAGGGCGCCACCCTCGTCGCCCTCGTCCGGGCGCGCTGAGCGCGGGCTCCCGCAGATCGGCGACACGCCGCCGGAGGACGTCCAGCGTGCATCCAAGGATCGATATGGTGCTGATGCGTCGAATGTGACTGATGTGAACTGTGTGGTCAGGTGTCGACCGGCGCTCGCCACCCCACCCGCGGCCCATGCCGCGTTCCTGCGGAAAGGACTCCAGATGAGCACCACGACCCTGCGGACGCTGACCGTCGCCGCCGGTGCGGCAGCCCTCACCGCCCTCGCCGTCTCGAGCCCGGCCCTGGCCGCCGATGAGGACCAGCTGGCCGAGACCTACGACAACGTCCGCTGCGACGTCATGGCCATGCCGGGCACCGCCACCGCGACGTACCTCGACGAGTCCGTGCACGGGCCATACCTCGACAGGGACAACGAGTGGGTCGCGCTGACGCTCACCTCCGACGAGGGTGCGGTCGAGGTCGCCGACCCGGCCTACGGCGAGACCTACGGCAGCGAGGGCGGCGCCATCATCCGCGAGATCACCCTCTGCCAGGGCACGGCCGCCGCTGATGCCGAGGCGCCCGCGCCGGAGGAGGAGGCCGCTGAGGAGGCCGCCGCCGACGAGGAGGCCGCGCCGGAGACCGAGGCGGGCGGGTCCGACGGCGAGGACGAGGCCGCTCAGGACGGCGAGGCCGCCGAGGACGACGCCGCTGCCGAGGAGGAGCAGGCTGCCGGGCCCGCCGTCGAGACCGACGGTCCGCTGCGTGAGGCCGGGCTCTCCCCGCTGCTCATCGGTGGTGCGGTGCTGGCCGTCGCCGGTGCGGGCGCCGCCGCGGTCGGCCTGCGTCGCCAGCCGCAGCGCGACCAGAGCTGAGCCCGCGAGGACCCTGTCGTGAACGCCCGTCTGCTGCTGCCCACGGGCCTGCTGGTGGGCACGCTCGGGGTCAGCGCGCTCGCCGTCCAGGCGGTGGGGGCGATCCAGGGCACTGACGGCCGCCCCGTCCACGCCGACGGAGCAGGAGCGCCGACCTGGGTGAGCGTCCCGTCCGCCGGGCTCGAGGAGGAGCCGATCGCGCCCGAGGGGCTCACCCCGCAGGGCACCATCAACCCCGACCAGGGCGAGGCGATCTGGTATGCCGGTTCTGAGCGAGTCGTCCCCGGTCAGGTCGGGACCGCCGTGATCGCGGCGCACGTCACCTACTACGACGAACCCGACGTGTTCTACGACCTCGCCGAGGTGAGCGAGGGTGAGGTCATCACCGTCGGCTACGGCCACGGCGGCACCCGCGAGTTCGTCGTCACCTCGACCCAGCAGATCTCCAAGGAGGGGCTGCAGCGCAGCGACGCGGTGTGGGGCGACCAGGCGGACACGGCCAGGATCGCTCTCATCACCTGCGACCCCTCGCTCGGTGCCCGCAGCGACGGGGGGCAGAAGGCCAACTTCGTCGCCATCGCCGAGGCGATCGAGGGCTGACACGCGACGTCGGCGGCGGTCGGACGCGCGTCCGCCCGCGCCGTCGGACCCCGCGACATCGAGGCCTGACGCCCCGCCGCGCACGTGGTCGTCGCCTGCTGGCATGGCATCCTCCGCCCGGCAGCGGGGTTAGGCTAGAGGTGTCTCCAGCGTCGGCGTCTCGGATCGCCAGCACCCCCAGGGCACGGTGACTCGGCGCCCGTCGAGGCGCCCCCACCGTCGTGCTCCTCCTGATTCGAGGTCTGTCCTTGTCGTCGCCGACCGTGCCCTCCGCACCGTCCTCCGCTCCCGCCGCGTCTGCCGCGCCACCCCGCGCCGGTGCGCAGCGGCATACCCTCGCCTTCGCCGCCCTCATCCTCGGCGGCGTCGGCATCGGGATCGCCGAGTTCGTCACCATGGGGGTCCTGCCGCAGATCGCGACCGGGCTGGACGTGTCGATCCCCACGGCGGGGTATGCCATCTCCGCCTACGCCCTCGGCGTCGTCGTCGGGGCGCCGATCGCCGCGGTGGGGGCCGCTCGTGCGCCCCGCCGCGCCGTGCTCGTCGGCTTCATGCTGCTCTTCGCCGTGGCCAACGCGGCCGCGGCGCTCGCGCCGACGCTGGAGACGCTCGTCGTCGCCCGCTTCGTCGCGGGCCTGCCGCACGCCGGCTTCTTCGGGCTGGCCTCGCTCGTCGCGATCTCGCTGTCGCCGCCCGGGCGCGGTGGCCGCGCCGTCGGCACCGTCATGCTCGGCATCCCGATCGCCCTGCTGCTCGGCGTGCCGCTGGGCACCTGGGCGGGGCAGGTCTTCGGCTGGCGGGTGAGCTACTGGGCGGTCGCGGTCATCGGTCTCGTGGCGGCCCTCCTCGTGCGGCTCTGGGTGCCGCGCACCCCGCGCGACCGCACGCAGTCGCGTCGGGCGGAGCTGCGCGCGTTCACGAGCACGCAGTTCTGGCTCACCCTGGCGATCGGCGCGATCGGCTTCGGCGGGATGTTCGCCACCTACTCCTACATCGCGCCGACGATCACCGATGTCACCGGCCTGCCGGAGTTCTGGGTGCCGATCTTCCTGCTCGTCTACGGCGTGGTGTCGATCGTCGGGACGTGGCTCGGCGGGCGGCTCGGGGACTGGTCGGTGCTGCGCACCCTCGTGCTGACCGGCGTCGGCTCCGCGCTGTCGCTGCTCGTCTTCTTCTGGAGCTCCTCCGCGCTCGTGCCCGCGCTGCTCACGGTCGCCGCCATCGGGCTCACCAGCTCGGCGTGGGTGGTCGGTCTGCAGCTGCGCCTCATGCACGTCGCCGGCTCGGCCAAGACCCTCGGCGCGGCGATGAACCACGCCTCCCTCAACGTCGCCAACGCGCTCGGCGCCTGGGTCGGCGGCCTGGTCATCACCGCCGGCTACGGCTATCGCGCGCCTGCTCTGGTCGGCGCCGCCCTGTCCGTGGGCGGACTGCTCGTGCTCGGCATCTCCCTGCTCGTCCACCGCCGCGACGTCGGGCCGCGGGGTGTCGCCGCTGCGGGGCGCGAGACCGCCGGGGCGAGCGAGCCTCGCGAGGTCAGCCGGGTCGACTGAGCCCCGGGTGGGGCGCCCGGGGCTCACGGCTGCCTGCGCGGGAAGCGAAGCCTCACCATCCTGGCGGGATGCTCGGGGTCGGACGATCCTTGGTCCATGGTCAGGCCACCGCTGGAGGAGCACACCGAGCCGCGCACCACCGCGAGCACGCTCAACTGGCTGCGCGCAGGCGTCCTGGGGGCCAACGACGGCATCATCTCGACGGCTGGCCTGGTCATCGGTGTGGCCGCCGCCACCACCGACCGCACGGCGATCATCACCGCTGGTCTGGCCGGTCTCGCCGCGGGAGCCATGTCGATGGCCGTGGGCGAGTATGTCTCGGTCAGCACCCAGCGCGACAGCGAGCGGGCGCTGCTGGACCTCGAGCGCCACGAGCTCGCGCAGATGCCCGAGGAGGAGCTGGCCGAGCTGGCCGGGATCTACCGCGCCAAGGGCCTGTCACCGGAGCTCGCGCAGCAGGTCGCCGTCGAGCTCACCGAGCACGACGCCCTGGGTGCGCACGCCGAGGCCGAGCTCGGCATCGACCCGCAGGAGCTGACCAACCCGTGGCACGCCGCCTGGGCCTCGTTCATCGCCTTCACCCTGGGCGCGCTGCTGCCGCTCGTCGCGATCGCCGCCGTGTCCAGCCAGTGGCGGGTGCCCGTGACCGCGGCATCGGTCCTCCTGGCGCTGGTGCTGACCGGCTGGATCAGCGCCACCCTGGGCCACTCGCCCAGGGCGCGCGCCGTCTGGCGCAACGTGCTCGGCGGCTTCACCGCGATGGCCGTGACGTATGCCATCGGTGCCCTGGTCGGCACGCAGCTCTAGTCACGAGGTGCGAGACTGGCGCCGCACCGTCATCTCCGAGGGAAGAGGGACTCCCGCATGGCCGACCAGACCACCGCGCTGCTCATCCTCGGCGCCTCCGGCGACCTGACCCGGAGGTTGCTGCTGCCCGGCCTGGGCACCCTGCTGCGCGAGGAGCCGGGCCGCCCGGTGCGGGTCCTGGGCGCCGACCGGGTCGAGCTGAGCCAGGAGGACTGGCAGAGCAAGGTGCGCGACAGCCTCGCCGAGGCCGAGGTGCCGGATGCGGTCGCCGCGCCCGTGGTGAGCGGTGCGGCATACCACCAGACGGATCTGCTGGAGCGGGACCAGCTGCAGGCGCTGCTCGCCGAGGTCGAGGCACCTGTCGTGCTCTACTTCGCGCTGCCGCCCGCGGTGACCGTCAAGGTGTGCGCGCTGCTCGAGGAGATCGGCGTGCCGGAGGGGACGCGGCTGGCGCTGGAGAAGCCGTTCGGCGACAGCCTGGAGTCGGCGCGCGCGCTCAACCGGCAGCTGCTGCGGGTGGTGCCCGAGGGCGACATCTACCGGATCGACCACTTCCTCGGCGTCAACACGATCCTCAACCTCATCGGGCTGCGCTTCGCCAACCGGCTGCTGCAGCCGATCTGGTCGGCCGAGCACATCGAGCGGGTCGAGATCTCCTACGACGAGACCCTCGCGCTGGAGGGGCGGGCCGGCTACTACGACCACGCCGGCGCGCTCATGGACATGATCCAGAGCCACCTCCTGGAGATCCTCGCGTTCTTCGCGATGGAGGCGCCGGCCACGATGCACGCCGAGGAGATCCGCGGGCTCAAGGCGCAGGCGCTGCGCGCGACGCAGCTCTGGCAGCACGACCCGGTGGCCGCCTCGAAGCGGGCACGGTATGCCGCGGGCGAGCTCGAGGGGCGCTCGATCCCCGACTACGCGGCAGAGGAGGGCGTGGACCCGGAGCGGTCGACCGAGACCCTCGCCCAGCTCACGGTGCAGCTGGACAACGCGCGCTGGGCTGGCGTGCCCTTCGTGCTGCGCTCGGGCAAGGCGCTGGGTGTGGCGGCCAAGCAGGTCGTCGTGGTCTTCAAGGCGCCCGCGCACGTGCCCGACGGGCTGACCGACACCTCCGAGCCGGACCGGCTCATCCTCGAGCTCAAGCCGGGCAGTGTCGGGCTGGAGCTGTCGATGAACGCCGAGGGCGACCCCTTCGACCTGGAGCAGAAGTCGCTGCACGCCGAGCTCGGCAAGCCCCGGATGCTGCCCTACGGCGAGATCCTCGGCGCCATCCTCGACGGCAACCCGCTGCTCACCATCCGCGGTGATGAGGCCGAGGAGCTGTGGCGGATCGTCGAGCCGGTCCTGACAGCCTGGCGCGCTGGCGAGGTCCCGCTGGAGGAGTACCCCGCCGGCTCCGCCGGCCCCGACGGTTGGGCCTAACCCACCCTGACCCATCCCCGACCGCGCCCCCGACCCCGACCCCGACACCGACCCCATCCCCGCCCCCAACCCCGCCCCCCAACCCCACCGGGCGTCGCGAATAGTTGCCCTGGACCCCACCGCGCGTCGGCCTCGCAACTCGAGGGCCGTGACATTCCGGTACTGCCGATGAGCGGTCGGTTCGAGTCGCCTAGTCGTGTCGGCCCAGCGAGGTGGCTGTGCAGGATCGCGCGTCGGTTGCGGGCGCTCGTGCGGTATCAGGTGCACTGGACCTGGACGGACGTGAAGGGCCCGGAGCGGTTGGCGGAGAGCCACGGGGGTGCGGGCGATCGCGCCGAGAGCGACCTGGCCGAGCAAGCGGGCCTACGGTGGGAGACTGACGTCGTGATGGTGGCCGACCATGGCAGCGGCATCCTCTAGCACAGCCCGGAACAGGGCGTCGTCGCGCTGCTCGACCCGTGCTGAACGCCCAGATCGAGCGGCTCGGGCATGTGGTGGCCGAGCATCTTGGCCGGCACCGGGACGCTGACATCTACACCAGCCTCCCGGGCCTTGGTGTGATCCTCGGCGCCCGGATCCTGGGCGAATTCGGCGACGACCCGCACCGGTACGCCGACGCCAAGGGCCGCAAGGCCTACGCCGGCACCGCCCCGATCACCAGAGCCTCCGGGACCAGGCGGGTCGTGCTCGCCAGGTACGCCCGCAACCGCCGCCTCGGCGACGCCGTCCAGCAGTGGGCGTTCTTCTCCATGCGCGGCTCAGCCGGCGCCCGCGTCTACTACCAGGTCCTACGGAAACGAGGAGTGGGCCACCCAAGCCGCTCTTCGTCAGCTCGCCAACCGCTCAATCGGGATACTCCACGGCTCCTGGTGCCGACACCTGCGCTACCGCACCTTCTACGACGAGAACACCGCCTCGCAGCAGCACCTCAACATAGCCGCTTGACAGAACCAGAACGTGCTACGCCGTGTCGCTCGATCCTTGGCTCTGCCTTGCGGCCCGTGCTTCCGCGACCCTCGCCGCTCGTTGTGCCTCCATCCGGGTCTGCGGGTCCTGCCGGGCGTCCAAGCGGGGCGGCCCAAAGAAGGTGAGCAACGTGTACTTCAACCTCCAGGTGAACCGGTACCACAGGGACAGGCCGTCACGCTCCTGCTCCTTGCTCACGTCAACTCCATATCGTTAGGGCACGAACAGTTCGTGGATAGTGTAGCTGTCGCCATCGATTACCGTGTCAGCCATGACGCTTGCCCACGATCCGCCTCGCGCTCCGGACCTACTTGCCCTCGATCAGCAAGTCTGCTTCGCCCTGGCTGTCGCCTCACGCAACGTCATCACGCTCTACCGACCCTTCCTCGCTCCCCTAGGCATCACTCACCCGCAGTACCTGGTCATGCTCGCGCTGTGGGAGGAGGCACCCGTGAGCGTGGTCCGGCTCAGCCAGCGGCTCAGCCTGGAGCCGGCCACCCTGTCCCCGCTACTCAAGAGGCTCGAAACCCGTGGTCTGATCACGCGTGAACGACGCCCCGAAGACGAGCGAACTCTGGCCATCTCCCTCACGCCCCGCGGGCAAGAGATACGCGCCGAAGCCGAACGGATCCCGGAAGGAATCCTCAACAGACTCAGCATGAGTTTGGAGGAGCTTGAGAGCTTACGCGATGTGCTGCACCGCCTCATAGACGCCAGCACCAGGGCAACTGCCGGCTAAAGTGTGGCGTTCAGCGGGGGGTGCGGGCTCGTGTTCACGGCCCAACAGAGTCGTCTTCCGCACCTTCTGCTGACTACGTGCGAGTCGCTGTCACCGCCGACGCCATCGGCGCTGTTTTCACAGGCACGGTCCCCGGCACAGGCACGGCCCCCGGCGCGCCAGCGATTGCTCTTCCGGCCTCCGTTGCACTCGCGCCAGCTCTAACACGCGCGTAGAGAGGCTGCGGCATCCGTACCCAGCCCGGCCGCTAGAAACGAGTAGCCCGCGGACGAACATCCTCCACTGCCGCACCGCGCTCGGTCAGTCGGCGGCGTCGGGGGAACCGTACTGACGCCAAAGGCGATCGCGATCAGGCCCGTATTTCTGGACCGTCTCGTAGGTGACCATCTCATCTGCCTGCGCATCGAATGTCTCGAACGCACCGGCCTGCAGCTGCTCGATCAAGGACCAGCCAGGACCGTAGTCTTCCTCCGGCTCTTGGGGGTGGCCATCAAGCCAGTGCGGCTGAGCCCAGAGCCACTCCTGCTTGATCCAGAAGGCAGGGAACGAGCGCATAGGGCCTACGGTGGTGGTCAGATACCCGATGAGTTGGCCGCCGCTGCGGAGTTCGAACACCCCGTCGCGGTATGGATCGAGGCGGGTGTCGTGTGGCCGCGGCTCAGCGAAAAGTCGGGAACGGCGCGTCACGGTGCCAGTATGGCTGCACCGCGAGTGAGCGCTCCGTCGACATCCTGTCTTGCCGCGGCGAGTGCGTGTCGGCAAGGCGGTGTCCACGTCGAGGGTGGTCCCACGTTAGGTGGCCGTCCGGTCTGTCTCGCGCGTGAACCCGTAAGCCCAGAGCTTCCACTGCCACAACGTGAGCGCCACGGAGCTTGGCGGGCCGGCCGACGACGACGGTCCTCCTGTGCTGGCAGGTGTCCCCCATGGCACCCATTAGCGACACCGTAGCTGCGTCCTTCAGAGCCAGGACGCTGGGCCCAGACGTGGGGTCCCGAGTCCCTGACTCATCGCCCAGAATGGTCCGTGTTGCAACGAGGACGTCTCGGGGGCTCGTCGCGATCGCAGATCGCGGGCCGGGCGAGGTGACGCGGCTGATCGCGCCCCTCGCGTAGGCGTCCACCCTGCCGGGACGTCCGACAGTCTGGACGCGAGACCCCTCGTGTGGGACGGTGACAACCACCATCCGGACGAATGGCCCGGATGCACAGGAGGCCGCACGGTCATGACCTCGACCGCCACCTTGACGCGCGGGCTGTTGGCGCGTGACGGCGTAGCCCTTTCGGTCGTCTGCGTGGTCCTGGCTTCACTCGCACTCTCGATCGCGTCTGCAGCCGAGCCGGTGGTCGTGCCGCCTACCACGTGGCCGGTCCTCGTATCCATGGTCGTGGCCGTTGTAGTCATGTTGGCGGCGATCGGCACTCTGGGCCGGGGTTGGTCCGGTCTCCGCCTGCTCCTCACGCTCCTCACGGTGGTGGCGGCCGCCTACCCGGGCCTGTGGGCGCTCGCAGTCACCGTGACGGTGCAGGCGCCGCACTCTGCCGCGGCGTGGGCCACCGGTGTCCTTGCTGGGGTAGCGCACCTCCCGGTCGTCGGTGCGTTCTCCATGGTCCCCCTGATATGCGTTCGGTATCTCGGTCCCCGCACCGGCCGCTCGGTCCTGACCGCGGTACTCGTGCTCGGAGCAACCGCGGCGGCCTCGTTCGTGGTGTTCTTCGATGACTTCGAGCCGCTCCGCGCGAACGCGCTTGTTACGTCCGCGCTCGGCGAGCGGATCGGAATGGCCCTGAACCTCGGTTTTCTGGCGACGGTTCTCCTCGGACCTGCCGTCGCTCTGCTTGCGACGTGGCGCAGCGCCGCCGACGTGGCCGCGGCACGGCGTCTGGCGATGGTCGCAGGTTCCTCTCTCGCCGGCACCTTGCTCGTCATGGTGTGCGGCGCTGTCGGCGCAGGGTCCGTGCTCGGGGGGACGGTGCTGCTCGTGGGAATGTACGCGGCACTCGCCGTCGTCGTGACTGGTTGCGTACGGTCCCTGGCCACCGACGTGGTCGAACATGCCCCGGCGACGGCGCCAATCATGACGTCGCCGTTGCCGCCAGCCGGGCCGCCCGTCCAGGACCCCTCCCCCGCGTACCGGCAGCCGACGTCCACGAGGTCGGCTGGTGACACCGCCGTCAGACCAGGCCGTGCACCCGCCTCCACTGGCGCAGCCACTCCGACGGGCGGGCTCGCGGTGCTCACCCGACGGGAGAACGAGGTCATGCAGCTCCTGGCCGAGGGGCTGTCCAACGCGGGTATTGCAGCCCGTCTCGTCCTCTCGGAGCGGACGGTGGACGCCCACCTGCGCTCGGTGTTCGTCAAGCTCGAGCTTCCCCAGGGGCCGGAGCACAACCGGCGGGTGCAGGCGGTCAACGCGTTCCGCATCCGTGCGACCGCGCCGACGGCGGAGGCATCCCGGTGAGGGCCCCGACCTGATCCCGGTCACGCGGCCGAGAGATAGGCGAAAACGCCGATGCCGCCGCGGACCTGCACTCCTACGGTCGGAGGCATCGCCACCTGCTCGAGAAGGAGACCCGCATGTCCCGCCCGCTCACCCTCCTGGCCCTCGGCTGGGCACCGTTCCTGTCGATCTTCGTGTTCGCGTCGCAAGGGGACACCAGCGCACTGCACATCTCGTCCCACCTCCTCGCCCTCGCGCTGCTCGTCCCCGCGACCGTGTTGGTGTGGCGGATGCGTCCCGAGGCGCCCACCGCCGCGTCGCGCTGGATCCTGAGCCTCATGTCTGCGACCGTTCCGATTGCAGTGCTCGGCCACGTCGGCGAGCTCGCCGTCGCGATCCAGCGGCTGGCCCGGGACGGGTGGGTCAACCGCGACACCGCCGACATCTGGGAGCAGGGGCCACACGTCACGATCTCCAACGTCACGATCCCCGCGCTCATGCTGAGCATGCTGCTCACCGCGGCCTTGGTCGTGGTCTCCCTGCGACGCAGGGGCTCGGTCACCGCGGATCGCGAGGCCAGCCGAGTCGGTTGACGGACTACCCGTCGCCCGGACCGGCTGCGCCGGCGAGCGACGCACACGCTGGAACCTCGTCGATGATCCCGCCCGCCCGCCACGCCCTCCTCAACCCGCTCTCACTTCCCCGTCGCTGAATCGCTGAGGCGCATGAACGCGGAAGCTCAGGATTCTGACCACTGCCGTCGGCGACGGTTGCAGACTGTCCACTGAGCGACGGACGCATCCTGTTCTGCCGCATCCTGGGTCTCCGCCCCTCACCGCAACCATCGGGTGACATAGGTGACACCCGTCGGTGCAGCAATCCCGGACGAAGACTCATGAGGCTTCGTGCATCCATCCTGTCCGGCCGCACTGCAGAGCGAACGCCTGACCCTCAGCGACCAGCCCCTCTGGCCAGCCTCACGCCATACTTCACCCATGAGTCAGAACCACCTCGAGGAACTCCTCGCCGCCGCACTCCGAGGTCTGGTCGAATACGTGGACGCGCGTGAGGAGACTTTCAACGATGACGACGACGTCCGCGCGATCGAGGACGTCTCAGCGGTGCTGCAGCAGGCTGCCGCACAAGACTCCGATCGGCTCGCGTCTCTGCTCGGCCCGAAGATGGCCTTCGAGCTCGGTCTAGTGGACGGCTAAAACGGACTCGCTCGTGCCGCGAGTCGTTGGCTCAGTTAGTGCCACTGGGCCAGGTGGCGGGCTGCCACCTGGTGGTCGGCCTTGCCGCTGGCGACGGCGATGACCAGGTCGTAGGCGTCGTCGTCGGGTGCTTGGAAGTCGACGCCGTTGAGGCCGTAGAACACGACCACCGCGAGCCAGCCCAGGCGCTTGTTGCCATCAACCAGCGCGTGATTGACGACGATGGACTCCAGCAGCGCCCCCGCCTTCGCGTCGATGCCGGGGTAGGCATCATGTCCGAAGACGCTGGCGCTGGGGCGGTGGGCCGCGGAGTCCAGCAGGCCAAGGTCCTGGACCGGACCGACGCCCAGGTCTGCTGCCAGGGTGAGCAGGTCCTCGGTGGTCAGGTACACCAAGGGTCAGCGTCCGAGACGCTCGAGCAGGTCGGCGTAACGCTCTCGCCCACGTGCGGACAGCTCGCGCACACGCTCCTCGTGCCCACGCCGCGCCGCCGCCTCTCGGATCGCGCGAACTGTCGCCTCCTGCTTGCTCACACCCTCAGCCTCAGCAAGAGCCGCCAAAGCACGCGCATCCTCTGGAGACAGCCGCAATGTCATAGCCATCCAGGCATGGTATCACTCTGGTATCTCACGGTCTTCCGCTACAAGAGTGAGGACTTTGCGCCCGGGGAGCTGATGACGCCGACTCTGCCCGGACCGCCATCGTGGTGATCGCACGGTCGGTGCCCACACCGCGAAGCGTTAGAGTCCGGCCATGGGATGGCGGGAGATCGGGACGAAGGCGTGGACGAGTGCGCCGCTGACGGCGACGCGGCGGAGTGCGCTCAAGGCGGGCACCCGGGCGCTCACCACGACCTACAGCCTCTACAAGGTCCACCCGGCCACGTGGCGCTTCACCGCGACCCACTACCAGCCGTGGATGGGCGAGTTCGCGCGGCTGCACGCCTGGATGACCTGCCAGCTGGGGTCGCTGCACGTGCCGGCATACCGTCAGCACCTCGCCGAGCACGACTGGCGTTTCCGCTGGTGGGACCTGGAGAACTACCCTCCGACCGACAAGGCGTCCTACGTCCAGCGGTATGACGAGGCGGCGCGCTCGCGCACCGGTCGCCTCGAACTGCGCGGCACGATCGTGGACGAGTCGTCCGGCTCCTCCGGCCGCCCGTTCAACTGGGTCCGGGGCAAGGACGAGCTCGAGGACATCCACCGCAACGTCGCCGGCTTCACCTCGTTGATGATGCGCGACGAGGAGCGGCTCTACGTCATCAACGCCTACTCCATGGGCGCGTGGGCGACCGGCACCAACACCGGCATCGCGATGGCCAAGATCGCCATGGTCAAGAACACCGGCCCTGACCTCGACAAGATCGTCGACACCCTGCGCCATTTCGGGCCGAGCTTCACCTACCTCGTCGCGGCCTACCCGCCCTTCCTCAAGGACCTGCGCGACCGGCTCGACGCCGAGGGCTGGGACTGGCCGGCCTGGCGGATGCACGGGCTCGTCGGCGGCGAGGGCATGACCGAGGCGCTGCGCGACTACTGCGAGGAGCGTTTCCTCACCGTCCGCTCCGGGTATGGCGCATCAGACCTGACCATCGGCATCGGCGGCGAGACCGACCTCACCGTCTGGCTGCGCCGCGCGCTGCTGGAGGACCACGACCTGCGCGAGGCGGTGCTCGGGCCGGGGGAGGCCCGCACGCCGATGATCTTCCAGTACAACCCGCTCGAGACCTACCTCGAGACCACCCCCGAGGGCGAGCTGCTCTGCACGCTCACCTCGACCGCCGTGCTCTCGCCCAAGCTGCGCTACAACATCGGCGACGAGGCGCGGCTCATGGACTGGCACGACCTGGCTGCCGTCCTGCGCAGCCAGCCGCAGTGGCAGGCGCCGGCCCGGGAGGCCTTCGAGCGGCAGGGGATGAAGCTGCCGCTGCTGCTGCTCTTCGGCCGCGCCGACGCCACGATCTCCTTCATGGGGGCCAACATCTACCCCCAGGACGTCGAGAACGGCCTCTACACCGACCAGCAGCGCGCCGCCCAGATCGGCTCCTTCACCCTCACCCTCGAGGACGTGGACGGCGACGCGACCCGGCAGCAGCCGACGATCCACCTCGAGCTGCGCGAAGACGTCGCGCTCACCGACGACGAGCGGGTGACGATGGCGGCCGAGGTGGGCGACGGGGTGGTTGACTACCTCGCGCGAACCAGCCGCGACTTCGCCCAGTCACTGGAGGAGTCCGACCGCAGCGACGACATCGAGGTCCGGGTGCACGACGCCGGCGCCGGGCCGTTCGCCGCGCTCCCGGACAAGCTCAAGCGGGTCTACCTCTCCAAGGGCACCGGGGCCTGATGGAGCTAGCGGGGGCGGTCTTCGTCGGGGCGACGCGGTATGCCTCGCCGGCCGCCTGGCTGCGCCTCGCCCCGCGCTGGCGGGCGATGGTCGACCAGATGAAACGGATGCCCGGCTACGTCCACCATCAGGTCTACTACGACCCGCCGTTCACCCTCGGCACCGTCGGCTACTTCGCCACCCGCGAGGACCTGCTGCGCTTCGCCCGCAGCGGGGTGCACCGCGAGCTCATGCAGTGGGTGACCGACGGCACCAACAACGCGACCGGCGGCTACATCCGCGTCTACGAGCAGGCGAGCGGGCGGCATACCCCTGGCGGTGACGATGCGCACTCGTGACTTCTCCGCCGCGCCACCGCTGGCCCGGGCAAAGGTCATGATCACCGTCGAGCCACGGGACGGCCGATCGACCCCGCGCTGGCGCAGGCGGGCGGTCGAGGCGGTGCAGGGCGACGGCCTCGTCCGCCGGGAGTGGCTGCGTGCCGGGGTGCGCCGGGTCGGCGTCATCGCCTGGTATGCCGATCAGGCCGCCGCGCAGGCCGCGATCCGGCGGGTGCAGGTGGGTCCGGGGGGTCTCGTCCAGGTGCACGACGCGGAGCCGGACGGCTACAGCAACGGGGTGTGGCGTGCCGAGGACGGGGTGATGGCGCACATCGAACGGTTCAGCCCGATCGGGGCGGAGGGTGTCGGGCCGACGGTGGCTCGACAGCCCAGATCGACGACGGATGCCGCGAGGTCGACCGCTGACCGGGGTCGAGCTGCCACGACACCGACAGCAACCACGACGGCGTCGCCCGGCTTCCTGGTGGTGCCGGTCCGCATCCGCCACGACCTGCGGGCCTTCCTCAGGGTGCAGCCCTGGGGCACCCCGCGGGAGACCCACGGAGTCCCGCTGTGGCACAGCACCATCCGGTCCTGGTGGAGGGGCAAGGGGCCGCACCGCCGGCACGGGGCGGTCGAGCTCTACCTCGTCCGGGACCCCTGGGGTGGCGTGGCAGGGCGCACGACACTGCATACCGACGAGCGGATGGACGCCAAGCTCGGCGAGCGCGTCCTGCTCATGGGCGCCACCGAGTTCGCCGGCGCTCCGGCACTCGCTGCGCTGGTGGAGCACGCCGAGGCCGTCGCGCGCGAGCGTGGCCGCACCCGGTTGCTCGGCCCGGTGTCGCTCCTGCCCAACCAGGTCGGCGGCGTCGTGACCTCGGGCTGGGAGGAGCCGGGCTTCCTCGACGGTCCGTGGACCCCCTCCCACTACCACCGCGACTGGGAGGCGCTGGGCTTCGAGCGGATCTGGGAGGGCTCCACATGGGTCTGCCCCGACCTCGGCTCACTCGACCCGACCACGATCTTCCCGGTCGGCGCGCTGCCCGAGGGCGTAGTCCTGCGTCAGGCCGACCGCAGACGCCTCGACGAACAGCTGCCGGTGCTGCGCCAGATGCTCAACGCCGCCTTCGCCGAGCTCGGCTACTTCACCCAGATCGAGGCCGACGAGCTCGCGGCGGCGACCGACGGGCTGGCGCACCTGCTCGACGAGCGCCTGCTGCTCTGGCTGGAGCGGGACGGGGAGCCGGTGGCCTTCGTCCTGGTCGTGCCAGACCTCACCGCTTTCGTCCGCTCGACCGGGGGGCGGCTCGGGCCGGTCGACCTGGCGCGGCTGCTGGTCACCAAGGGCCGTTACCGCCGCGACGCCGTGCTCATCATCAAGGGGACGGTGCCGGGTGCGCGCGGGCAGGGGCTCATGCGGCACCTGTCCCGGGAGCTGCTCGAGGGGCTGCAGGCCGGAGGGTATGCCGCGCTGCGCGTCACCTTCGTCGAGCACGACAACGCGGGCTCGCAGTCGCAGTTCGTGGCGATGGGCGGGCGTCCCCTGCACGGGACGTGCTTCTACACGCGGGCGGTGGACGTGCGTGATGAGACCGGCTCAGCCGAGGGTCACGGGGCCGCGACGGCCGATGCCTCGCCGGCGAGTCGCCTGCTCGCCCGCGCGGCCGACTGGGGGAGGGCGCCCAGTGCGCACAACACCCAGCCGTGGGACGTCCGCGCCCTCGACGACGTGACCCTGCGGCTCGGCTGGCACGCCGAGCGTGCGCTCCCGGTCGCCGACCCGACTCATCGCGACCTCCTGCTGTCCCTGGGCGCCGTGGCGTTGAGCCTGCAGGTCGTTGCCGCGGAGCTCGGGCTGATGGCCGAGGTCGAATGGGGTGTCGCTGTCGGGGCCCGGCAGGCAGCGGTGATCCGGCTCAGTGATGGGCAGGGCCCCAGGCTCGCCTGGTCGGTGGCCGAGCTGCACGCCCGCTCGACCGTCCGCGCCGCCTACGAGCAGCAGCCCACCCCTGAGGAAGTCTCGTCGCTCGCGGACCTGGCGCAGCTGCCGGCTGGCACGGGTCTGCTGGTCCTGCCGGACGCCCTCGTCGACGACCTGCTCCCCGGCGCCACCGCTCGCACGCTCACCGGCCCGGCGGCCAGCGAGCTGCGGGAGTGGCTGCGGCTGACGCCAGCGCACCCGCGCCACGACCTGGACGGCCTGAGCGCGGCAGCGATGCGGCTGAGCCCGGTGGAGGCGCGCGGGCTGGGTCTGCTCACCGGCTCCGGCCTCGCCCGTCGTGTCCTGGGCGCCACCCGTCTGGATCGGTTGGTGGCTCGGGTCAGCGAGGTCCGGCCGCGCGGTGCGGTCGTCGCGCTCTGGGGCCCGCCCGGATTGGGCCTCGACGAGCTGGGCCCCCTCGGCGGCGGGCTGCTCGGCGTCTGGCTCGCCGCCGAGCGCGCCGGCTGGTCGGCCCACCCGCTCAGCGAGCTGCTGGACTCACCGACCTCGGCGAGCGCCCTGCAGACCCACGTCGGTGCGGTGCTCGGCCACCCCGCCCAGGTGTATGCCGTGTGGCGCTGCGGCCGCGCCGCCGCCGCGACGGGGACAGGCGCCGGGGCGGCATACCGCAGCCCCCGCCTCACCGACTGACCGACACGCCCGACGCCCGTCAGCCCGAAGCGGCGCCCTGGGGAGGATCGGTGCACGCGCAGGGATCCTCCCCGCCGGAGCCCGCTCATCCGGGGAGGATCGGTGCACACGCAGGGATCCTCGCCGCCGGGGGTGGCGCATCCGGGGAGGATCGGTGCACGCGCAGGCATCCTCCCCACCGGACGCCGCCGATCCGGGGAGGATCGGTACACACGCAGGCATCCTCGCCGCCGGGGGTGGCGCATCCGGGGAGGTTCGGTTCGCGCGCAGGCATCCTCCCCACCGGACGCCGTCCGCGGCAGGCCGCGCGACAGGGACAGGCGCCGGGCCGGCATACCGCAGCCCCGCCTCACCGACTGACCGAGACGCCGGACGCGCGCTCGACCGTCCGTTCGGGGAGGATCGGTGCACGCGAAGGGATCCTCTCCGCCGGGGGCCGCTTATCCGGGGAGGATCGGTGCACACGTAGGGATCCTCACCGCCGGGGGTGGCGCATCCGGGGAGGATCGGTGCACGCGCAGGGATCCTCACCGCCGGCGGGCCGGTCCACGCCTGCCGCCAGCGTCAGGCAGCCCGACGCTCCCGCCGCTCCCCGCGCCGCCCGCGCAGCCCGCTCGCCCAGGCCGACCCGCGGCCGACGAGCTCGTAGAGCACCGGCACGAGGATGAGCGTCAGCAGCGTGGAGCTGATGAGGCCGCCGATGACGACGATCGCGAGCGGCTGGGAGATGAAGGCCCCGCCCCCGGTGATCGCGAAGGCCATGGGCGTCAGCGCGAGGATCGTCGCGAGCGCGGTCATGACGATCGGCCGGAAGCGGTGGCGCGACCCCTCGAGCACGGCCTCGGTGCGGCCGAGCCCGCGGTCGCGGTACTGGTTGACGAGGTCGATGAGCACGATCGCGTTGGTCACGACGATGCCGATGAGCATGAGCATGCCGACCATGGAGGCCACGTCGAGCGGGGTGTCCGTGAGCAGCAGCAACCCGATCGAGCCGGTCGCCGCGAAGGGCACCGACACGAGCAGGATGAGCGGCTGCACGAGGGAGTTGAAGGTCGCCACCATGACGAGGTAGACGATCGCGATGGCGGCGAGCAGCGCCAGGCCGAGCGCCTGGAAGGCGGCCTGCTGGTCGGAGCTGACGCCGCCGAGGCTGACCTCCACACCCTCGGGGGTGTCCAGACCGTCGATGCGCTGCTGCAGGTCGGCGGTGAGCGCCCCGAGGTCGTCGCTCGTGGACCGGCCGGTGACGGTGGCCGCACGCAGCCCGTCGACCCGGGTGACGCTGACCGCCTCCTCGACCGTCCGCAGGTCGGCGACATCGTCGAGCAGCACCGGCTCACCGGCGGTGTCGGTGCTGACCTCCAACTCGCGCAGCGCCTCCAGGTCCTGGGCCTCGCCCTGCTGGACGACGACGTCGACGCGGGAGGCGTCGATCTCCACCTGCCCGACGGTCGCGCCGTCGGTCGCGGCCTGGACGACCTGCCCGAGCTGGGCCTCCGCCAGCCCGGCCGCCGCGGCCGCCTCACGGTCGACCTCCACCTTGAGGGCGGGCACGGTATCGGTGAGGTTGTTGGTGACGTCCAGCGCGCCGGCGTCGGTCATGAGCTCGGTGACCTCGTCGGCCGCCGTGCGCAGGTCCTCGACCTCTTGGCCCTGCACCTGGACCTCCAGGCTGCTCGCGCCACCCATCTGCTGGCCGGCCTGCGCGGTGAAGGTCGCCTCCTCCGGGAGCTCGACGGCGCTGGTCAGCTCGGCCCCGAAGCTCTCCCCGTCGACGCCGTCGGCGAGGGTGAGGGCGAAGGTCGCCGTGTTGGTCCCGCTGCCGAGGAAGACCGCCTCGATGCCGCCCGGGCTCCCGGCGGTCACCTGGTAGGTCTCGACCTCGTCCTGCTCGGCCAGCCACTCCTCGACCTCGGCGGCCTGCGCGTCGGTGTCGTCCAGCGTCGTCCCGGTGGGCATGGAGAGGGTCGCCTGCAGGCTGTTCTCGCCGGAGCTGCCGATGAAGTCGGTCTTGAGCAGGGTCGCGGCATACCCCGTGCCGCCGAGGACGAGCAGCGCGAGCAGCACGGTCAGCCAGGGGCGGGCGAGCGCGGTGCGCAGGACGGGCAGGTATGCGCGCTGCAACCGGTCGGGGGAGTCGTCCGCCTCGGTGAGCGGGGACTCCTCCTCGTGCCGGCCGACCCGCCCACGGTTGCCGAGGAACCAGTAGCCCAGCACCGGGATGATCGTCAGCGCGACGAGCAGCGAGGCGAGCATCGCCAGCGACACGGTGACGGCGAACGGCCGGAACAGTTCACCCACCTGCCCGCCGACGAAGCCCAGCGGCAGGAAGACCGCGACGGTGGCGATGGTCGCCGAGGTGATCGCGCCGGCCACCTCACGGGTCGCCTCGACCACCGCGGTCCGCCGGTCGTCACCCCGGGCGATGTGCCGCTTGATGTTCTCGATGACCACGATGGAGTCGTCGACGACGCGACCGACGGCGATGGTCAGCGCGCCGAGGGTGAGGATGTTGAGGCTGTAGCCGGCCACCTGCAGCCCGACCAGCGCGATGAGCAGCGACAGCGGGATCGACAGCGCTGTGACCAGGGTGAGCCGCACCGACAGCAGGAAGACGAGCACGACGAGGATGGCGAAGCCGAGGCCGAGCAGCCCCTCGGTCGCGAGGTCCTCGATGGACTTCTCGATGAACGGCGCGCCGTCGTAGATCGTCACCAGCTCGCCACCGTCCAGCGCGGTCCCGATCTCGGTCTCCAACGCCTCCAGCTCGTGGGAGATCTCGACCGCGTTGCCGTCGGGCGTCTTGGTGATCGCCAGGCCGACGCTGGGCTCTCCGTTGGTCCGCGTGTATGCCGTCGCGTCCCGCTCCTCCAGCGTCACGGTGGCGACGTCGGCCAGGAGGGGGATCTCGACCTCGCCCGCCTGCTCCGCCGCCGCGGCGGCCTGCTCGGCAGCGGCGGCCGCAGCAGCGGCCTGGGCCGCCAGCTCGGGGTCCTGCGGCGCGGCAGCAGCGGCCTCGGCCGCGTCGTCCGCAGCCTGCTGGGTCTCGCCGACCTGAGCCTGCGCCTGGGTGGCGGCCTGCTGGGCGCCGATCGTCTGCTGGGTGAGCAGCGGGAGGTTGGCGATCTGCTCGGCGGAGGTCAGCCGCGAGCCGACCTGCACGGGAAGGTCGGTCTCGCCGTCGAGCACCTGGCCACCGGGCAGGACGACACCGTTGGCCTGCAGCACCTGGCTGACCGCGCTCGTGGTGACACCGGCCTCGGCCGCGGCCTCCTCGTCCAGGTCGATGGTGACGACGCGGTCGGCGACGCCGGAGAGGGTGACGGAGCGGACGCCGTCGATGTCCTCGATCTGGGGCACGACGAGGCGCTCGAGCCGGTCGACGAGGTCCTGGGCGTCCGAACCGCCGCTCGCGGCGAGCTGGATGATCGGGAAGTCGTCGAGGTTGCCGGCGAAGATCTGCGGCGTCGCGGTGTCCGGCAGGTCGGGCAGGGCCAGCACGGCGCGCTGCAGGTCGGTCTGCGCGGCGCCCATCTGGGTGCCGTAGTCGAGCTCGACGATGACGGAGGAGAAGCCGTCGGTGCTCGTCGAGGTCACCTCGACGACGTTGTTGAGCCCCTGCGCCGCGACCTCGACCGGCTCGGTCACCTGCTCCTCGACGACCGAGGCGCTCGACCCCGGGGTCGACGTCGCGACGACGAGCACCGGGAACTGCAGCGACGGGAAGAGCTCGCGCGGCAGGCTGCTCGCCGACCACAGCCCCGCCAGGATGCTGAAGAGGGTGGCCAGCGCGATGAGAGCTCGGTTGCGGACGCTGAAGAGCGTGAGGCGTGACATAGGATGCCTAGCCTAGAGCCAATAGTTACCCTGAGCCGAATCAATCGACCGAGCGCCGCACATGGTCGTCCCAGCTCCCACCGGGCGTCGCAGAGGGTCGCCCCAGCGCCGACCGGGCGTCGCAGATGGTCGCCCCAGCGCCGACCGGGCGTCGCAGATGGTCGCCCCAGCGCCGACCGGGCGTCGCACATGGTTGGGGTTGAGGGTCGTGCCCGGACAGCAACAGGAAGGAGCAGAGGTATGAGCGTGGACGGCCAGGACTCCCGGCGTTGCCGACTGGCGCAGATCGCCGAGGCGGAGGCTCAGTTGCACGCCACCGCGATGCGCTGGCTGGACCCGTTGCCCGTGCCGGCCGACCTCACGCTCCGCCAGGTGCAGGTGCTCGCCCTGCTCCGGGCCAATGCGGATCTCACCGGCCAGGAGCTCGCCGCCCTGCTGCGGGTCTCCACGCCCACGACCAGCGGGATCATCGACCGGATCGCCGCCAAGGGCTGGCTGGACCGGCAGCCCGACCCGGCCGACCGACGCCGCGTCCTCATGCGCATCACGGCCGCCGGCGAGGAGGTCCTCATGGGCCTCGAAGGCCCCACCATGCGCGCCCGTGCGATGGTGCTGGACCGACTCGGCGACGACGAGCTCGCCGACCTGGCCCGCCTCATGGAGCGGATGCGCGACGTCGCCGTCGAGGTGGACGCCGAGCGGTCCTCCTCTTCCTGAGAACGCGGCGCCAGGGCGCTCCCTCGCGTGGCGACGCGGCTCGTCCACCCTTCCGGTCCGCCGACCTACCCCTTGCCCTGGCAGCGTCGATCGACTATCGTCGATGATCGATGAATGACATCGTCCAGCTCGACCGCGACGCCGCGGAGAGGTATGCCGAGTGGTTCCGGACCCTGTCCGACGCCACCCGGGTTCAGCTGCTCGCCTTTCTCGCGCAGCACCGAGAGCCGGTGGCGGTCCGCGACATCGTCGCGGCCTTCCCGCTGGCACAGTCCACGGTGAGCCACCACCTCTCGGCCCTCGTGGCCGCCCGCTTCCTCACCGCGACGGCGCACGGCGCCAGCAACCGGTACGCCGTCAACCCCGCCTGCCTGCAGGAGTTTCCCGATGTCGCGGCACTGGTCGTGCGCGGCGGGGCCTGCTGCATCGAGGATCTCCCCGCCCATCTCCGAATCCCACCCACTGAGGACACCCCATGACCGACCCGCTGACCGACTCTGCCGACGACGTCACCTCCGGCCTGATCCGCGACGCCGTCCAGGCCCGCTACGCCGCCGCCGCGCGCGACCTCGCCACGCCGTCCGGCTCCTCGGCCGACCCGACCGGGTCGCGCTGCGGCACGTCGAACTCCGTCGACCTGCTCACGCCGGACGGCATCTTCGGCCGCACCCTCTATGTCGAGGGCGACGCCGACCCGGCATCGGCCGCCGCGCTCGCGGCGTCCTTGGGCTGCGGGGTCCCGACCGCGGTCGCGGATCTGCACGAGGGCGAGACTGTCCTGGACCTCGGCTCGGGCGCCGGTGCCGACGTGCTCATCTCCGCCCGCCGCGTCGGCCCCACTGGACGCGCCATCGGCCTCGACATGACGCCGGAGATGCTCGACCTGGCCCGCCGCAACGCTGCTGAGGCGGAGGTGGACAATGTCGAGTTCATCGAGGGCTACCTCGAGCAGATCCCGCTGCCGGACGCCAGCGTCGACGTCGTCATCTCCAACTGCGTCATCAACCTCGCCGCCGACAAGAGCCTCGTCCTCGCGCAGGCCTTCCGGGTGTTGCGTCCCGGGGGCCGCCTCGCGATCAGCGACGTCGTCGCGCTCGCCCCCTGGCCCCAGGATCGCCGGGACGAGGTGGAGCAGTGGACCGGCTGCATCTCGGGAGCCCTTCTCGAGGACGACTACCGCACCGCTCTTGCGGCAGCCGGGTTCGTCGAGGTCGACATCGAGCGCACGCACCAGGTGCACGATCTAGCCGCCGCCGCAGTGATCCGCGCCCGCCGACCTGAGTGACGGCATACCCCGAGGTATGCCGCTCTGCCGGACCACCGATCAGTCGTCGCCGCACCGATCTCAGTCACACAGCGGCGTCGCAGCGCGCTGCGACGCCGCTGTGTGAGGATGTGGGGCGAAGGACTGCGGCGGGGGAGTATCGCCGCGTGTGCCGGACGAAGGAGACTGCACATGAGCGACGCTGCAGCGGGGTCCGCAGAGCCCGCCTCAACGCCGACCCGGCGACGCGCCCTGACGCTGGGCTTCGCCGCGCTGGCCGTGCCCGTCATCGGTGCCGCGGGCTACCAGTCGGTCCGGGCAGCCTCCGGCGGCACCAACATCCGCGCCAACCTCACCCTGGTCGCCCCGGCGGCCGCCGGTGGCGGGTGGGACGCCTTCCAGCGCGAGCTGCAGCAGGCGATGCGCGCCAACCAGCTCGTGGGCAACGTGCAGGTCCTCAACATCCCCGGGGCGGGCGGGACCATCGCCATCGGCAGCGTGTCCCGGCTGAACCGTCCCACCACCCTCATGGTCGGCGGCACCGGGCAGATCGCCGCGCAGATCCAGTTCGGCACCCCCTCGCAGATCCACGACGTCACCCCGATCGCGCGGGTCATCGAGGAGTACGACCTCATCGCCGTCCCCGCCGACGGGCCCTACGACGACCTCGACTCCCTCATCACCGCCTGGCGCGAGGACACCCCCAACGTGGCGTGGACCGGCGGCGGGTCCTTCGACCAGCTGGTCGCGACCGACCTGGCCCTCAACGCCGACGTCCCGACGGGTGACATCACCTACATCCCCTCCGACGGCGGCGGCGAGGCGATCCAGGCGCTGCTCAACGGCACGGCGCAGGCGACGGCCGGTGGCTTCGCCGACATCTACCCCCAGGTCGAGTCTGGCCGCCTACGCGCTCTGGGTCTCGTCGCGCCGCAACCGCTGGAGGGCGTCGACCTCCCGACGCTGCCCGACCTCGGATACGACGTCACGCTCACCAACTGGCGGGCGCTCTTCGCGCCGCCGGTGGTGACGCAGGAGCAGGTCGCGGAGTATGAGGTGCTGCTCGAGGAGTCCTTCGCCACGCCGGAGTGGCAGGAGGCGGTGCAGCGCAACAACTGGGTCGAGGTGCCGCTGCAGGGCGAGGAGCTGCGCGACTACATCGACTCCGAGATCGAGCGGATCTCGGGCCTCTTCGCGGAGATCGAGGGATGAGCGACATGGACACGACCACGCCCACGGGGCAGAGCGGGCAGGCGCCCGTCGGCCCGTCGGTGCCCGAGCGCTCCGGTGGCCGGTTCGCGATCGTCATGCCGGCCGTGGTCGGGGCCTTCAGCCTCTTCCTGCTCGTCGGCGCGCTGCTGCTCGACGCCGACGCGGCGGAGTTCCCCGGCCCCCGGTTCGTCCCGCTCATCGTCGGCTCGGTCGGGCTCGCGCTCTCGGTCATCCTCGCCATCGGCGTGCTCCGGGAGTCCAGGGCGGCGCGCGAGGTCGCCAGAGACGAGGACACCGGCGAGCCGGAGCACCGCACGGACTGGGTCGCCGTGGGCTGGGTGGTCGGAGGCTTCGCCGCCTTCGCGGTGCTGCTGCCCTGGCTCGGCTGGATCCTCGCGGCGGCGCTGCTCTTCTGGTGCTCCTCGCGCGGCTTCGGCTCCCGCCGGCCGGGCCTCGACGCACTCATCGCCCTCTTCCTCAGCTCGGCGATCTACCTGATCTTCTCAACCGGACTCGGGCTCGTCCTGCCCTCCGGCATCCTGGGAGGTGGCTTCTGATGGAGCAGCTCGGACTCCTCGCCGACGGCTTCGCCGGCGTGTTCACCCCGATGAACCTCCTGTGGGTCGTCATCGGCTGCCTGCTCGGCACGGCCGTGGGCGTCCTGCCGGGGCTCGGCTCGTCGATGGCGGTCGCGCTGCTGCTCCCGATGACCTTCGCCCTCGACCCGACCGCCGCCTTCATCCTCTTCGCGGGCGTCTACTTCGGCGGGCTCTTCGGCGACTCGACCATGGCGATCCTGCTCAACACCCCTGGTCAGGCCTCGGCCATCGCCTCGACCTTCGAGGGGCACCGGATGGCCAAGGACGGCCGCGCCCCGCAGGCGCTGGCCACGGCAGCCATCGGGGCCTTCATCGGTGGCATGGTGGCCTCGATCCTCGTGGTGTTCATCGCGCCCGCGCTCGTGGAGCTGTCCGCGGCATTCGGCCCGGAGGAGTTCTTCGCGCTCGCCCTCTTCGCCTTCATCGCCACCAGCTCGGTGGTGTCGGACAACATCGCCAAGGGGCTGGCCTCCCTCGTCCTCGGGATCGGGATCACCCTCGTGGGGATCGACGGCATCTCCGGCATGGAGCGCTTCACCCTCGGCGCTACCCAGCTCTTCGACGGCATCTCCCTGGTCACCGTGACGGTCGGCATCCTCGCGCTGGGCGAGGTGTTCTACGTCGCCTCCCGCGCACGGCACGAGCGTGAGGACCTCGGCGTCCGGGCCACCGGGCGCCCCTTCCTCAGCAGGGCCGAGCTCAAGGAGGCCGCCCCGGCGTGGGCCCGCGGCACCGTCATCGGGCTGCCGTTCGGCGTCATCCCCGCCGGTGGGGCGGAGGTGCCGACGTTCCTGGCCTACGAGGCGGAGCGCCGGCTCGACGCCCGCTCCGCGAAGCCGAAGTTCGGCACGGGGGCGATCCGGGGTCTCGCGGCGCCGGAGGCTGCGGGCAACGCGACGACCGGCATGGCGATGGGCTCGCTGCTGGCGCTGGGTCTGCCGGTGTCCGCGACCGCCGCCATCATGCTCGTCGCCTTCCGGCAGTACGGCATGCAGCCCGGTCCGCTGCTCTTCGAGCGCAACGCCGACCTGGTGTGGGCGCTGCTGGCGAGCTTCTTCCTGGCGATGATCGTCCTGCTGGCCATCAACATGCCGTTCGCGCGGCTCTGGTCCAAGCTGCTGCTCATCCCCAAGCCGCAGCTCTACGCCGGCATCGCGGTCTTCTGCGGGTTGGGCACCTACGCCACGTCCGGGGCCGTCTTCGACCTGCTCCTCCTGCTCGGCATCGGCGTCCTCGGCTTCTTCATGCGCCGCTTCGACTACCCGCTGGCCCCGCTCATGATCGGTATGGTGCTCGGCCCGCTCGCCGAAGGATCGTTGCGCGACGCGCTGCTCGCCTCGGTCGGCGACCCGCGGATCCTCGTCTCGAGCCCCATCACGATCGTGATCTACGCCCTGCTCGTGGTGGTCGTCGGGCTGGCGGTCCGCAACGCCGTCCGCAAGCGGGCCCGCAGCAGGGCCTGAGCCGCCCGGACCAGCTCGGTCCGGGCAGCCCGACGCCCGCCTCAGCCGGTGAGGCCGAGGCGCTCGAGCAGCGGGGCGACCTCGGGGTCGCGGCCGCGGAAGCGCCGGTAGGTCTCCAGGGCCTCGATCGAGCCGCCCCGGCCGAGCAGCTCGCGGCGGAAGGTGTCGCCGGCCGAGCGGGTCATACCGCCGGGGTTGTCCTCATCGCCCTGCTCGCGGAACCACGCGACCGTGTCGGCGTCCATGACCTCCGACCAGAGGTAGGAGTAGTAGCCGGCCGAGTAGCCGCCGCCGAAGATGTGGTGGAAGTAGGCGCTGCGGTAGCGCGGCGGGATGAGCGGGAAGGCGACCCCGGCCGCCTCCAGCGCGGCCGCCTCGAAGGCCTCGACGCCCGAGCCGTCCTGGGGGAGCTCGGTCAGCGGGGTCTGGTGCCAGGCCTGGTCCAGGATCATCGCCTTGAGCAGCTCGAGCGTGTGGTATCCCGTCTCGGTGCGGCTGTCGACGAGCTGGTCGATCCACTCCGCGGGCACCGGCTCACCCGTCCCGTGGTGACGGGCATACCGCGCCAGCAGGGCGGGCTCCCAGGCCCAGATCTCGTTGACCTGGCTGGGGAACTCGACGAAGTCGCGGGGCACCGACGTGCCCGCCCGCGAGGGGTAGCGCACGTCGGAGAGCAGGCCGTGCAGGTCGTGGCCGAACTCGTGGAAGAGGGTGACGACGTTGGTCCACGTCATGAGGCTGGGGGAGCCGGGCGCGGGCGGCGGCACGTTGCAGGTGTTGGTCACCACCGGCAGGTCGCCGAGCAGGTGCGACTGGTCGACGATGCTCGTCATCCACGCCCCGCCCTTCTTGGTCGGGCGGGTGTAGGGGTCGAGGACGACGAGGCCGAGGGCCGAGCCGTCCTCCTCGCGCACCTCGAAGACCCGCGCCTCCTGGGTGTAGCCCACGAGCTCCTCGCGCTCGTGGAAGGTGATGCCGTAGAGCGCCGTGGCCGCGGCGAAGACGCCGTCGTGCAGCACCCGCTCGAACTCGAGGTAGGGCGTCAGCTGACCGGTGTCGAAGCTCTCGCCGGCGCTGCGGGAGGCGAGGAACTGCCAGTCCCACCCCTCCAGGGTCGCGCCCGGCTCGAGGGTATGCAGCAGCTCGCCCAGCGCGTCGACCTCCCGCTGCGCGATCTGCACGGCTCCGGGGGCGAGCCGGCCGAGGAGGTCGTTGACCGCGTCTGTGGTCCGGGCGCACCCGACCTGGTGCACGTAGGAGGCGTGGTGCTCGTAGCCCAGCAGCGAGGCACGCTCGGCGCGCAGCCGGGCGATGCGCACGAGGATCTCGCGGGTGTCGTGCTCGGCCCCTGCGCCGTCCCTGCCGAGGCCACGGTCGACCGACGCGCGGTAGACGCGCTCGCGCAGGCCGCGGTGCTCCAGGCTGTCGAGGATCGGCTGACCGGTCGTGTTGGTGAGGGTGATGAGCCAGCCGTCCAGGCCCTTGGCCTCGGCGGCGCCACGCAGACCGGCCTTGTCGTCCTCGCCCAGCCCGGCCAGCTCGGCCTCGTCGGTGACGTGCACCGCGGCCGCGGCCCGCCCGGTGACGAGCAGCCGGTCGAACTCCGTGGAGAGGGTGGCCAGCTCGCCGTTGAGCTCGCGCAGGCGGGCCTGCCCGGGCTCGTCGAGGGTGATGCCGCCGCGCTCGTAGGCCCGGAGCCGCTCGTCGAGGACGAACTCGTCCTGCTCGTCCAGCTCCACCTCGCCGGCGTCCGCCCGCTCGCGCAGGGCGGTGAGGCGGGCGTAGAGGCCGGTGTCGAGCATGATCGTGTCGCTGTGCGCGGCCAGCCGCGGCGCGAACTCGGCCATGATCGCGTCCCGCTCGTCGTTGGTGTCCGCCGACTTGGCCACCCAGAACGCCGACAGCGTCCGGTCGAGGGTCGCGCCGGAGGTCTCCCAGGCGTGCAGGACGTTGGCCACCGTCGCGGGCTCGGTGTCCTCGGCCAGCATCCGCAGGGCGGAGAGCTGCTCAGCCATCCCGGTCTCCATCGCCTCGCGGACGTGAGCATCCGTCAACGTGGCGTAGTCGGGCAGGGAGAAGGGCAGGACGGAGGGCGACAGGAGCGGGTTCGTCATATCTCTCATCCCATCACAGGCCCACCCGCCCCTCCGTCTGGACATCGGTCTCCGGGGAGCGGGCCCGGACAACCGATGTCCAGAAGGGGCGCGCTACCAGCTGGACTTCGTGATGCCGGGCAGCTCGCCGCGGTGGGCCAGGGCCCGGAAACGCACACGGGACAGCCCGACCTTGCCGATGTAACCCCGTGGGCGTCCGTCCACGGCGTCGCGGTGCCGCAGGCGGGTGGGGCTGGCATCGCGAGGCAGCCGCTGCAGGTCGCGCTGGGCCTGGGCGCGCTCCTGCGGAGAGCCGACCCGGAGGAGCTCCTTGAGCTCGGCCCGTCGCTCGGCATACCGCGCGACGACCTGCTCCCGGCGGCGCTGCGCCGCGATCTTGCTCTTCTTGGCCATGTCAGCGTGACTCCTTGAACTCGACGTGCTGGCGGATCGCCTTGTCGTACTTGCGCATCACCAGACGGTCGGGGGAGTTGCGCCGGTTCTTCTCGGTGATGTAGGTCGTGCCCGTCCCTGCGGTGGACCGCAGGGTGACCTTGGGGCGGATGTCCTTGCTCTTCCCGGCCATCAGAACCGCTCTCCCCGGGCCAGCATCTCCGCCACGACCGCGTCGATCCCGCAGCGGTCGATGGTCTTGATGCCCTTGGCGCTGAGCGTCAGCGTCACGTGGCGGCCGAGGCTGGGCACCCAGTAGCGCTTGCGCTGGATGTTGACGTCGAAGCGGCGCTTCGTGCGCCGGTGCGAGTGCGAGATGGCGTGGCCGAAGCCTGGCCGGGCTCCGGTCACCTGGCAGGTGCGGGACATGAGGCCTCCACAAGCTGTGTAAGAATGAGAACGATTCTCAACCATACCTCAGAGAGGACATCGTGAAGAACGGCATCCACCCGCCCTACCCCGCCTCCTCCGGCGGACGGGAGCAGTTGCGGTGAGCACCATCCCCGTCCACCTGGTCACCGGTATCCACCCCGAGGCGATGGCCGCGACCACCGTCGGTCTGCAGTGGGACCTGCCCGATGCGGTCGTCGTCGAGCACCGCATCGACCCCGACCGCCAGCGCCTGGTCCGGATCGTCAGCGACCGCACCGGCAAGCTGGAGGAGGAGGTCGTCGACCTCGAGCACGCGTGCGTCAGCTGCGCCATCCGTGAGGACATGGTGCCCACCCTCGACCGGCTCGGGCAGCTCGGCCGGTGGTCCGACGTCGTGGCCCACCTCGCGGCCGGCGCGGAGGCCTCGCAGGTCTGCCGCGTCGCCGGGTATGCCGCCGAGTCGTGGTCCTTCCACGTCGCCTCGGTGGTCGCGACCTTCGAGGGCGCCGGGCTGGGTGATGTGCTCCTCGGCGACGAGCTCCTGGCCGACACCGACGTGCCGACCCTGCCGTCGGAGGACCGCGGGCTCGCCGAGGTCGCCGTGCCGATCCTGGAGTATGCCGATCTCGTCGTCGTGCGCGGCAGCCGCGACCCGGTGGGGCACGACGCCGTCCGTGCCCTGGCCAGGCCCGGCGCCCTCGTGCTCCGGGACGGCAGCGAGATCGACGCCCGCATCCTGCAGCAGGGGGTCCACCACCACGGTTCCACCGAGGCGTGGGTCAGCGACGTGCGGCGCGGTCCGGTCCCGACCCCGCAGACCGAGCAGGTGTGGACCATGGAGCTGACCGCCGACCGACCCATGCACCCTCGCCGGCTCGAGCAGCGTTTCGAGGATCTCGGCGTTGGCTCCCACCGCGCGCGCGGCTGCCTGTGGGTGGCCACGCGCCCGGGCGACGTCATCGGCTGGGACGGCGCCGGCGGTCAGCACCGCCTCGGCGCGGTCGCCACGTGGAGCGCGGCCACCGGGCCGATGTCGCGCGTCTTCGTCACGGGGCGTCACGACGACGACCGGCGCGCGTCGATCCGTGGGGCGTTCCGCGACTGCCTGCTTAACGACACCGAGCTCACCCGTCTCGGCAGCCTGTGGGAGCAGCACCAGGACGGCCTCGAGCCGTGGCTCGGGCCCATCCGCGGCGCCGCCTGACTCGACGCGCGCGCCGTCCTGGCGTGCGCCTGCACCCCCTGCCTGTCGTCACCGTGGCGACGGGCCGACCGAAGGAGAAAAACCCATGGCCGTTCCCAAGCGCAGGATGTCGCGCTCCAACACCCGGCACCGCCGGTCCCAGTGGAAGGCGGCCCCGGCCGACCTCGTGCCGGTGACCGTCGACGGTCAGGTCGTCCAGGTGCCGCGGCGGCTCGCGCGGGCCGCCCAGCGCGGTCTGGCGGTGAGCCGATGAAGGTGCGCAAGTCCCTGCGCTCGCTCAGGCAAGCCCCGGGTAGCCAGGTCGTCCGGCGCCGCGGCACGCTCTACGTCATCAACAAGCAGAACCCGCGCTTCAAGGCGCGGCAGGGATGACCCTCTCGGTCCGCGCCTCCTCGCCGTCCTGGGCGGGGGTTCCGGGGGGCCGTGCCCCACGAACCCACGCCCTGGACCCGGGGTGAGCGTTGTCTAGGGTGGGGCACCATGAGCGATGAGGCTTCGACAGGCACGAGCACGGTCGACACCAGCGGCGGCGACACCGGCGGCGCGGCCAAGCGCCCGGAGCCGCGCGACCAGCTGGTCGAGACCCAGCACACCATCGGCACCAGCGACGGTGACCTGACCTACACCGCCACGACGGGGCGGATCGTCATCCGGGAGGAAGAGGTCAAGGACGACGTCTTCCAGGGGTGGACGGCCCGCGGCGAGCTGGCGGTCACGGCATACACCCTGACCGACGAGGACGGCGCGCCCGACCGCGACCGGCCCATCACCTTCGTCTTCAACGGTGGCCCGGGGTCGAGCTCGGTCTGGCTGCACCTGGGCGTGCTCGGGCCACGGATCGCGGACGCGGGCGAGCCCAACGACCCCACGCCGCCGCCGTACGCGCTCAAGGACAACCCGGAGACGCTGCTGCGGGCCTCCGACCTGGTCTTCATCGACCCGATGTCGACCGGGTGGTCGCGGGCGGTCGAGGGCGGCAAGGCCAAGGACTTCCACGGGTGGAAGAAGGACGTCGAGCAGGTCGCCGAGCTCATCCGGCTCTGGTGCACCCGCGAGGACCGGTGGATGAGCCCGAAGTTCCTTGCCGGGGAGTCCTACGGCACGACGCGCGCGGTGTCGGTCGCCGAGCACCTCTTCACGAGCTTCGGGCTGCAGCTCAACGGGCTCGTCCTGATCTCCAGCGTGCTCGACTTCGGCACCCAGGACTTCCGCTACCTGCGCTTCGACGAGGCGTGCCTGTCCTACGTGCCGACGTATGCCGCCATCGCGCACTACCACGGCAAGCACGAGGGTCGGGAGCTCGCCGAGGTGCTCGGGGAGGCCGAGGAGTTCGCCGCGGGCACCTACCGCTGGGCGCTGGCGCGCGGCAACCGGCTCACCGAGGACGAGCGCGCCGACGTGGTGACCCGGCTGGCGCGGCTGACCGGTCTGTCGGAGGACTACGTCCGCCGCTGCGACCTGCGGCCGGAGCACTGGCGCTTCTGCACCGAGCTGCTGCGTGATCAGGGCGAGACGGTCGGGCGGATCGACGGGCGCATCCGTGGGGTCCTGCACTCCGGCATCGCCGAGGGCATGGACGCCGACCCGAGCATCGACGCGATCATGGGCCCGTATGCCGCGGCGATCCACCACTACCTGCGGTCCGAGCTGAGATCCGAGCTGGACCTGCCCTACGCCGTGTTCTCCGACGCCATCGAGCACTGGTCCTACAAGGAGTTCGAGGCCAAGCCCATCAACGTCGTCGACAAGCTCGAGCGGGTCATGCGCGCCAACCCGCACCTGCGGGTGCGCTTCGAGTACGGCTACTACGACCTGGCCACGCCCTACTCCGCCGCCGAGGACACCGTCGCGCACCTGCGGCTGCCCGACGCCGCGCTCGACCGCATCGAGCACGCGTGGTTCGAGACCGGGCACATGCCCTACGTCGGGGAGTCCTCGCGGGTCGAGGAGGCCGAGGGCATCACCGACTTCGTGCGGCGCGCGAGCGCGCGTTGACGGGCCGGGTGCGCCGCTGCGGTGCGACTGTCAGCCGGTAGGTCATCTGACAGCCTGCTCGGGGAGGCTGTCAGATGACATCGCGGCTGAGAGTTGACCGCGCGTCCACCTCGGGCAGCGGCTCGACCTCGTAGGTGGCGGCCGGCAGCTCGTCGTCGCGCTCGTCGGCCTTGATCGCGGCCACCCCGGCCACGATGAGCACGCCGCCGAGCAGCTGGATCGCGGCCGGCATCTCGCCGAGCAGGAGCCAGGCGAAGAGCACGGCGAACATCACCTCGGCCAGCCCCACGAAGGACGAGACCTTGGCGCCGAGCATCCGGGCGGCCACGATGCCGGTGAGGTATGCCCCCGCGGCCGCGACCAGGCCGAGCCACAGCACCGGGACCCACCACGGTGCGTCGACCCCGGCGAGCAGCACGTCGCTCGTGCTGACGGCCATCGGCACCACGCCGAGGAGCCCGGCGAGCGCCAGGGCGACGGCGCCGATCGTCATACCCATCGCGGCGAAGGCGGTCGGCGGGAGCCCGCTCGCGTCGTCCGCGCCGATGACGAAAAAGACGGCCAGGCCCACGGCAGCGAGCAGGCCCCACATGACTCCGGCGGCGCTCAGCTGGACCTCACCGAGGACGTCGAGGACGAGCAGCAGGCCGACCACGGCCAGCGCGACCCCACCGATCGTCAGCGGGCGCGGGCGCTGACCGCGCCGTGCCCACAGCCAGCCGACGACGAGGATCGGCCCGAGGTACTCCAGCATGAGGGCCACGCCGACCGAGAGCCGCTCGACGGCGAGGAAGTAGAACAGCTGGCATCCGGCCACCGCGACCAGGCCGAAGAGGCCGGTGTGGATCCAGGTGACGGGTCGGCGCAGGAGGTGCCACCGGCCGCGCATCGCGACGGCGGCGGGCGCGGCGAGGACGAGCGCGCCGAGGGCGACCCGTGCGGTCACGGCGGCGCCGGGAGTCCACCCCTGGAGCAGCAGGCTCTTGCCCACGGCTCCGGCGGTGCCGAACATCGAGGCGGACAGCATGGCCACCGCCAGGCCGAGCAGCAGGACCCGCGCGCGGGGGTGCCGACCCGGCATACCGGCCGGTCGGGGGTTCACGGTGGTCTGGGTCGCGGTCATGGGGCGGGCCCCCTCTCGTGGGTTGGCGTCAGGAGCATCTATCGATGACACTAATGACGATAGGGACGTCTGTCATCAGGAGTCAAGTTGCAGTTCACTCATGACACGGTCGAGGCGCTGCAGGGTGCGGCGGGGCTCGTCAACACCCGCACGGGGGCCGGGAGCGGGAGCGATCACCTGACGCCGGAGCGAGCGGCGCAGGCTCGTGCGGAGGGGGTCGACACCCTGACGACCGTGGCGGATCTCGAGGCCTTCGTGCGGCACTGGCGGTGGTCGGGCACGCCCGACCGGCGCTTCGCCGAGGTCCAGCGGGTGCGGCTCGTGCGGCCCCGCCTGGCCCAGCTGTGGGAGCTCGACGAGGCCGGGGTCGTCGATCTCGTCAACGTCCTGCTGGCCGAGGAGCGCGCCGTCCCCCGCCTGGTCGACCACGACGGGTGGGGGTGGCACCTGCACGCGACCGACGACGACGCACCCTTCGCGACCAGGATGGTGGTGGAGGCCGCGATGGCGATGGTCGACGTGGTCAGGGCCGGCGAGCTCGGGCGGTTGCGGCGCTGCGAGGCCGACGGGTGCGAAGGTGTCCTCGTGGACCTCTCCCGCAACCGCTCGAAGCGTTTCTGCAGCACGTCCTGCGGCAACCGGGTCGCGGCGGCCGCCTATCGTGAGCGCCAGTCCCAGCAGGAGGTATGACGTGAGCCACGACGACGGGCTGTATGCCCCCGCCACGCGCGCGGTGGCGCTCGGGCGACCCGAACGCCACCCCGGCGCGCCGGTCAATGTGCCGGTGACCTTCAGCTCGACCTACGTCGCGGACGGCGAGGTGAGCTATGCCCGGACCTCCAACCCCACGTGGGAGGCGGTGGAGGAGGTGCTCGGCTCGCTCGAGGGCGGCCGGGCGCTGGCCTTCGCCTCGGGCATGGGTGCGGTCGCGGCCGTCGTCGGCCTGGTGCCCGTCGGTGGCGTGGTCGTCGCGCCGCGGCACGTCTACAACGGGACGACCGGGCTGCTCGACGAGCTCCGGGCCGCCGGGGCGCTGAGCGTGCGCCGCGTCGAGGCCGAGGACGTCTCCGGCACCCTCGCCGCGTGCGAGGGCGCCGACCTGCTCCTCATCGAGTCGCCCAGCAACCCGATGATGGAGCTCGCCGACGTGCCGGCCGTGGTGCGCGGCCTGCGCGAGCGGTATGCCGAGGCCCGCCCGGTCGTCGCCGCCGACAACACCTTCGCGACCCCGCTGGGTCAGCAGCCGCTCACCTGGGGCGTCGACGTCGTCATCCACTCGGCGACGAAGTACCTCGCCGGCCACTCCGATGTGCTGCTCGGGGCCGCCGTCGTCTCACCGGAGCGGCCCGACCTGCTGGAGCGACTGCATACCTACCGGTCGTTGCGCGGCGCCATCCCCGGGCCCATGGAGGCGTGGCTGGTGCTGCGCGGGATCCGGACGCTGCACCTGCGGCTGGAGCGCGCCGAGGCGAGCGCGCAGGTCCTCGCTGGTCGGCTGGTGGACCACCCGGCGGTCGAGCGGCTGCGCTACCCGGGCTTCGGCGGGATGCTGTCGATCGAGGTCGCTGGCGGTGTCGAGGGCGCCGAGCGGGTCTGCCGTGCCACCCGCCTGTGGACCCACTCGACCAGCCTCGGCGGGGTGGAGAGCCAGATCGAGCGCCGCCGCCGCCACCCGCTCGAGGTGGAGACCGTGCCGGAGAACCTCCTGCGCCTGTCGGTCGGGGTCGAGGACGTCGAGGACCTCTGGCGCGACCTCGACCGGGCCCTCACCTGATCCGCCGACCGCACCCTCCCCATGCACCCCACCCGTCCCACCCACCCCACCCGTCCACCCCTCCTGCTCCTCTCTTTCCTTTTCCTTCCCTTCTTCGACCGAGCGCCGCAGATGGTCGCCCCTGGCCCCACCGGGCGTCGCAGATGGTCGCCCCTGGCCCGACCGGGCGTCGCAGATGGTCGCCGATCTCAGATCACCCGGTGGAGGCGAGGGGCTGCGCAGAGGCTGGCCGGGCCGCCGCCCGGAGCCGGTGCAGCATGAGAAGTGCGACGACTGTCAGCGCGAGGTAGAGCCAGGGGGATCGGTCCGCGACGCCCGAGCCGAGCCCGAATCCGGTGCCGAGGAAGGCATACCCCGCGGTCGTGGCGACCGCCATGCCGACCGACTCCACGAGCACCGCGGCACCGGCGATGCGGTCGGAGGTGATGCCGTCGTCGTGCTCCGGCGGCGTCAGGCAGCGACCGAGGAGGTCGGGGTACAACGCTCCCATGCCCAGGCCGGCCAGCGTGGCGCCGACAAGCAGGCCGACGAAGGCCACCGATGAGCTGGGCGCCAGCGTCGTGGTGGCAAGCAGAACCACGATCCCGCCCGTCAGCACGGCACCGGCCCGCCCCGACCGGCGCGCGAAGGGCGCGTCTGACAGGGCCGGGTGGGCTCCCGTCCACAGCCCGGTGAGCGCCCAAGCCACGCCCGGTGCCGCGATGACCACGGCGAAGGAGGCGGTGCTGAGGCCGAGGCCGTCGTGCGCGACGACCGAGAGCACCATCGTGGCGCCGAAGTATGCCGCCGCCGTCACCCCGAGCGCCATGAGTCCGGCGCGCCGACCACCGTGCGCGCGAGCAGTGCCCGGCGGGAGCAGCCGAGCCGTCGCCCAGAGCATCGCCCCCGCCCCCAGCGCCACCGCCAACATCGACGCCCCGTCGACCGGCAGCGCCAGGATGGCGGACCCCGCGGCGAGGACGACGGCCCACCGCCACGGGACGGTCTCACCGGTCGGCCCCTGCTCCGCCTCGGGCGGGAACTGACGGGCCACCGCCCAGCGTGCGAGGACCAGCAGGGGCAGGTAGGCGACCATCGCCCAGCGCCACCCCAGGAGGGAGGCCGTGGTCGCGGCATACACCGGGCCGAGGGTGGAGGAGAGCAGCCAGACGCCAGACATACCGGCGAGCACCAGCTGGCGATGCCGGCTCGGCAGGCCCCGGCTGATCGCACCCAGGCTGATCGTCGCGAGGGCGCCTGCGGCCAGCGCTCGCACCGCGGTGCCCGCGATGAAGGCCGGCATGGTCGGCGCGAGGGCGCAGATGACCGAACCGAGGACCGTGATCAACGTGAAGGCGAGCACGAGCGTGCGCACCGGCACCCGCGAGAGGAGCCACGCGCCCGCGGGGAGCGTGAGGAAGAGCGGCGCCTGGGCGGCGGCGTCGAGGGGACCGTAGAGATGCGCCCCGTCCAGGTCCCGCGCGAGGAGCGGGAGCACGGTCTGGGAGAGGTAGCGCTGCATGCCCGCGAGGAACTCGACCGTGAGCAGGGCGAGGGCCAGCAGCACGGCCCGGCGCCCCTCCGTGCGTGGCGCGGGCACGAGCTCAGGCGCTGACGCGGGTGTAGCCGTAATGGTCGGTCTGGCGTTCGTTGACCCAGATCTCCTTGCCGCCGTCGGGGTCGGTGACCTGGACGGTGCGGCTGTAGGTCTCGTCGATGAGGACCGCCTGGATGCCTGCCTCGGTCATGAGGGTCAGGGCGTCCTCCACGTCGCCGTCCCACTCGAAGGCGAGCTCGATGCCGCCATGGTCCGCCCGGTGGGCGGCGACGAGTCCGCCGCCAGCGCACGTCAGGTCGGTCCAGCCGCCGTCGTCGGCCATGAGGCGCGGCGTTGCTCCGAGGCCCTCGACGACGCCGCGGATCATGCCGGTGTCGGGGGCGTACCAGATGGGCATCACGCTCAGCCGAGCATCGCGCACGGCTCCGGGGAGCTCGACCGGGGTGGGGGAGTCGAGAGTGAGCTCGGTGCCGTCTGCGGCCGTGACCAGGCCCGCCTCGCCGTGATCGGGGTGGCCGAGCGCGATGGGCACCCCGGCGACAGCGGCCTCCGCGACCGCCTCGGGGATCGGCGTGCTGGTCGAGAAGGCCAGTCTGGTCATCGACGCCGGCTGCTCCGCGCTCGCGTGGTGCAGGGCGAGCCGGCCGGAGCCGAGGGCATACACGAGCCAGCCGGGCCGCTCGAGGATCAGGTGGCCGCCGAGAGTCTGGGCGATGCGCTGCCAGGCCGGGATGTCGGCGGTGAACCGGATGGGCTGCGCGGTCAGGTTGGCGATCACGGCTGGTCTCCTCGGTGCTCGTTGAGGTATGCCCGCAGCGCCTTCTCGACGAGGGCGGACAGGCTGATGGCTTCGTCGATGCCGCGGTGCTTGATCTCGGTGATCAGGTCCTTGGGCAGGTAGACGTTGAACTGCGCCTTCTCGATCATGGCTATGATGCTAGCAACCTAGAGCGAGCCATGCAGCCATGTGCGGCGTTCGGTGGGGGTCTGGGGAGCCATCTGCGGCGTTCGGTGGGCGCCTCAGCAACCATCTGCGGCGCTCGGTGGGGCGATGTGGTCAGTCGGGAGAGGGGGCCGGGCGGGCCGAGGTCGACTGGGAGGGGCGGCGGGTCCCTAGGATGAGCGGCATGAGCCTCTTCGTCGTGCACTACACCTACTCCGACGACACCGCGGCGCGGGACGAGCACCGTCCTGCGCACCGCGACTTCCTCGGCGCGCTCGCCGCTGACGGCACCGCCCTGCTGACCGGTCCCTACGCGACCATCGACGAGGCGCCTGATGCCGCGCTGCTCATCCTGCGTGGTGAGAGCGCTGCCGACCTGGCCGAGCTGCTGCGTGAGGACCCCTTCCAGCAGCAGGGCCTGGTCGAGCAGGTCGCGATCCGCGAGTGGAGCCCGGTGCTGGGCGCGTGGTTCGACGGGGCCCTCGCCGACGAGCTCTGAGGCCACGTCGCCGAGCTTCCTGAGGTGAGCGATCAGCACCGGGCCGCACCGGCAGTCGTTGACGTGAGCCCCGGGGCCGGTCGTCCCGCCGCCACGCCGGTCGACATCGGCTCAGCTACGCACGTGCGCGGATGAGCCGCTCGGGACGGGCGTGTCGCCGGGACGACGTCTCCTGCGCAACCAGACGTCGGGCGGCCCTGGGACAGCCCCTGCCCTCTCAGCCCCGGCGGGCGGTGACGTAGGTCCCCGCCGAGCCGTCCACGAGGGCCACCGCCTCGTCGAGACTGCCGATCGCGGCAGCCACCTCGACGCCGCCGGAGCGTGACCCGGAGACCTCGACGAAACGGCATACCGCCTCGACCTTGGGCCCCATCGACCCGGCCGGCAGGTCGAGCGCCCGCAGCTCCTCTGGCGTGGTGTGCCGGATCTCCCGCTGGTCATCGGTGCCGTAGCCCTCCATGACCGCGGGCACGTCGGTGAGCACGAGCAGCCGGTCGGCGCCGAGCCGGTGCGCGAGCAGCGCGGCCGACAGGTCCTTGTCGATGACCGCCTCGACCCCGCGCAGGTCACCGGTCTCCGTCCGCACGACCGGCACCCCGCCGCCACCCGCGCAGACGACGATGACCGACTCGTCCAGCAGGTGGTCGATGAGCCGGGTCTCGATGATCTCCCGCGGCCGGGGCGAGGGCACGACCCGCCGCCAGTGGGTCCCGTCCGCCCTGACCTGCCAGCCGTGCTTCTCGGCGAGCTGCCGGGCCTCGGCCTCGGCATAGACCTCCCCGACGAACTTGCTCGGATCCCCGAAGGCGGGGTCGTCGGCGTCCACGAGCGTCTGGTTGAGCACGGCGGCGAACTGCCGGTAGGGCCGTTCGTTGCCGATCGCCTGCAGGATCCAGTAGCCGATGAGCCCCTGCGTCATCGCCCCGAGCGCGTCGAAGGGGTAGGGCTGGCTCAGTCGCGCGTCGTCGGCGCTCTCCATCGCGAGGATGCCGACCTGTGGCCCGTTGCCGTGCGTGATGACCACCTGGTGGTCGTCGGTGAGCGGCGCCAGCGCGTGCATCGCGCGCCGGATGTTGGCGACCTGCGCGCCCGCGTCGGGCACCTGGCCGCGCTCCAGCAGCGCGTTTCCCCCGAGGGCGACGACGATCCTCATGGCCGGAGTATGCCGTGCCCCACCGCCCCCGACCCGGTGCGCCGCGCGTGGGATGCTGGTCGGGTGGACGTCTGGCAGTCCTTCCCGCTCGGCCTCGCCCTCGCCTTCCTCTGGGGCGTTGCCATGCTGCGCGGCCAGGTGACCTACTGGATCGCCCGCACGGTCACCGAGCAGACCCTGCGGCACACCCACCCCCTCACCGGCTGGCGCGCCTCGGTGCACCGGTGGTTGCGCAGCGAGGCTCTCGACCGCGGGCGCGGCGCGGTGCAGCGGTGCGGGATCGGCGCGGTGCCGCTGTGCTACCTCACCGTGGGCCTGCAGACCGTCGTCCTCGCCTCGGCCGGCGTGCTGCGGATGCGGTGGTGGGCCTTCACCCTCGCCCAGTCGATGGGCGCCCTCGCGTGGGCGGTGATCTATGCGACGGTCGGCTTCGCGATCTGGGCGGTGGCCTTCGAGGCGGCGCTCGCGGGCGGGCCGTGGCTCGTCGTGGGCGCGGCCGTGCTGCTCGCGCTGGTCGTCGCGCTGGGGCACCGGTGGTATGCCGTCCGTCGCCGGCGGCAGCGCGAGGGCGAGGTCACGACTGCTGCGACGCGACCTGCTGCTGCTCCTCGATGATCTCGATGACCCGGTCCGCCGGGTAGGCGCCCTGCAGCACCTGGGTGTTGATGAGGAAGGTCGGGGTGGAGGCGACCCCGATGGTGCGGGCCTCGGCGGTGTCCGCCTCCACGGCGGCGAGGAGCTCCTCGTCGGTGAGGTCGGCCTCGAACTCCTCGAGGTCCGCCACCCCCACCTGCTCGGCGATGGCGAGGAGCTCGGCCTCGGCATACTCGCCGTGACCCTCGGTGGACAGCGCGAAGACGGCGTCCTGGAACTCCTCCAGCCGGTCCTGCTCGGCGGCGGCGCGGGCGGCCACCGCAGCCAGCTGGGAGGTCTCCTCGAAGATGACGAAGTCGCGGAACTCGATGCGCAACGTCCCGTCCTCGACGAGCGGCATGAGGTCGGGGCGGATGTCGAGGTGGAACTGCGCGCAGTAGGGGCAGCGGTAGTCGGCGTACTCGATCATGACGACCGGTGCGTCGACGTCGCCGACCGCCAGCGGGTCGTCGGGGTCGCGGCGCTGCAGGTCGAGCATCATCTGGGCGACCTCAGGCGGGGGAGTCTGCTCGGCCGCGCCCGGGTCGGCGGGTGCCTCCCCGGCATCCGAGCCGTCGTCGGCGGAAGAGGCTGACGGCGGCTGATCGGCGTCCTCGCTCGGATCAGCGCTGGGCGTCGCGTCGCTGCTGGCCGACGAGGCGGGCGCCGCGCTCGGGTCCGCGTCGCGCTGGCCCAGCGCCAGCCAGGCGATGAAGGCCGCGACGAGCGCGACCACGATGGCCGCAGCGGCCCAGGCGACCGCGATGACGGTGCGGTCGCTGCGGGGCTGCTGGCTCGACGTGCTCACGCTCCCAGCCTCGCACACCGCCCCAGTGGCCCTGAGACGATGGCCTGATGCGCGCCTTCATCGCCCTGCTGCCACCCGCCGCGATCACCGAGGAGCTCGACGGCTTCCTCGAGCCCCGCCAGGAGGCGCTCGCCGACCGTGCTCAGTGGCGCTGGACCCGCAGCGAGCAGCGGCACCTGACGCTCGCCTTCTTGCCCGAGCTCGAGGAGTGGCGCGAGGAGGAGCTCATCGCCGCTGGGGAGGCCTGGGCCGAGCGCTCACGCCCGGTGCAGCTGGCCCTCCGCGGGGCGGGTGCCTTCCCCGACCCTGGTGAGGCGCGGGTCCTCTGGGCCGCGGTGGCCGAGCCCGACCCCGGGTCCCTGGCGAGCTGGGCCATGGCGCTGCGCTCGCTGGCGAGCCGCAGCGGCGTTCGCGTCGACGGCACGCGGTTCACCCCGCACCTCACCCTCGCCCGCTCCATCGGCCGACCCCAGGCTGCCGGCCACCTGCTGCAGGCGCTGGACACCCTGCATACCTCGACGTGGCGGGCCGAGGAGGTCTGCCTCATCCGCTCCGAGCTCGGCCAGGGACCCGGCGGCACCCCTCGGTATACCGTCCGCCACACCTGGTCTCTTTCCTGACCTCACCCCGCGCCACCGCACGCTCGTGCGTCGGGTCGTGCGCTTCTTCGTGACCCACGCGTGCCCCTGGCCACGGCTTGGTCACACGCCTCCGCACGGGGCTCGTCACGGCTCCTCGGTCACTCCCGCGCCGTCCGTCGACCCCACCGCTCCCGGCCCGTCCTCGATCTCCGGCAGGTCCAGCGGCGGCAGCGTCGTGACGACGGCGTCGTCGGGCGGGGTGACCTCCACCTCGGTGGGGTCGGCCTCGGCGTCCTGCAGGAGCTGCTCGACCGCCTGCACGCTGACCCCGAGGTCGGTCGAGCAGGACCGGTCCTGCGGCACCTGCGGCTGGATCGAGCGGCCGTTGATGAGGCTGACGTCGTCGAACTGCGGCCGACCGGACACGAGGTTGCGGTAGCTGTAGCGGGTCAGGCTGCTGATCGCGCAGTCCTCGCCGAAACTGAGGATGTCGAAGCTGTAGGGGTGACCCTCCAGCTCACCGGCGGTCTCGGGGTCCTCCTCGGCCGCCTCCTGGGCCTGCTCGGTCAGCGGCGGCAGCCGGAACTGGTTGACCAGACCGCCACCGGTGAACGACCCGACCTGCAGGTGCTGCCCGGTGAGGTCCCGGGAGTGCATGTGCCCGTTGATCGTCACGGCGCGGGCGCTCACCCGGTCCGCGGCATACGGCTGGTGGGTCAGGACGATGTCGCTGAGCGGCAGCCCGGCCGTCGCCTCCCGGAACCGCTGGGCGAGCGCGGTCTGGTCGCCGCCGTAGTCGCCGCTGCGCTGGTTGAAGTAGCGGGTGTCGTTGAAGCCGGTGATCGTCACCCCGTTGACGCTGATCTGCTGCAGCTCGCCCTCGGTCGGCTCGACGAGCAGCACGTTGGTCACCTGCGCCATCCGCTCCAGCACGCCCTCGTCCCGCGCCTGCGCGCCGTCGTGGTTGCCGCGGACGTAGATGTAGGGCACGCCGAGGCTCTCGATGCCCTCGTAGATGCCGGTGAGGTCGCCCTCGTCCTCACGCCCGAAGTTCAGCAGGTCGCCGGCGTCGATGACCGCGTCGATGTCCTGGGTCTGCACGATCTCGCGCATGAGGGGGTACTGGTTCATCCCGTGGATGTCGCTCACCAGCAGGAACCGCGCGGCGGCAGGTTGCTCGGTCGCGTCCGGGCTGAACTCCTGGCGCATCGCCGTGGACAGCGCCAGCAGGTTGGTGACGTAGACGGCACCCTGGTCGGCCTTGCGGTCGAGCCCGGCAAGCAGGTCACTGTTGTCGGTGGCCAACGAGAGCAGGCTGGTGGTGCGGAACTCCGCGACGCGGTCGGTCCGATAGGTGAGGTATGCCGCAGCTCCCGGCACGATCATCGCCAGCGCCGTCGCGACGACCGAGGCGATGAGACCGCGCGCGAGGTGCGTGGGGCGGGCGGCGGCATACGCGAGCATGACGAGCGCGGTGGTGAGCAGGGCGCCGGCGGCGAACTTCCACGCGAGCTCGGCGACGCCGGCGTCGATGGCGTCGCGCAGCTCGCCCGGGGTGGGCTCGAGGTCGGAGCTGCGCAGCTGGCCGCGCCGCAGCAGGTCGGTGACCTCCTCGCGCACCTGCACCTGGGCCTCGAGGCCAGGGGCCGGCAGCACCTGCCGGGTGAAGGACACGGTCATGTCGCCGACGACGGTCGGCAGCAGCACGGTGGAGCTGAGGCGCGGCTGGACCGAGATGTCGGCGGAGAAGTAGCGGGTCTGGGTATGCACCGGCCACAGGTGGGTGGTGGCGACGCCGCCGGTGTAGGCGAGCACCAGCAGCAGGGCCACGACGCCGATGCGTCGCAGCCCCGGGACCACTGTCGCGATGCGCTCACGAATGCCCATCGGCACGAGGGTAGCGGCCAGGTCTCCCGCGACCACGGGGTGTGGTTGGCTGACCGGATGGATCTCTCGACGCTGCGCCGCAAGGCCGGCACCGCGGCGCTGGTCGGCTTCCGGGTGGCGCCGGGCCCGCTCAAGCGCCTGGCCGTGCGGACGGTCGCCCCGAGCTACACCGTCGGCGCCGTGTGCGTGATCGAGCACGACGGGGAGTTCCTCGTGCTGTGGCAGCCGCACCGTCGAGGGTGGAGCCTGCCCGGGGGGTTGCTCGGCCGTGGCGAGGAGCCGGCTGAGGCAGTGCGTCGCGAGGTGGCCGAGGAGGTCGGGCTCGACATCGACCCGGGCGACCCGGTGACGGTGCGGGTGGACGCGGTCGAGCAGGGGGTGGATGTCGTCTTCCGGGTGGTGCTCGACGAGCGTCCCGACCTGGAGCTGGCGACCGAGGCCCGCAAGGCCCGGTGGACCAGGCGCTCCGAGCTGGGACCGGCCGACCGCGACACCCGCGGCATCCTCGCGGCTCTGGAAGACGTACGCCGCGAGCCCCGGCCGGGAAGGCTTCTCCACCTGGGACAGTAGGGGGATGGGACGCCACGCGAGGATCATGGCACTCACCGGCGTGCTGGCCCTGGCGGCCTGCGCTGGCACCGACGACGAGGGACAGGCGGGCGACCCGGCGCAGACGCAGGCACCCGGCGCGACCTCGGCGGCCCCGACGCCGACGGGGGGAGCCGGAGGATCGGGGGACGTAGAGGACGAGGAGGCCGCCGGTGGTGCCGCGGGCGAACCGGGTGATACTGCCGGCGACGGCGACGGCGACGGCGACGGCGACGGCGACGGCGCCGAGGCGACGACCGACGGGCCGGCCGAGCTGCCTCGCGGGGGCCGCGAGCTCTTCCCGGACTACGCCCTCGTGGGCTATGTCGGCCACCCGGACTCCGAGGCCATGGGCCGGCTCGGGATCGGCGACCCGGACGAACGGGCGGGTGAGATCGAGACCGAGCTCGCCGACTTCGCGGGTGACCGCGAGCTCCTGCCGGTCCTCGAGCTCGTGGTGTCGATCGCCCACCCCGTGCCCGGGGCGGACGGCACCTACCGCACCCAGATGGCCGACGACACGATCGATGACTTCCTGGAGCTTGCCCGGCGGCACGACGCGCTGCTGCTGCTCAACATCCAGACCGGCGCGGTGCCCTTCCCGGAGGAGGTGCGCGACTTCGAGCGGTGGCTCGTCGAGCCGGACGTCGGGGTGGCGCTCGACCCGGAGTGGGCGGTGGCGCCCGGCCAGGTGCCGGGGGAGGTCTACGGCCGGACCACCGGCGCCGAGCTCGACGAGGTCGCGGCATACCTCGCTGGTCTCGTCGAGGAGCACGACCTTCCGGAGAAGGCGATGGTCTACCACCAGGTGTACGCCAGCGTGGTGCAGGACGAGGCCGGGCTCACCGAGCACGAGGGAGTGGCGGCGATCAAGTCGGTCGACGGGATCGGGCACCCGCTCGACAAGGTCTACACCTACGACCTCGTCAACGCCTCCACCCCGGAGCACGTCCACGGCGGCTTTAAGATCTTCCTCGAGGAGGACGCCGAGGTGGGTCCGCTCATGACCCCCGAAGAGGTCGCCGAGCTGGACCCGGAGGTCGAGTACCTCATGGTCGAGTGACCGCCGGCGCGCCGCCGGGACCGAGGTGTCGACGGCGCGAGCGGCCGGCGGCGGCCGACGCCCGGCGTCGGCCACCCCCGGCGCCGACTCCGCCGGTCTGTGGGCCGGCCCCGCAGCACCATGAGCAAGGTGAGTCCGCACGCTGCAGCAATGCAGTGGTGCAGCGTAGGGACTCAGCTTGCTCAGGTCGCCTCAGGGCAACGCCGGCTTGCTCAGGAAGGCCCCCGCGATCGGCGCGCACGGTGAGCGGCCGGCGCCCCCTCCGCCTGCACGGTGAGCTGCCGGCGCTCCTACGCCTGCACGGTGAGCAGGATCTTGCCGATGTGCTGGCTGGCCTCCATCTCACGGTGCGCCGCCGCGGCGTCCTCGAGCGGGTGGCGGGACTGGATGAGGGGCCGCACCCGGCCCTCGGCGACCCAGGGCCAGACGTGCTCACGGACCTGGGCGACGATCTCGGCCTTGCCCGTCAGGGACCGGGAGCGCAGCGAGGTCGCCTGCACCCGGCCGCGCTTGCGCAGCAGCGCCCCCAGGTCGAGCTCGCCGGTGCGACCACCGAGCAGCCCGATCACCACGAGCCGCCCGTCGTCGGCCAGGGCGCGCACGTTGTCGGTGAGGTACTTCGCGCCGACGACGTCGAGGATGACGTCGGCGCCGCCGCCGTTGGTCGCCGCGCGCAGCTCCTCCACGAAGTCCTGCTCGCGGTAGTTGATGAGGATCTCGGCGCCGAGCTCGCGGCAGGCCTCCAGCTTGTCCGCCGACCCGGCCGTGACCGCCACCCGGGCGCCGAGCGCCCTGGCGACCTGGATCGCCATCGTGCCGATCCCGCTCGAGCCGCCGTGGAGCAGCACCGTCTCGCCCTGGCTCAGCCCGGCCTCCATGACGAGGTTGCTCCAGACCGTGCAGGCGACCTCCGGCAGCGCGGCGGCGTCCTCGAGGGGTATGCCGTCGGGCACGGGTAGGAGCTGGCCGACCGGGACGGCGACGGTCTCGGCATACCCTCCGCCGGCGAGCAGCGCGCAGACCTCGTCACCGACCGACCAGCTCGAGTCCTGCGTGCCCTCGCCGAGGGCGCTGATGCGGCCGCTGACCTCCAGCCCGGGGCAGCTCGGAGGCTCCGGGCGGGGGCGGGTAGGCGCCCTTGCGCTGCATGACGTCGGCCCGGTTGACTCCCGCGGCGACGACGTCGACGAGCACCTCGCCCGCGGCGGCAGCAGGGGTGGGCACGTCGGCGGCGACGAGGGCGTCGGCTTCACCGGGCTCGGGGATCGTGATCGCTCGCATGCGACTCAACCTAACGCGCCCCACCGACAGGGCAGCAGGCGAGCCGCCGGATCAGAGGCTGACGACCCACTCGGCGTAGAACAGGCCCAGCCCGGCCGCCACGCAGATGCCGGCGACGATCCAGAAGCGGATGACGATGGTGATCTCGGCCCATCCCAGCAGCTCGAAGTGGTGGTGCAGCGGAGCCATCCGGAAGACCCGCTTGCGCGTGAGCTTGAAGCTGATGACCTGGATGATCACCGAGGCCGTGATGATGACGAAGAGCCCGCCGAGGATGACCAGGAGCAGCTGGGTATGCGTGAGGATCGCCATACCTGCCAGCGCCGCTCCCAGCGAGAGCGAGCCGGTGTCGCCCATGATGATCGACGCAGGCGAGGCGTTCCACCATAGGAACCCGGCGCAGGCGCCCGAGATCGCGGCGGCGACGACGGCCAGGTCGATGGCGTTGCTGATCGAGTAGCAGTTCGACCCCGGGGCGATGCCACAGCTCTGGTTGTGCTGCCACATCGCGATGACGGTGTAGGCGCCGAACACCATCGTGCAGGCCCCGGTCGCCAGCCCGTCGAGACCGTCGGTGATGTTGACCCCGTTGGACGCGCCCGTGATGAGCAGGTTGGACCACAGCAGGAAGAGGAGCAGCCCCACCACCGGCCCCGCGAAGGCCAGGTCCAGCGGGGTGTCGCGCACGAACGAGATCGCGGTCGAGGCCGGTGAGCGACCCTCCTCGTCGGTGACGAGCAGCGCGGCGAGCGCGAAGACGACCGTGATGAGGGTCTGCCCGACGAGCTTCTGGCCGGACGTGAGGCCGAGGCTTCGCTCCTTGCGGATCTTGGTGTAGTCGTCGAAGAAACCGATGACGCCCAGGCCGGTGAGCAGGAAGAGCACGAGCAGCGCATTGATGGAGAAGCGGCTGGCCGTGACGTCGAGCAGACCCGTGAGGGCGAGCAGCAGCACGACGCCGTGGGAGCCGAAGTAGCCCAGGAGGGAGGCGCCGATGATCACCGCGCCGCCCATCGTCGGCTTGCCCCGCTTCACGTGGTGGTGGGTCAGGTCGTCGCGGATGAACTGCCCGTAGCGACGGCGGACGAGGAAGCGGATGAACAGCGGGGTGCACAGGAGCGCGAGGACCATCGAGATGCCGCCCGCGAGCATGACGTTGACCATCGCGTGCACTCCTCGCTGGCGGTTCGGGATCTCCGGCGTCAGGGCCTCACCCCAACCGGTCCACTGTAGACGTCGGTGGAGGCAGGGGCGCGCACCGTCGCCGGGTCGCTAACCGATGAGGATGCCGGCGATCGCCGCGCTCATGAGGTTGGCCAGGGTCGCGGCGAGGACGGCGCGCAGGCCGAGCTCGGCGATCTCGCTCCGCCGGTCCTTGACCAGCGACCCCAGTCCGCCCAGCAGGATGCCCAGCGAGCCGAGGTTGGCGAAGCCGGTGAGGGCGAAGGTCACGATCGCGGCCGTCTTGGGGCTGAAGTCGTCGATGGTGGGCGCGAAGTTGGAGAAGGCGACGAACTCGTTGACCACGATCTTCTGCCCGACGAAGCTGCCCGCGCCGGTCGCCTCCGCCCACGGCACCCCGATCGCGGTCATGAGCGGCGCGAAGAGGTAGCCGAGGAGCTGCTCGAAGGTGACGTCCGGCGCCCCGAACCACCCTCCGACCGTCCCGATGAGCAGGTTGATGAGCGCGATGAGGGAGATGAAGGCGAGCAGCATGGCGCCGATGTTGAGCGCGAGCTTGAGCCCGTCCGCCGCGCCCGAGGCGGCGGCGTCGACGACGTTGCGGTACTCCATACCGTCGAGGTCGTCGTCCTCATCAGGTATGCCGTCCGCGTCGCTGTCGGCGTCGGCCTCCCCGGGCCGGTCAGCGACCATGCGATCCGGGCGGCGACGCTCCTCCGGCGGCTCCTCAGCGTCCTCTGGGAGCACCAGCTTCGCCATCATCAGCGCCCCCGGTGCCGCCATGAACGACGCGGCGATGAGGTACTCCAGCGGGGCGCCGAGCAGGGAGTAGCCGACGAGCACCGAGCCGGCGACGGTCGAGAGGCCACCGACCATGACGGCGAAGAGACCGGAGCGGCTCAGGCCGCGCAGATAGGGCCGGATGACCAGGGGTGCCTCGGTCTGGCCGACGAAGATGTTGGCGGCCGCGTTGACCGACTCCGCCTTGCGGGTGCCGAGGACCGCGCCGAGCGCACGCCCGAGGTTCTCCACCACGAACTGCAGGATCTTGAAGTGGTAGAGCACGGCGGTCAGCGAGGCGAAGAAGATGATGACCGGGAGCACCTGGAAGGCGAAGACGACCCCGGCGTTCTCGCCCTGCGGCAGCACGGGGCCGAAGAGGAAGCTGATGCCCGCGTTGGAGGTGTTGATGACGGCCTGGACGCCCTGGCTCACCGCCCCCAGGGCCTGCTGCCCCCAGGACCAGTAGAGGACGATGATGCCGAAGGCGACCTGAATCCCCAGCGCGGCGAGCACGGTGCGCCAGTTCACCGCCTTGCGGTTGGTGGACAGCGCCAGTCCCAGCCCGATGAGCAGGACCATGCCGCCGATGCCCCACAGCACGTCCATGGTGGACCTCCTGGTCTGCGTCGTCGCTGGTGTGGGGCGACGGTATCGCGTCCGGGCGAATGTCGGGACGAATGGTTATCGTGGAGCCACAGACAACCGGGAGGGGTGGGTCGTGGAGGCCAGCCAGCAGCAGGAGGCGGTGCGCGCCATCGCGCAGCGCTTCGTCGAGATCGCGCCGGCCGGGTGGGCCCGGCTCGTCGGCAACTGGGAGGCGACCCAGGTCGACGGTGCGGTCCACCTCAACTACGTCACCCTGGGGGTCGTCGACCTCCAGGACCGCTGGGGTGTCGGTCAGTTCGACTTCGACGAGCCCCTCTACGATCTGGTCGCCGAGCTCAACGAGGCCATGGCGGCGAGCGGGGAGCGGTGGAGCGTGATGGACCTGGAGGTCGACGCGGACGGCGCGTTCCGGACGCACTTCGGCTACGGCCCCGCCAAGCGGAGCCAGGGCATCCACGACGAGGAGTCGATGGGCCGCTTCGAGAACTACCTGGCGACCTGGGTCGCCGAGCACGGCGAACGTCCGCAGCACTGACCGCACGAAACTGACAGAGGGGTATGGGGAGCATGGCGGGTGAGGACGAGGTCACGATGGTGCCCAACGCCTACAAGGACGCGTTGGAGTCCGCTCGCAGCAGATCGGTGAGCCCGGCGGACGACATCAAGGAGGCCTTGGACAAGGCTGACCGGGCGATGTCGGCTGGCTGCTGGGTGAGCACGACTGCGGACGACTTCGGCAGCGCGCTGAGCGAGCACAAGCGGACGCTGGGCACAGTGCGCGACAAGGTGATCGAGGACTTCGACGACGCGATCGCCGGCCAACCCGAGCGGGTCGAGTCGACGGCGTGGCAGACCCGGTGGCAGAAGATGGCGGGGATGCGCTGATGGCGGTGTGTTCGATTCACATCCCCGGCTTCACCGATCTGGTGGCGGGGGTGGAGAAGGTCCGCTCGGACGTTCCGGGGGACCGGTCCACGGTCTCCGGCAACCTGAGTGGGGTGATGCTTGGCACGGGCTCGCTCTCGCGGGTGGACGACGTGCTCAGTTGGGCCGACGACGAGATCCGGGGTCTGCGCCGGAGATTGGCTTTGGCGCAACAGATCGAGGCCTCGACCCCCGGTGTGCAGGTGTATGCGCAGTTCGACGAGGACGACGTGTCGACCAAGAGCCAGGCGCAGGTCGAGGCGGATGCGCAGAAGGTCGCGGACTACCTCGAGGAGGGCGGGGAGATTCCGCAGGAGGTCCTTGACCTGCTCGCGGAGGGCAAGAACGACCCCTACTTCGCGCAGGCACTGGCCGAGCGGGCCGACCTGGAGGATCTGTCCAACACCATCATGACGGTGGGGCACCCGCCCCCTGCCTCGGGGATGGACCCGGACTATCAGGAAGACCTGGAGCAATGGCGGCAGGACTATGACGCCCTCCTGGGCGGGTTGGGCGAGACGATGGGCCTTGCCTCCCGGGGCACGGGGGACGTCGCTCCGCCCGAGGGGTGGAACCAGCAGTGGATCGACGCCATCACAACGACCGACCCGCCCGGTCAGGCGTCCAGGCTCGCGGCGGTGGTCTCCCGGGGGCGGTGGTCGAGCGACTTCACCGTCGAGCTGACCCAGGCGCTCTACGACTACGAGACCGGGGAGGACGGCCACGAGGGGATGTGGAACCAGAGTGCATATCCCATGGGCAGCTACCTCGGGGCGCGACTGCCGGACGGCACCGAGGCCTACGACCCGATGGCGCTCGTGCTGCAGGCCGTGGCCCAGGACCCCGAGGCGGGGATGCGGCTGGTGAAGGAGGCGGACCGCACGACCGTCGAGGTGGATGGGGAGTCGCACGAGGTCTCCTCCTTCGTGGACTACCTCCTCACTCAACGAAAGTGGCCGGTCGATGACGGTGCCGCCGCCGGTGACATGCTCGCCAGTTCCATCACTCCCTACGAGGGGGGTAGCACCTACTCCCTGACTGTGGGGGAGGACGTCAGACTCGTCTCGACGGCGTTCGAGGAGGAGGTCCTCGCGCGCACCGAGGACAAGCCCTGGTGGTCGGATGCAGGGCACCTCTTCCTCGACGTGCTGGGCCTGGTCCCCGTCATCGGAGAGCCCATCGACGGCATCAACGCTGCGTGGTACTACGCCGAGGGCGACGTGGTCAACGGCAGCCTCACGGTTGTCGCGATGGTGCCTCTCGCCGGCTGGGGAGGCACCGGGGCCAAATGGGGGACGAAGGTCTTCAAGGGCAGTGACGCGGCGAAGTTCGTCGACGAGGTCGGAGGGAAGGTTCTCGACGACGCGATCGGCGGGGCCCCCATGCCGAGCGTCGCGAAGGCGGACGGGCTTGCCGGCAAGGTCGATGTGCCCTCGATGAAGTTTACCGATGAGGCGAGCTTCAACGCCGCGGCGAACAAGGCGCATCCCAACGCCAGCTACGAGTACAACGGGATCACCTGGAGGACGGACGAGTTCGGACGCACGAAGGCGATCGAGGGTTCCCTCACCGAGGGCTCGGCGACCCGGAGCAAGCTGCAGACGGACATCGGCAACACACCAGGAGTGGCGGCCGACACCGACGTGGGCTTCCACCTGCTCGGACACTGGTTCGGCGGACCGACGAACCGCCTCAACGTGGTACCCGGGAACGGCAAACCGCTCGCGGACGGCACGAAGAACCTCAACAACAGCGGCTACGCCAAGATGGAACGGTCGCTGCGTGATGCGATACGTGATCCTGATGTGGCAGACGTCAAGGTCAGGATGGAGCCGGTGTACTTCGACGGCAACACGTCGGTTCGGCCAGATGTCTTCCGAGTAGTGACGGAAACTGTGAACAAAGATGGCACCGTCATCAAGAACACCTACCGCTTCATGAACAGGAAGAACCCATGACCCATGAGACAGCCGCGCTGCTCACCAAGTTCGCTCAGCGGTATCGCGATGCAGCGCCGACAGGCTGGGTGCGCATCGTCACCTGGTGGGCCAAGTTGGGCGACTCGGCAGAGGAGGCGTCTCTCGACGCGACTATGACGCCAGCTGTCGTGGTCTTTCGGGATCGCAGCGGAGCTTTGGTGCAGGAGTCCATCGAGCCGACCAGCGAGCCGCTGCAAGACCTGCTCCAGCTGGAGGCTCTGGATCAGGCCGACACCAGTTGGCTCGTCATGCGGGTCGAGATCGACGCCGACGATCCCGAGCCGCGCGTGGAGTTCGACCACGACACCCTCGTCCGGGCGGAGACATCGCTCCAGGACCCGTGGGCGGATGAGGTTCACCATTACCTCGAGCGGCACTGTGAGGAGCTCGAGCAGGTGAGCGGACCGGCCACGAGAAGCACGGCGGAGGAGCAGCCGCGCCGTCGGTGGAACTGGTTCAGGTCGGAATGATGTCGCCAAGAGCGGGGGAGGCCTGAGCATGGATCTTCCGGGCTGGCTCACGGGATCGAAGGTCGTCGGTCGGTCCTCCTCGGTGGCCAGTGCTACGGACGGCGCGCTGACCTGGACGATGACCCAGGACCGGCGGGGCGTCGTCACCCTCGAGGTGCTCTCGAGAGGCCAGTTCGTCAAGTCCTGGCACCCGCACCTCACCGGTCTCGTCCTTCACGAACCCGCCGGTGCCATCCTGCCCGACCGATGGTCCGCCTCTGAGGTCATGAGGTTCAGCGATGTCGATGGCGCCCAGCGGGAGGTGTCGGCGAATTGGCTGGTGTTCGACAATCGGGAGAACCTCCGCCGGGAGCACCCGTGGCGGTGCGAGCTGCCTGTGTCTGCGGATCGGATCAGCGCGCTCTTCTTCGGGTCCTTGACCGATCACTGCTGGCTGGAGAACGCCGTCGACCACGCCTGGATCGTCCGCTACGAGTCGAATACCAGCCTGTTCAGCTGGACCGACCACATCGGCAGCACACCGACCATCCGCTCCTCCACGGTGGTCGTCGCCGAGGATCGACGGATCCGGCTTCAGCCGACCGGCGAGCGGCCGTGGCCGCGGTGACCGAGGCGTTCGGACAGGTCACGGGCCGAGGCCCGGACCGCCTTCACGAGGGAGGTGACGTCAAGATCCTCCTGCGTCGGGTAGGTCACCGCGACGCCCGCGGCCGGGTGGCCGGAGTGGTCGAGCACCGCGGAGGCGACGGAGGCCAGGCCGGGGGTGACGAGCCCGTCCTCGACGGCATACCCCCTGGCCCGGGTCGCCGAGAGCTCGCGCCGCAGCTCGACCAGTGAGCTCACCCCGGTCCCGTGACGCTGCACGAAGGACTCGCGACCGGGGAAGAGCGCCCGCACCTGCGCCGGGGGTAACGCCGCGAGGATCGCCAGGCCGCTGGCCGTGAGGGTCGCCGGCAGCCGCACGCCCACATCGGTGACCAGGGAGGGTCGCCCGGCGACCCGTTCCTCCACGACGTAGAGGACATCCGGCCCGTGCAGCACCGCCAGGTGGGCGTTGTGGCCGGTCGCGTCCGCGAGGCGGGTCAGGCGCGGCCGGGCCAGGCGCTGCAGCGGCGCCTGACGGGTGTAGGCCGACCCCAGCTCGAAGGCGGCGACACCGAGGCCGTAGCGCCGGTCCTCGGGCAGGTGCACGGCATACCCCTGCTCGACGAGGACCGTGAGCAGGTGGTAGGTGGAGGAGCGAGGCAGCCCCAGCTCCCGCGCGATCGTCGCCGCCGCCACCGGCGTCGCGTGCCGGGCGAGCAGGGTGAGGATGGCCAGCGCATGACCCGCCGCGGGTGCGTTGCCGGTCGCCATGGGGGGAGCCTATGTCGTGCGTGTCACCGCGTCTCCGCGTCGATCCGACGCAGGTCGGCGGCGGGCTGCGACCGTCGAGTCGGCAGACCTCGCCGAGTGAGGTCAGCGGCGGGCGGGATCGCAGTCCGCGAGTCCGTCGCCGACGCTCGCCTTGAGGTCGAGCACCCGCGCGGTCTTCGCCTCGACCTCGTCAGCGATGTCGGGGTCCTCCTCGACCAGCGCCACGGTTGCTTCGACCATCGCGGTATGGATCGTGGGGTCGCCGTTGATGACCACGTCACCGCCGGCGCGCAGGAAGCCGGTGGCGCGCTCACCTGGGGCGACCGACTGGACCTGCGCCGCGGCGCCCAGGTCGTCGGAGATCACGACGCCGTCGAAGTCGAGGTCACCGCGCAGCATCTCCTCGATGACCACGGGTGAGAAGGCCGCTGGTACCCCGGGGTCGATGAGGTCGTAGACCGCCGTGCCCACCATGACCGAGGACACCCCTGCCTCGATCACCTCGGCGAACGCGACCAGCTCTGGGTCGTCGCGGGTGGTGTCGGTGTCGACGACGTCGGCGGCGAAGTCGGTGTTGCCCTCCACCCGGCCCAGGCCAGGGAAGTGCTTGGCGCTGGTGCCCAGGCCGGCCCGCTGCAGACCCTCGGCCACCGCGACCGCCTTCGGCGCGGCGGTCGCCGCGTCCGGGCCGTAGTGGCGTCCCAGCACGCCGATCGGCTCGTTGCGGCCCGCGAACTCCGGCGGGACCACCCCGGCGACCGGTGCCAGGTCGAGGTCGACACCCGCAGCCCGTAGCTGCTCACCCCAGACCTCGGCGGCCGCGCGCAGCTCGTCATCGGCGAGCTGGGCCTGCTCGATCGCCGCCGGTATGCGGTCGAAGCCGGGGCCGCGCAGCCGCTGGACCTGGCCGCCCTCCTGGTCGACCGCGACGAGCAGCCCCAGGCCCTTGGGCTGGTCGTCGGCGGTGCGCAGGTCGTCGGTCAGGGCGCGGACGCCCTCGACCCCGGCCTGGGTGTCACCGAGGAGCAGGACCTGCCCGGTCGAGGTCGTGGCCAGCACCTCGGCGACCTGCGGGGTGAGGCCAGACTCGGTGCTCACCCCCAGCATGAAGAGCTGCCCCACCTGCTCGGCCGGGTCCAGCTCCTGCGCCAGGGCGAGGCACGAGCCGGGCGCGGGACCGCTCGGGGTCGGCATGGGCACCGCGGTCGGCGCGGAGGAGGTGGCCGTGGCCGAGTCCTCCCTCTGCGTGGTGATCGGCTGCGCGGGCGACGTCTCCGGGGCGCGCTCCACGTCGCTGCACGCGCCGACAGCCAGCGCCCCGGCCGCCACGACCGCTGCGGCTATGCCGCGCCGCGACGAGCCGATGCGCCGTGACGCGGCGATGCCACAGGTGCGCGCCGGCATACCTCGTTGCTGGTGGTGACGGGCAGCGATGTCACTCGCTCCCGGGCAGCCAGATGCGGTCGAGGTAGTCACGCATCGAGCGGTCGGAGGAGAAGAAACCGCAGCGCGCGACGTTGAGGATCGTGGAGCGGCTCCACGCCTCGGGGTCGGCGTAGGACTGCTCCACCCGCGCCTGCGCCTCGAGGTAGGACTCGAATCCGGCGAGCGCCATGAACGGGTCGTGGTTGAGCAGGTTGTCGAGCACCGCCGACACCGCGCCCGGGTCGCCACCGGTGAAGTGGCCGCTGCCGATGAGGTCGATCGTCGCCTTGAGCGTGGGGTCGCCCTCGTAGTAGGAGCTGGGGGCGTAGCCACGCTGACGCAGTGCCTCGACCTCCGGCTCGGTCATCCCGAAGAGGAAGAAGTTGTCCTCGCCGACGAGGTCGAGGATCTCGACGTTGGCGCCGTCCAGGGTGCCGATCGTCAGTGCGCCGTTGAGCGCGAACTTCATGTTGCCCGTGCCCGAGGCCTCCTTGCCGGCGAGCGAGATCTGCTCGGACAGGTCCGCCGCGGGGATGACCTTCTCGGCCAGCGTGACGTTGTAGTTGGCCGGGAAGAGCACCTGCAGGCGGCCGTCCATGATCGGGTCGGCGTTGACCTTCTCCGCCACCGAGTTGATGAGGAAGATGATCTCCTTGGCCATGTGGTAGCCCGGTGCGGCCTTGGCGCCGAAGAGCACGGTCCGCGGCGTGACGTCCTCGACCCGTGTGCGGCCGGACAGGACACCCTCGTAGACCGAGACCACGTGCAGGAGCTTGAGGGACTGCCTCTTGTACTCGTGCAGCCGCTTGACCATGACGTCGAGCAGGTGATCCTGCCGCAGCTCGACGCCGTCGCGGACCCGCAGCAGCTGGCCGAGCCGCTCCTTGTTGGCGGCCTTGACCTCCCGGAACCGCCGACGGAACTCGGGGTCGTCGGCATACGGCTCGAGCTCGCGCAGCCGCTCCAGGTCGGTCACCCAGCCGTCGCCGATCGTCTCGGTGATGAGGCCGGAGAGCTTGCGGTTGGCGAGGCGGAGGAAGCGGCGCGGGGTGATGCCGTTGGTGACGTTGGTGAACTTCTCGGGCCACATGGCGTTGAAGTCGGGCAGCACGTTGTCGCGCAGCAGCTGGCTGTGCAGCTCGGCGACGCCGTTGACCTTGGCGCCGGCGACGGTCGCGAGGTAGGCCATGCGCACCGCACGCTGCGGCTGCTCGGCGATGATCGACATCCGACGGACCCGACCCTCGTCGCCGGGGAAGGCCTCCCGGACCTCGAGCAGGAACTCCTCGTTGATGCGGTAGATGATCTCCAGGTGGCGCGGCAGCAGCCGGCCCAGCAGCTCGGTCGGCCAGACCTCCAGGGCCTCCGGGAGGAGGGTGTGGCAGGTGTAGGCGAAGCACTGCCGGGTGATGCCCCACGCCTCGTCCCAGTCGAAGCCCTTCTCGTCCACGAGGATCCGCATGAGCTCGGGGACGGCGATGACCGGGTGGGTGTCGTTGAGCTGGAAGATGATCCGCTCGGGCAGGCGGTGCAGGTCGAAGTCGCGGGGGAGGGTGTTCTCGATGAAGTCGCGCAGCGAGCAGGCGACGAAGAAGTACTGCTGCTGGAGTCGCAGCTCCTTGCCCTGCGGGGTCGAGTCGTCGGGGTAGAGCACCTTGGAGATGTTCTCGGCGAAGATCTCGGCGCGCGAGGCCTGCGCGTAGTCGCCGCGGTTGAAGGTCTGCAGGTCGAAGGCCTGGTTGGCCTCGGCGCTCCAGAGCCGCAGCGTGTTGACGACGCCGTTGCGGAAGCCGGGGACCATGTAGTGGTAGGGGACGCCGCGGACCTGCCAGGCAGGGGTCCACGTGGTGCGCGCGTCGGTCTCGTCGTCCTCGGCGGCGGACGTCTCGGTATACCCGCCGAAGCCGACCTGGACCGCGCGCTCGGGGTGCGGGAACTCCCACGGGCTGCCCAGCCGCAGCCAGCTGTCCGGCTCCTCGACCTGGCGGTTGTCGACGAAGGTCTGGCGGAAGATGCCGTACTCGTAGCGGATGCCGTAGCCGATGCACGGCACGTCCATGGTCGCGAGCGAGTCGACGAAGCAGGCGGCGAGGCGTCCCAGGCCGCCGTTGCCCAGGCCCGGCTCGACCTCCTGGCCGCGCAGCGCGGCCATGTCGATGCCGCACTGCTCCATCGCCCCGTCAGCGATGTCCTGCAGGTCGCTGGCCAGCAGGTTGTTGCCCAGCTGACGGCCGAGGAGATACTCGGCCGAGAGGTAGCCGACCATCCGCGTGGGGTTCTTGCGGCGGCGGTGCCCGGTCTCCAGCCAGGAGGCCATGAGGTAGGAGCGCACCGTGCGCGCCAGCGCGAGGTACTGGTCGTTGATGGTCGACTGGGACAGCTTGACCCCCTGCCCGAAGTTCAGCTGGTCCAGGAACTCGCGCACGAAGCCGTCGACGGTCGCCGGCGGTGAGGTGACCGGCCCGGTCGCCAGGTCGTGGGAGGGCTCGAAGCTCGGGCCGCGCCGGTTGGCGTCGGCCGAGGGGCTCTCGTCGGTGATGACGGGGTGGTGGTGCGTCTGGGTCACTGAGGCCTCGCAGATGCGATCGGTCGAGCAGGCTCGCGCAGGTGGATGGATGGTCACGTCCGACGCTACGTCAAGCAGACGCGCGTCGGCAGGCGCCGTTGCCCGGATACGTAGCGTAGAGCCTGAGGGCGGGTGGGCGTGCCCACTGCTCAGGTATGCGCCCGCGCCGCGCGCCGGGCGGAGGCCGGGACGAGCACCTCGAAGCGTTCGAGCACGACCAGGGAGTCGTCGGTGACGGGCTCGCCGTGCGGTGCGTTGGCGGCGAACGCCTCGCGGTGGACGGCCCGCCAGTGCTGCAGTGAGCCGTCGCCCTCTCCCTCGAGCCGGGCGTGCTCGGCCGGGACGTCCGCGAAGCGGCAGACCTCCACGTCGGTGATGCGCACGAGGGCGCGGGGGTGGCCGGAGCCGTCGAGGATGATCGAGAGCAGGCCGGGCTCGGGGAGGGCCAGGTCGAGGTCGACCTCGGTACGGGTCAGGGTGTCACTGGAGCGCGTGTCGGGCGTGTCGGCACCGGCCCGTGAGCGCGCCTCCTCCTCGTACTCCCGGTAGGCGCTGGCCGTGGCCGTCTTGCGACCGGCGAGGACCAGCCCGAGCAGGCGGTCGGCGGTCTGCGGGTCGTCCTCCCCACCGAAGCTCCACGCCGGGGGCGGGAGGGTGTCGCTGACCTGGGCGCCGGCATACACCTCGATGCGGTTGAGCTTGCCGCGGATCCGGGCGTCGGCCCAGAAGGCGGCGACGGCCTGGTCGTGCCGGGCCTGGCGGGCGTGCTCTGGCTGGTCTGCTGGCTCGCTCACCCCACCCACCCTACGGGCAGCCCGACCGGACCCACCTGGGCACGACGAGTCCGCACGATGCACCACAGCCATGGTGCATCGTGCGGACTCCGCGTGCTCAGGTCGGCGTCGGTGCCTCATAGGCTCTGACCCCGTGAAGCCCTTCCTGCTGCTCGGCACCCGTGCCGAGGACGACGCCGCCGACGACGAGTACGCCGGCTTCCTGCGCTACGGCGGGCTCGAGGAGTCGCAGCTGCGCCGGGTGCGCCTGGAGGCGGCGCCGCTCGCCGCGCTCGACCTCACGGCATACAGCGGGATCATCCTGGGCGGCAGCCCGTTCAACGCCTCGGACGAGCGCAAGTCGCCGGTCCAGCAGCGGGTCGAGCGCGACCTCACTGAGCTGGTCGGGCGCGTGGTCGCTTCGGACAGCCCGTTCCTCGGCGCCTGCTACGGCGTCGGGGTGCTCGGGCTGGTCTGCGGCGGCACCGTCGACCGACGGTATGGCGAGGCGCCCGGTGCGGTGCAGATCTCGCTGACCGATCAGGGTCGGGTCGACCCGCTGCTGGCCGGGATGCCCGAGACGTTCCACGCGATCGTCGGGCACAAGGAGGCGTGCGCCGTGCTGCCCCGAGGGGCGGTGCTGCTGGCCTCGTCGCCCGCGTGCCCGACGCAGATGTTCCGGATCGGGCGCCACGTCTACGCCACGCAGTTCCACCCCGAGCTCGACGCGGACTCCCTCGAGCACCGGCTCAGCATCTACGCCGGGCACGGCTACTGCGAGCCCGAGGAGGTCGCCCCGATCGTGGCGCAGGCGCGGGCGGTCGACCTCGACCACGTGCGCACGGTGCTGAGGACCTTCGTGCGCCGGTACGGCGTCATCTGATCGTCGGGGAGCCGCGACGGTGGGCACACGAGCCCCATCCGTCACCTCCTGCCAGGACATCAGGATCTGCGCAGGTCATGCCCCCCGGCAGATCCTGATTGCCTGGCACTGTGGTGCGCGTGCGGCGGCAGTGACTCCCTGGCCCAGCTGATCCTGTGACGGCAGGCGCTCAGGTCGGGTCGGTGGTCGGGCAGATGAGCGCGACGACCTCCTCTACGGTGGGGCCCGTGGCGATCTGAGCGGCCAGCTCCTGGGCACGTCGCGTGTATGCCGCATCCCCGAGAACGCGCTGGACCGCTGCTCGCGCGGCGCGTGGGGAGAGGGTCGGCCGGGCGATGCCGACGCCCACCCCTGACCAGCTGACCCTCGCCGCGACGTCGCGCTTGTCCTCGCTCGCGCCGACGCAGACCAGGGGCACGCCATGCCGCAGCGCATGATTGACTCCGCCGTAGCCGCCGTTGGTGACCATGACGTCACACACCGGGAGCAGCTCGTCGTAGGGGAGGAAGTCGGCGACCCGGACGTTGGGCGGCAGCCGGTCCAGGCCGAGGGGGCCGCCGCAGGTCGTGGCGACCACCAGCACGTCGACCTCGGCGAGGCCGGTGATCGTCGGTGCGAGGAGCTGGCCGAGGTCGGCGTTGGCGATGGTGCCCTGGGTCACGTGCACGACCGGACGGGTGCCGTCCAGGTCGTCCCACCACGGCGGCAGAGCGTGCTCGCTCGTGGTGCTGGACGTCAGGGGGCCGATGAGGTGGATCGGGGCGGGGACATCGGCAGGGTCGCGGGGATACTCGAACCCGGGGGCGGTGAACTGCAGGACCCCATCGCTGCGGGCCGGCCAGTCGAAAGGGATGAGGTCGGTGGTCACGCCGGTCTGCGTGCGGACCTCGTCCTGGGCACGCCGCGTGATCGGCCGCAGGAAGCGGTGCGCCAGGGCTCGGATGGTCGCGTTGCGGGCCCGGGTGATGGGGGAGGAGGTAGGAGGGAAGGCAGGGAGCAGCGCCATGAGCGGCAGGAAGCCGAGCGCCAGCACGCAGGGACGCGAGGCGCGGGGGCGCAGAACCAACTGCATACCGGCCAGGAAGAGGGGGTCGCAGAGCACGACGTCGATACCTCGGGCGATCTCCTGGTCGACGACCCTGAGCTGGTGCGGCATCGCCTCGACGAACCGGGTGAGGTCGAAGCGCGCGAGCCTCATCCCCGACAGTCCGGCACGTCCGGGGACTGATCCGTCGAGGTCGGTGTCGTCGAAGTCGACCTCGGGAGGCAACGGCAGGGTGCGGGCGCCGAGATCGGCGAAGGTGTCGAGGTAGCGGGCGCCGGTGATGACGCTGACCTCGTGACCGGCCGCGACCAGCGCTCGGGCGAGCGGGGCGGTCGGACCGACGTGGCCCCGGGCGGGCTGGACGCAGATCAGGACCCGTGACATCGACTCACCTTCCGACCTCGCAATCCTAGTGTGTCCGGGATCCGAGACACGAGGGCGCCTGCGGGGGGTGACGGCGGGCCTGCCGACCGGTCCAATGGTCGGTATGAGTCGTCTTCCCGAGCAGGACAGCCCGACCGAGGTGGTGGTCGGTGTGGGCCCGCTGTCGCCCGCCGAGGTCGTCGCCGTTGCCCGGCACGGAGCGACCGTGACGCTGGCGGAGGAGGCCGTCGAGGGCATCGCGGCCACCCGCCGCATCATCGAGGACCTCGCCAACGACACCCAGCCGCACTACGGCATCTCCACCGGCTTCGGGGCGCTGGCCACCACGAGCATCCCGCCGGAGAAGCGCGCGCAGCTGCAGCGCAGCCTGGTCCGCAGCCACGCCGCGGGCTCCGGCGCCGAGGTCGAGCGCGAGGTCACCCGTGCCCTCATGCTGCTGCGCCTCTCGACCCTGGCCACCGGCCGCACGGGGGTCCGGGTCGAGACCGCGCAGGCCTACGCCGCGCTGCTCAACGCCGGCATCACCCCGGTGGTGCGCGAGCACGGCTCGCTCGGCTGCTCCGGCGACCTCGCGCCGTTGGCTCACTGCGCCCTGGCCGTCATGGGGGAGGGGATGGTCCGCGTCGGGCCCGCCGCGGGCGCCGACCGCGCCGCCTGGGTCGACACCCCGCAGGAGCTGCTCCCGGCCGGTGAGGCACTGGCCCGCGCCGACATCGCCCCGGTGGAGCTGGCGGAGAAGGAGGGCCTGGCCCTCATCAACGGCACCGACGGCATGCTCGGCATGCTCGTCCTGGCACTGCACGACCTCGACACCCTGCTCACGACTGCCGACATCGCGGCCGCCATGAGCGTCGAGGGCCAGCTCGGCACCGACGACGTCTTCGCCGCCGACCTCCAGGCGCTGCGCCCCCACCCCGGCCAGGGACGCTCGGCCGAGAACCTGCGGAACCTGCTGCGCGACAGCGAGATCCGCGAATCACACCGGACCGAGGCCTGCACCCGTGTGCAGGACGCGTACTCCCTGCGCTGCTCGCCGCAGGTGCACGGCTCGGCCCGCGACACCTGCGGGTATGCCTTGACCGTCGCCGGACGCGAGCTGGCCGCCGCCGTCGACAACCCCGTCGTCACCCTCGACGAGCGGGTCGAGAGCAACGGCAACTTCCACGGAGCCCCGGTCGCGCACGTCCTCGACTTCCTCGCCATCGTCGCGGCCGACGTGGCCGGCATCAGCGAGCGGCGCACCGACCGCTTCCTCGACGTCGCCCGCAACCACGGCCTCCCGCCCTTCCTCGCCGACGACCCCGGCACCGACAGCGGACTGATGATCGCGCAGTACACCCAGGCCGCGGTCGTCAGCGAGCTCAAGCGGCTGGCCGCCCCGGCGAGCGTGGACTCCATACCCTCCTCCGCCATGCAGGAGGACCACGTGAGTATGGGGTGGGGCGCCGCGCGCAAGCTGCGACGCGCCGTCGACGGGCTGGGTCGAGTGGTCGCGATCGAGGTGCTGACCGCCGCCCGCGCTCTCGACCTGCGCGCGCCGCTCACGCCCGCACCCGCCACCGCAGCCGTCGTCGCCCTGCTCCGCGACGCCGGGGTCGAGGGTCCCGGGCCCGACCGCTACCTCACCCCTGAGATCGAGGCGGTCGTCGACCTCGTCGCCGACGGTCGCGTCCGCGCCGCCGCCGAGCGCGTCACCGGACTGCTTAACTAACCGCATACCTGCGACCGGGCGACGCACGTCGCGCCTCCGGTCGGGACCACACCCACGTCGAAGGAGACACCATGGAGGGCGCTCGCCCCGTCCGCGCCGCGCGCGGCACCACCCTGACCGCTCGCTCCTGGGCCACCGAGGCTCCGCTGCGGATGCTCATGAACAACCTCGACCCTGAGGTCGCCGAGCGCCCGGACGACCTGGTGGTCTACGGCGGCACCGGCCGCGCCGCGCGCGACTGGAAGAGCTTCGACGCCATGGTGCGCACGCTCACCGACCTGCGCGAGGACGAGACCATGCTGGTCCAGTCCGGCCGCCCCGTCGGGGTCATGCGCACCCACGAGTGGGCGCCGCGCGTGCTCATCGCCAACTCCAACCTCGTCGGTGACTGGGCGACGTGGCCCGAGTTCCGCCGGCTCGAGCAACTCGGCCTGACGATGTACGGCCAGATGACCGCCGGGTCCTGGATCTACATCGGGACCCAGGGGATCCTGCAGGGGACCTACGAGACCTTCGCGGCCGTCGCCGCCAAGAAGTTCGGCGGCACCCTGGCCGGCACGCTCACCCTCACCGGCGGCTGCGGCGGGATGGGCGGGGCGCAGCCGCTCGCAGTCACCCTCAACGGCGGGGTATGCCTCGTCGTCGACGTCGACGAGTCGCGCCTGCGGCGCCGGGTGAAGAGCCGCTACCTCGATGAGGTCGCCGACTCCCTCGACGCCGGCATCGAGCGCGCGCTCGCGGCGAAGGGCACCCGTGAGGCGGTCTCCATCGGGGTCGTCGGCAACGCGGCCGAGGTCTTCCCCGAGCTGCTGCGCCGGGGCGTCGAGATCGACGTCGTGACCGACCAGACCTCCGCGCACGACCCGCTCTCCTACCTGCCGACGGGCATCGACCTCTCGGACTGGCACGACTACGCCGAGAAGAAGCCGGAGGAGTTCACCGACCGGGCGCAGGAGTCGATGGCACGGCACGTCGAGGCGATGGTCGGCTTCATGGACGCCGGCGCCGAGGTGTTCGACTACGGCAACAGCATCCGCGACGAGGCCCGGCAGGGCGGGTTCGACCGGGCCTTCGAGTTCCCCGGCTTCGTCCCGGCCTACATCCGGCCGCTCTTCTGCGAGGGCAAGGGTCCGTTCCGGTGGGCCGCGCTCTCCGGCGACGAGAAGGACATCGCGGCCACCGACAAGGCCGTCCTCGACCTCTTCCCCGACAACGACCACCTGCACAAGTGGATCCGCGGCGCGCAGGACCGGGTTGCCTTCGAGGGGCTGCCGGCCCGGATCTGCTGGCTCGGCCTCGGCGAGCGGGACAAGGCCGGGCTGCGCTTCAACGACATGGTCGCCAGCGGCGAGGTGTCGGCCCCGATCGTCATCGGGCGGGACCACCTCGACTGCGGGTCGGTCGCCAGCCCCTACCGCGAGACCGAGGCGATGGCCGACGGGTCCGACGCCATCGCCGACTGGCCGCTGCTCAACGCCCTGGTCAACACCGCCTCCGGCGCCTCCTGGGTCTCGATCCACCACGGCGGCGGCGTCGGCATCGGCCGCTCGCTGCACGCCGGGCAGGTCTCCGTCGCGGACGGCACCGACCTCGCGCGACAGAAGCTGGAGCGCGTGCTCACCAACGACCCCGGCATGGGTGTCATCCGGCACGTCGACGCCGGCTACGACCGGGCCGACGAGGTCGCCGCGGAGCGCGACGTGCGGATCCCGATGCGGGAGGGCGAGCAGGCATGAGCACCCAGACCCGGCCCACCGACGTGCCGGCCACCTCCGCCCCCATGTGGAAGTTCTTCGCCTTCTCCGCGATCGGCGTCCTCATGTTCTTCGTGCCCGTCACGATCGGGGGCAGGAGCACGATCCCGCTGGACCACATCGTCTCCTGGGTGCGTGAGGCGATCCCCGGCGTCCTGCCCTGGTATGCCCTCGCGCTCATCGTCGCCGGCGCGGCATACCCCTGGGTCACCGGGCAGTGGCGCCGCAGCACGACCGACCTCGTCTTCGCCGTCGCCCGCGTCGTCGGGCTGGTCGTCGGCGTCATGCTCGTGCTCGGCATCGGACCGGCCTGGCTCTTCGCCGACGGGATGGGCCCCTTCCTGCTCAACGCCCTGGTCATCCCGGTCGGGCTGCTCGTGCCGATCGGCGCGATCTTCCTGGCGCTGCTCACCGGCTACGGGCTGATGGAGTTCGTCGGGGTGCTCGCCCGGCCGGTCATGCGGCCGCTGTTCCGCACGCCCGGACGGTCGGCGATCGACGCGGTCGCGAGCTTCGTCGGGTCCTACTCGCTGGCCCTTCTCATCACCAACCGGGTCTACCTCGAGGGGAAGTACACGCGGCGCGAGGCGATGGTCATCGCGACCGGCTTCTCGACCGTCTCGGCGACCTTCATGATCGTCGTCGCCACCGCGCTGGACCTCATGCAGCACTGGTCGCTCTACTTCTGGTCCACGCTGCTCATCACCTTCGCCGTCACCGCGATCACCGTGCGGATCCCGCCCCTGGGCCGCATGACGGACGAGACCGCTCCGGGCGTGGAGCCCGCACCCGAGCAGCCGGTGCAGGGCAGTCGGGTCGCCGCCGCCTGGGGCGAGGCGCGGCATACCGTCGCGGCCGACCCCGGCATCCTCCGGGTCATCGCCTCGACCTTCGTCGACGGGATCAAGATGGCCATGGCGATCCTGCCGAGCATCCTGTCGATCGGGCTGCTCGGGCTGGTGCTCGCGGAGTACACCCCCATCTTCGACTGGCTCGGCTACCTCTTCTACCCCATCACCTGGGCGCTGCAGATCCCCGAGCCGCTGCTTGTCGCCAAGGCCTCCGCGCTCGGCGTCTCGGAGATGTTCCTGCCCGCCGCGCTCGTCGCCGAGTCGGCGATGTCGGTGAAGTATGTCGTCGCCGTGGTCTGCGTCAGCCAGGTCATCTTCTTCTCGGCGATGGTGCCCTCGCTCGTCGGCACGCAGATCCCAGTGTCCCTCCCGAAGCTGCTGGTCATCTGGTTCGAGCGGGTGGTGCTGAGCCTCGTCCTGGCGATCCCCGTGGGGCTGCTGCTCTTCTAGTCGCTCGCGAGCGTCCCGTGGGAGTTGGCGTATGCCGTGACTCCCACGGGACCCTGCGTGCAGATCGAGGGGGCGTCGGGGCTCGTGGCGCCGTAGGTTCGTCGCCATGACGTCATCAGCGGTCCAGCGCCTCGGGTCGGAGGAGTTCCTCCTCGTGACCACCTTCCGCCGCAGCGGCGAGGGGGTGCCCACCCCCGTCTGGGTGGTGCCCCTGAGCGACGGGGAGCGGATCGGCTTCTACACGACCATGGGCACCGGCAAGACGAAGCGGTTGCGGCACACCGCCCGGGTCCTGGTGCAGCCGTGCAGCCGCACCGGCGCGCCCACCCCCGGCACCCGCCCGACGCAGGCCACCGCCGAGATGGTGCAGGGTGGCGCGGAGTTCGAGGAGGTACAGGCCGGGGTGCGCGAGAAGTACGGCTGGCAGACGCGGGTCTTGCGCCTCGTCGGGAGGTTCAGCAACCGCGGCAAGGGGCGGACGTATGGCGACACCGTCGTCCTCATCCGGCCTGAGACCAAGGCCGCCTGACACGGTCCGCTGAACGCCGATCAGCAGGGCCTGTGGAAAAACTCAGGGCCACGTGCGCCGCAGGCCTCATGCTGGACGACATGACCAGAGAGGGGCACCATGGGAGCCATGAGCATGACCGAGGTGGGCGTCTACACGGTCGAGGACCTGTATGCCTATCGCGAGCAGCGCGACGACATGACCATCCAGCTGATCGAGGGTGAGCTGGTCGTGTCACCGAGCCCGGCCGTCATCCACCAGGTGGTCAGCGGGGAACTCTTCGCGATCCTCCGCGCCGCCTGCCCGCCCGAGCTGCGGGTCCTCGCCGCGCCGCTCGACGTCCGCGCCGGCGAGCGCAGCATGCTGCAGCCGGACCTGATCGTCGTCCCCCGTGAGCTGCGCAGCGGTGGTCAGGTCGAGACCCCGCCCCTGCTCGCCGTCGAGATCCTCACGCCCTCCAGCCGCCGCACGGACCTCGTCGCCAAGCCGCAGGTCATGGCGCGCTTCGGGTGCCCGCACTACTGGGTGGTCGACCCCGAGGCCCCGGCGGTCCAGGCTCTGCGCCTCGTCGGTGGTGGCTATGTCCCTGCGGCCGTCGCCGAGGGGGATGACGAGCTCGTCGTCACGGAGCCCTTCGCCGTGAGGTTCCGCCCGGTCGACCTCACCCGCTGAGCTCGGTGACGTCGGCGACCTGGGCACCGAGGGCAGCCAGGGCATCCCGTGCGCCGACGGTGACCGCGACGCCGTGCGCCCCCGCCCCGAGGGAGATGCGCCGGTCCGGCTCGTCCGCCGCGGCGAGCGAGGCGTCGGCGATGACCGGCCAGGCCGTGGTCGAGCCGAAGGGCGTGATCGTGCCGCGCTCGAAGCCGGTGGCCTCCCGCGCGGTCTCGGCGTCCGGCATCGACAGCCGGTTGACGCCGAGCAGCGCCCGCAGCCGGGGCCAGGAGATCTCCCGGTCGCCGGGCACGAGCACGAAGAGGTAGTCGTCCTCGCCCCGGCGCACCACCATCGTCTTGACGATGTCGCGCGGCTCCACGCCCCGGACCCGGGCCGCCTCCTCCAGGCTCCCGACCCGCCCGTGCCGGGTCACGGCATACTCCAAGCCGGCCGTCTCGACCGCCGCCAGGGCTCGTTCCTCGCTCATGCGGACCAGGGTAAGCCGTCCAGCATCCGAGACTCCGGGCGTGCGCCGCCCCTCCCGCCGCAAGCGGCGCGGCCCTAGAGTTGAGAGCGTGAGCACCGCCGTCGCCGAGCACCTGAGGACCTTCGACCGCCTGTGGGCCGACCTCGACTCGGTCGGGCGGGTGGGCAGCGGCGGCTACCGCCGGTTCGCGTGGACCCGGGAGGACGCGACGCTGCGCGAGTGGTTCGCCGGGGAGGCCACGGCACGGGGCCTCGACCTCGTCGAGGACCGCGTCGGCAACCAGTGGGCGTGGTGGTGGGACGGACCCGGGAGCGTCGACGACGCGGCGCGCGCCGGTCAGAAGGCGGTGGTCATCGGTTCCCACCTGGACTCGGTGCCCGACGGCGGTGCCTTCGACGGCCCGCTCGGCGTGGTCAGCTCCTTCGCCGCGCTCGATGCACTGCGGGCCCGGGGCATCTCCCCGGCCGTGCCCGTGGCGGTCACCAACTTCGTCGACGAGGAGGGCGCGCGCTTCGGGATCGCCTGCGCCGGGTCGCGGATCCTCACCGGGGCGCTCGAGGCCGATCGGGCGCGCGGTCTCACCGACGCCGACGGCGTGACGTATGTCGACGCGCTCGCCGCCGCCGGCCGTGACCCGCAGCACCTCGGTCCCGACGCCGAGGCCCTGGCCCGCATCGGGTGCTTCGTCGAGCTGCACGTCGAGCAGGGGCGGGCGCTGGTCGACCTCGACGCCCCGGTCGCCGTCGCCAGCGACATCTGGCCGCACGGGCGGTGGCGCTTCGACTTCCCCGGCGAGGCCAACCACGCCGGCACCACCCGGCTCGTCGACCGCCGGGACGCCATGCTCGGCTATGCCGACCTCGTCCTGCAGGCGCGCGACGTCGCCACCCGGCGGGGCTGCGTCGCGACCGTGGGCAAGGTGGCCGTCACCCCGGGCGGGGTCAACGCCATCGCCTCCCACGTCACCGGCTGGCTCGACGCCCGCGGAGCCGACGAGGCCGAGGTGGAGGCGCTCGTGGCCGACCTCACTGCCCGGGCCGGCGAGACGCTGGGGAGCGTCACGAGGGAGTCCTGGACCCCGACCACCCGCTTCGACGAAGCGCTCAGCGGCCGGTTGCGCGCGGTGCTGGGCAGCGACGACGCACTGAGCGTGCCGGTCCTCGGGACGGGAGCGGGCCATGACGCCGGCATCCTCGCCACGGCCGGGATCCCGACCGCCATGCTCTTCGTGCGCAACCCCACGGGCGTCTCGCACAGCCCCGCCGAGCACGCCGAGCAGGCCGACTGCCACGCCGGGGTGGATGCGCTCGCCGCCTGCGTCGCCGACCTGGTGGCCCACCCGTGAGCGCCCGCACGACCTTCCACGCCCCGGCGGCGCACCTCCCGCAGGGTCTGCGCCGCGACGTCCGGCTGACGGTCGAGGCCGGGCGCTTCGTCGAGGTGAGCGACGGCATACCCGCGCAGCTCGGTGACCACCGCCTTTCCGGCGTCGTCCTCCCGGGCCTGGCCAACGCGCACAGCCACGCCTTCCACCGCGCGCTGCGCGGTCGGACGCACACCGGCGGCGGGACGTTCTGGACCTGGCGGGAGGGGATGTATGCCATCGCCGCCCGACTGGAGCCCGACACCTATCTGGCGCTGGCCCGCGCGGTCTACGCCGAGATGGCGCTCGCCGGCGTGAGCGCGGTGGGGGAGTTCCACTACCTGCACCACGCGGCCGGCGGCAAGCGCTACATGGACCCCAACGCGATGGGGCACGCGCTCGTGCAGGCGGCGGCGGACGCCGGCATCCGGCTCACGCTGCTCGACACCTGCTACCTCGCGGGCGGCCTGGACGGCGCGGGGTATGCCGCACTGGAGGGGCCGCAGCTGCGCTTCGGTGACCTCGATGCCGAGGCGTGGGCCCTGCGGGTGGACGACCTGCACGACCACACCGACGGCGGTCCGGCGCACGTCCGGGTCGGTGCCGCCATCCACTCCGTGCGGGCCGTGCCGCGCCCCGATCTGGCCGTCGTCGCGGGATGGGCGCGGGACGGCGCCGTCCACCCGCCCGGCGAGCACGGGGCACACGGCGGAACTGCCGGGACCTCGCGGCCGGTGCACCTCCACCTCTCCGAGCAGCCGGCCGAGAACGACGCCTGCCTCGCCGCCCACGGGATGACCCCGACCGCCCTGCTCGAGGCCGAGGGTGTGCTCGGGCCGGACCTGTCGGCGGTGCACGCCACGCACCTCACCGATGCCGACGTCGCGCTGCTCGGGCGGCACCGCGCCCACGCCTGCTTCTGCCCCACCACGGAGCGCGACCTGGCCGACGGCATCGGCCCGGCGCGGGCGCTGCGGGACGCGGGGGCGCGCCTGTCCCTCGGGTCCGACCAGCACGCCGTCATCGACCTCCTGGAGGAGGCTCGCGCCCTGGAGATGCACGAACGGCTCGCCACCCTCGAGCGCGGGCGGCTCGCCCCGGCCGACCTGCTCGGCGCCGCCACGGCCCACGACAGCATCGGCTGGCCCGACGCCGGTCGTCTCGAGGTCGGTGCCCGGGCCGACCTCGTCGCCGTCCGTGACGACACCGTGCGGACCGCCGGCAGCGACCCTGCGCAGATCCTCCTCGCCGCCACCGCGGCCGACGTCGACACCGTCGTCGTCGACGGCCGGGTCGTCGTCGAGCAGGGCCGGCACCAGCTCGGGGACGTCGGGGCGCTGCTCGCCGAGGCGATCGCGCCGCTGTGGCAGGAGTGAGGCGGCGTGAACCCCCGTCTCTCGTGCCTGCACGCGGCACTGGGCGGGACAGCCCTGACAGCGCTGGACCACGACGCGAGAGGATCGACCCATGAGCATGCTCATCACCGGCATCCGTGAGCTCGTCACCTGCGACGACACCGTCGAGGAGACGGCGGGCTCTCCCCTCACCGAAGGCCTCGGCGTCATCCCGGACGCCGCCGTCGTCATCGGCGGTGGCGGCGAGGACGCCGCGCCGGCCGTGGAGTGGATCGGCCCTGCCGACCAGGCACCGGACGCCGACTGGGCCATCGACCTGGGTGGCAAGGCGGTGCTCCCAGGGTTCGTCGACAGCCACTCCCACCTCATCTTCGCGGGCGACCGGTCCGCGGAGTTCGCGGCCCGGATGACCGGTCAGGCCTACGACGGCGGCGGGATCGCCGTGACCATGGAGGCCACCCGCGAGGCCTCGGACGCCACGCTGCGCGCGCTCATCCAGGCCCGGGTCGCCGAGATGCGCGCCCAGGGAACCACCACGGTCGAGATCAAGAGCGGCTACGGCCTCGACGTCGAGCACGAGGTGCGGGCCCTGCGCCTGGCCCGCGAGGTGACCACCGAGACCACCTTCCTCGGCGCCCACGTCGTGCCGCCGGACGCGAGGGAGGCCGGGGGGCGGGCGGCATACCTCGACCTCGTCTGCGGTGAGATGCTCGCGGCCTGCGCGCCCTCTGCCCGCTGGATCGACGTCTTCTGCGAGCCGGCCAGCCCGCATGCCTTCGACGGCGAGGAGTCGCGACGGGTCCTGGAGGCCGGACGTGACGCCGGGCTGGGGCTGCGGGTTCACGGCAACCAGCTCTCCCATGGGCCGGGCGTGCAGCTCGCCGTCGAGCTCGGGGCGGCCAGCGTCGACCACTGCACCTTCCTCAGCGACGAGGACGTCGACGCGCTCGCCGGGAGCTCGACCGTGGCCACGCTCCTGCCGGGGGTGGAGTTCTCGACGCGCCAGCCCTACCCGGACGCCCGCCGGCTGATCGACGCGGGCGTCGCCGTGGCCCTCGCCACCGACTGCAACCCCGGGACCTGCAACTCCTCCTCGATGCCGCTGATGATCGCCCTCGCCGTGCGGGAGATGGGGATGACCCCGGCGGAGGCGCTGCGGGCGGCGACGGTCGGCGGCGCCCGGGCGCTGCGGCGCGACGACGTCGGCCGGATCCGGGTCGGGCAGCGCGCCGACCTCGCGGTGGTCGACGCGCCCAGCGTGCTCCACATCCCCTACCGCGTCGGGGTCCCGATCGTGCGCGCGCTGGAGATCTGAGGCGACCCGGTCCGCCCCTGGGTGGACGCGGTCACGACCCTGGTATGACGCGGCGCCCCGCCCTGACGCCTAGGCTCGTCCGGGTGAGAGTGACGACAGCTGCTGCCCGGGAGATGGCGCAGCAGGTCAGGACCTGGGCGCGCTCGACGCCCTGGCTGCCGGATGTGGCCCTGGTGGCTGCCCTGCTGCTGCTGATGGTGGTCGGTGGAGCAGGTCTGGGTGGTCCGGCCTTCCTGGCGATCAGCCTGGTGCAGATCGTCCCGCTGGTCTGGCGCCGCACCCACCCCCTGCCCGTGGCCGTCGTCGTCGCGGTCGGGTGCCTGCTCCAGCTGGTGTTGCTTCCAGGGCCGTTGACCAGCAACATCGCCGTGCTCATCGTGATCTACAGCGCTGCTGCCTTCGGCTCCCCGCGCACCTCCAGGATCGTGCTGATCATGGGCCTGGCGGGTGCGCTCATCGGCGCGCTGCGCTGGTCGGCGTACTACGGCTTCGGCTCCTTCCTCAGCATCGTCGCCATCCAAGCGACCTTCCTCGCCTGCTTCGTCGGGGTCGCCTGGGTGCTCGGCGACGTCATGCGTCGCCGCCGCGCGGTCGTCGCCCGCCTCACCGAGCAGAACCGCGCGCTGGCGCGCGACCAGTCCCAGCGCGAGCGCCTCGCGGCCCAGGACGAGCGGGCCAGCATCGCCCGGGAGATGCACGACGTCGTCGCCCACTCGCTCGCGGTCGTCGTCGTCCAGGCCGACGGCGGGCTGTATGCCGCGCGCCAGGCCCTCTCGAAGGACCCCGGGATCGCTGCGGACCGGGCCGCTCTGGAGCGGGCCGCGACCACCCTGGAGACCCTGGCCGACACAGCGCGGGCCTCGCTCGCCGACACCCGGCGACTCGTCGGGGTGCTGCGGGACGCGAGCAGCGGTGCGGAGTACTCCCCGCTCCAGGGGCTCGCCCACCTCGACGACCTCGTGGACCGGGTGCGCAGCTCGGGGGTGGACGTGCAGGCCCACGTGCGCGGCGACGTCGCCGCCCTGCCCCAGGACGTCGACCTCGCGGCCTACCGCGTGGTGCAGGAGTCGCTCACCAACGCGATGAAGCACGCCGGCCCGGACGCCTCGGTCGACGTCGACGTCCTGCGGACCCCCGAGGTCGTCCTGGTCCGGGTGAGCGACGACGGCCTCGGACGCCACGGGGCGGCCTCCGACGGCGAGGGCAACGGCCTGGTGGGGATGCGCGAGCGCGTCGAGGTCGTCGGCGGCACCCTGCACGCCGGGCCCCGCCAGCGGCGCGGCTGGGAGGTCGTCGCGACCCTGCCGGTCCCGGTGGGCTCGGAGGTCCCCGATGCCGCTGGGGCCGATGCTGCTGGGCCCGATGCCGTTGCGCCCGAGGCCGCCGAGGCCCCGACCGTCGCGGCGGCGTCATACGCCTCGTCGGACACGACACGGATGCCAGAAGGAGAACGATGACCGACGCACCCACCCGGCTCTTCCTCGTCGACGACCAGGAGCTCGTGCGGGCCGGCTTCCGCATGGTGCTCGACGCCCAGGACGACATGACCGTCGTCGGTGAGGCCGGTGACGGTCAGACCGCGCTGGAGGCGATCGCCCAGACGCGCCCCGACGTCGTGCTCATGGACATCCGGATGCCGCGGATGGACGGTGTCGAGACGACCCGGCGGCTGCTGGGCGAGGACGGACGCGGCGGAGCCGCCGGCCCCAAGGTGCTCGTGCTCACGACCTTCGACCTCGACGAATACGTCTACGCCGCGCTCAAGGCCGGCGCCTCGGGCTTCCTGCTCAAGGACGCCGGTCCGGCCGAGCTGCTGTCGGCGATCAGGGCCGTGCACGCCGGCGATGCGGCGATGGCTCCCTCGACGACCCGGCGGCTGCTGGAGCGCTTCGTGCCCGAGCTGCCCGAGGCGGGCTCGGAGGGGGCGGCGGCGCGGGACCGGCGGGTGGCAGCCGCCCGGCTGGAGCCCCTCACCGAGCGCGAGCGCGAGGTGCTCGAGGCGGTGGGCCGTGGCCTGACCAACACCGAGATCGCGGCCGAGCTCTTCCTCGCCGAGGCCACGGTCAAGACGCACATCGGGCGCGTGCTCGCCAAGCTCGGGCTGCGCGACCGGGTGCAGATGGTCATCACGGCCTACCAGACCGGCCTCGTCGGGCGCCCCGAGTAGCGCGGCACCGCCGCGGCGCAGAGGGTCCCGTGGGAGTCGTGCGATATGCCGACTCCCACGTGACGCTGCCCGCCACGGGTGGAGCGTCCCGTGGGTCTCGTGCGATATGCCGACTCCCACGGGACGCACGCCGTCCTACCACGGGTGGACCGGGGCAGGCGGGAGGTCGAGACCTGCGGCCGATGCGTGGGGCGACCGGGGGTCCATACCGTCGCTGGTATGACGACAACGACACCGCAGCGCGGATCTGCACCCACCACGACACGACAGGGCAGCGCACTGGCCGCCAGCGCGCTCGACCTCACCAAGACCTACGGACGCGGGGAGGCCGCGGTCACCGCCCTCGACGGGGTGTCCGTCGGGATCGAGGCGCGCCGGTTCACCGCGATCATGGGCCCCAGCGGCTCGGGCAAGTCGACGCTCATGCACCTGCTGGCGGGTCTGGACACCCCCACCAGCGGGCGGGTCCACCTCGCGGAGCACGAGCTCAGCTCGCTCTCCGACGGGCAGCTGACCCGGCTGCGGCGGGAGTCGGTGGGCTTCGTCTTCCAGGCCTTCAACCTGCTGCCGACGCTCACCGCCCGGCAGAACCTCCGCCTCCCGCTCGACCTCGCCGGCCGCGACGTCGATGCGGCGTGGGAACGGACCGTCGTCGACGCGCTCGGGCTCACCGAGCGTCTCGACCACCGTCCTGGGGAGCTGTCCGGCGGGCAGCAGCAGCGGGTGGCGCTGGCCCGGGCCCTGGTCACGCGTCCGGCGGTGATCTTCGCGGACGAGCCGACCGGCGCTCTGGACTCCACCACGGGGGCCGAGGTGCTCGCCCTGCTGCGGCGCTCGGTCGACGAGTGGGGCCAGACCGTGGTCATGGTCACCCACGACCCGGGCGCGGCCGCCGTCGCCGACCGGGTGCTCATGCTCGCGGACGGTCAGATCGCCGGCGAGCTGGACCACCCCGACGCCGACGCGGTGCTCGTCGCCCTGCGCGACCTGGGGAGGGCATGATGGCGCGCGGCTGGATGACGGCCGGACTGGCCTCACGGGGACGGCGGCTGGTCGCGGCGGCGGTCGCGATCATCATCGGCGTGGGATTCCTCACCGCGAGCGCGGTCATCCTCGCGACCGCCCAGAAGGAGTTGGAGGACGCCGTCGCGGCAGGGCTGCGCGAGGCCGACCTCGTGCTCACCGGGGAGAGCGGACCGGTCGACCTCGAGGCGTATGACGAGGTGGCCGCGATCGAGGGCGTCTCCGGTGTCACGGGGGAGGCCTCGGTGTTCACCGAGCGGGCCGGGGACTACTTCCCCGGCACGAGCCTGCCGCTGGCGGGCGCGACCCTGCTCTCCGGAGAGCTCCCGACCGGGTCGGGAGAGATCGCGGTCAACCCGGCCGCCGCCGATGACGGCCTCGCCCTCGGCGACACGGTCTCGATCACCGGCGCGCCCACCGAGGGCGGCGGGCGCGGGGAGGCCGTCGACGTCACCGTCGTCGGGATCGTGGAGCCCGGGCCGGTGCACCCGCTCACCTTCGGGCTGGGCTACGTCGCCTCCGACCCGACGCTGCGCGAGCTGGACCCGGCCCTGACCTACCAGCACGTCGTCATCGAGCTGGCCGACGGGGCGGACCCCGTCGCCGTCCGTGACGCGATCACGGGGACCGTGCCGGACGCCACGCTCAGCACCGGCCCCGAGGCCGCCGAGCGGGCGGTGACGGCTGCGACCGGGGGCACGGCGGTCCTGGGAGCGATCCTGCTGGGCTTCGGCGGGGTGGCTCTGCTCACGGCGTCGCTGGTCATCGCCAACACCTTCACCATCACCCTGGCCCAGCGCACGGGCGAGCTGGCCCTGCTGCGGTGCGTCGGGGCCACCCGGGCTCAGGTGCGACGGTCGGTGGTGCTCGAGGCGCTCGTCCTCGGTCTCGTGACCTCGGTGGTCGGCGTGCTCGCGGGTGTCGGGGCGGGAGCGGGCCTGCTCGCCGTCGCCCGGCAGCTCGACCTGGGCATCCCGATGGGCGACGGGCTGGCCCTCGGGTGGCCGAGCCTCGTCCTCCCGGTGGTCGTGGGCGTGGCCGTCACCGTGCTCGCCTCGCTGTGGCCCGCGGCCCGGGCCACCCGGGTGTCGCCGCTCGCGGCGCTGCGACCGTCCGACCTCCCGTCGGAGGGGTCGCGTGCTGGGCTGGTGCGGATCGCTCTGGCGGTGCTCCTGCTGGCCGGAGGCACCGGCCTCATGGTCATGGCAGCCATCTCACGCGAGGTCCTGCTCGGGGTGCTCGGCGGCGTCGTGTCCTTCGGTGGCGTCCTGCTCGCCAGCATCCTGGTGGTGCCCTGGGCGGTCCGGGCGCTCGGCCTCGGGGCGAGGGTCGCCGGGGTGCCCGGGCGTCTCGCGGTCGCCGGCGCCGTCCGCAACCCCGGTCGTGCGGCGGCCACCAGCGCCGCCCTGCTCGTCGGGGTCACGCTCATCACGATGACCTCGGTCGGGGCCGCCTCGGGTCAGCGCACCGCCCTCGGGGAGATCGACAAGGAGTATGCCGTCGACCTCGTCGCCGAGGGTGCGCCCGCCGACCCCGGCCCGGCCTCCGGTGGGTCGGAGGAGTTCCTGGTCCCCAGCCCGGTCGACGACGACCTCGCCGCCCGACTGGGGGACGTCGACGGGGTGGACGCCGCGGTCGCGGTGGACACGGCATACCTCCGCATGGGCGAGTCGATGGACCCGACCCGCGCGGTGGCCCTCGACCGAGGCGCCGCCGAGCAGGTCCTGCGCAGCGAGGACCTGGTCGACCGGGTCGAGCCGGGCATCGCCGGCCTCGGTGACACCGACCTGGCGATCCACGGTCTCAGCGCGGGTGATGAGCTGCGCGTGAGCGGTGCCGAGGGCAGCCGCGAGCTGCGCGTCGTCGAGCTCGGTGTCGGCGGGAGCCGGTTGGCGCTGCACCCTGACGACCTCGCGGCCCTCGCCGGCGACTCGGCCCGACAGGGCGCGGTGCTCCTGCGCCTCGGCGAGCAGGCCGACGTGGTGGCGACGATGACCGGCGTCTCGGAGATCACCGACGAGGCGGGTCTGCAGCTCGACGGTGCGGCCGGGCTGCGCGCCCAGATCGTGCAGATCCTCGACGTCATGGTGCTGGTGGCGACGGCGCTGCTCGGGGTGGCCGTGGTCATCGCGGTCGTCGGCATCGCCAACACGCTGTCGCTGTCGGTCATCGAACGTCACCGGGAGCACGCGTTGCTCCGCGGCCTGGGGCTCACCCGGGGCCAGATGCGGGTGATGCTCATGGTCGAGGGTGTGCTGCTGGCGCTCGTCAGCGCGGGCATCGGGCTGGCGCTCGGGGTGGCGTATGCCGCGCTCGGCATCCAGACCCTGCTCCCGGAGGGCACACCGCTGGCGCTGGCCGTGCCGTGGGGGCGCGTCGGAATCATTGTCGCGGTCGCGCTGTTGGCTGGGGCGCTGGCCAGCGTGCTGCCCGCTCGCCGCGCCGCACGCGTCAGCCCCGCCGAGGGGCTGGCCGCGGCCTAGGACCGGTCGGGCGGCGGTGCAGGGACTGACCGCCGACCCGACCGTGGGGACTCCTCGCCTCAGGGCGGGTGGCAGGCCCCGCAGGGCCGGCCGGGAAGGGACACCCGGCCGGCCCTCACGGCGTCCCCGACCCGCTGCGGGATGGCGTTCAGAGGGAGATGGCGCTCAGTGGGAGACGGCCCTCAGGGGAGGCACCCTTTCGTCGGCGCGCGCCGTCAGGGGGGTCGCGCTCCGCTCAGTCGGCGCGGGTGAGCTTGTAGTGCAGGCGGACGGCGGGCGCGGACAACAGGCTCAGCGTGTGGTCGGTGCGCAGCGTCCCCTCGTCGTCGACGTCGAGCCGGAACACCTCGTGGATCGGGGCCCGTGCGGCGTGGGTCCCCCGGTGGTCGACGACGACGTAGGCGCCGTCCTGGCCGAACCGGCCCGCGGGGGAGGCGAGCTCCAGGCCACCACCGGGCAGCAGGCGTGGCCTCAGGAAGACCTGGACGTTGCCCGACTCGAGGGGAACGCGACGTGCACCCCGGGCTGGGTGCTGCCGGGGAGGGTGCGGACGGAGTAGCAGCCGCTGTAGACGTACTCCCCTCTGGAGCGGAGGGTCCGCAGCCAGGCCGCCGCCCGTTGCGCGCCCGTGGCGTCGGTGAGCACGGTGACGCGGCTGTCCATGCCGTGGGCGACCTCCAGCGGGCGGGTGGGCAGGGCCAGCTGCTGGACCCGACGGCCGAAGAGCCGGGAGACCAGCTCGCCGCCGGGCTGGAAGAGCGGGCTCCACTGGGTCCACACCTCCATCCGCCAGTCGGAGGTGTGCTCGTAGAAGTCACGGATCTCCGGGCGCAGGTCGGCGGCCCGGAAGCCGGAGCCGTCCAGCTGCGCCATGTCGGCCAGGAGACCGGCGTGCGGTCGGTCCAGCGCCTGCCCTCCCCAGGCCAGCGCGGTCGGCTCGACCCAGGCGTCACCGACCGAGGGGCCGGGGCTCATCGGCGCCGCGAGCCAGGCCTCGTCGCCGGTCAGGTCGACGGGCCTGCCGCTCAGTCGCCAGAACTGCCGGGTCAGGAGGTCCAGGCGTGCGGTCGGCAGGCTCATGGTCCGGCCGCCAGGCGCTGCCGCAGGCCGCTGGCCCGGAGCACCCGCCGCTCCACGGCCGCCCGCACCTCCTCCTCCGACCCGACGACCCGGACCCGCTCCTGCGCCCGGGTCACGGCGGTGTAGAAGAGCTCTCGCGTGAGCAGCGGGCTCTCGAGGTCGGGGAGAGCAGCACGGTGATCTCCTGCGCCTGGCTGCCCTGGGCCTTGTGGATCGTCATCGCGTGCATGGTCTCGACGTCGCCGAGCCGGGAGGGGGCATACCGGCTGCGGCCGCTCGTGCCGTCGATGACGGCCATGCGCACCGGGACCCCGCCGGAGGTCTGCGAGGCGACGACCACTCCGGTGTCGCCGTTGAGGACCCCGGTCGCGTAGTCGTTGGCGGTGACGAGCAGCGGGCGCCCGAGGTACATCGGGTCGTAGAAGCTCAGCCCGGTGTCCTCGCCCAGCCAGGTCTCGACGAGGTGGTTCCACCGCCGCACACCCCCGGTCGCCCTCGCGGTGCGCGCAGAGCAGCCGGTGACGGTGCAGGGCGTCGAGGGCGGCGTCGCCGTCGCCGACCCGCGCGGCGCGCAGGATGTCCAGCGCCTGTCGGGCCAGGATCTCGCGCAGGTATGCCGTGGGGTCGGGCCCGCGCACCCACGTCACCTCGGCACTGCCGGCGGACAGGGCGCTCACCACGGCGTCGGCGTCACCGACGCGCAGCGCCTGGGCCAGCGCGCCGATGGTCTCGCCGAAGCGGTGCACCGTGCGCAGCCGGGCCAGGGCGAGCGGCGCGGTCGGCGTGGGCGGTGGAGGCTCGATGTCCACCGAGGGCGTCGGGTCGGGCGTGGTGGCAGGGGTCTCCTGCGGGTCTGCGACCGCTCCGCGTGCGTCGCCAACGCTGTCCTCGGGCACAGCGGCCACCAGGTCGGCGAGCACCGCCCCGGCCTCGACCGAGACGAGCTGGTCGGCGTCACCGACGAGGATCAGCCGGGCCGTGGGGCGCAGCGCCTCCAGCAGCCTCGCCATCTGGGTGAGCGAGACCATCGACGCCTCGTCCACGAGCACGACGTCGTGCGGCAGCCGGTTGCCGCGGTGGTGGCGGAACCTGCTGCGCGAGCCCGGCCGCCACCCGAGCAGCCGGTGCACGGTGCTCGGCTCGACCTCGCGGAGTCGCTGCACCACCTGGCGACCGGACGGGTCGGAGGTGCGGTCCTCGATCTCGTCCAGGGCGCGGTCCACCGCGGCCTTGACCCGCGCCGCGGCCTTGCCGGTGGGGGCGGCCAGCCCGACCCGGGGCGGCCGCTGCCCGGCGGCCGCCGCCTGCTCGGCCAGCAGGGTCAGCACCCCCGCGACCGTGGTCGTCTTGCCCGTGCCCGGGCCGCCGGTGATGACGCCGGTGCGCGCCCGCACGACGACCACGGCTGCCGCGCGCTGCTCGGCGTAGCCCTCCCCGGGGAAGATCCGCGCCAGTCCGGCTGACAGCGCTTCCTCATCGACCGATGGCGGGCCGAGCTCGGCCCGGGCCCGCAGGTCGGTCGCCACCTGGACCTCCTGGTGGTGGTAGCGCTGGAGGTAGGCCAGCCCGGTCGACTTCTCGACCACCATGCCGCCCTCGGTCACCAGTCGGCTGCCCGCGACCGTGGTGGTCCAGGTGGCCGGGTCGGGCCAGGGCAGGTCGGGCAGCGTCTGCGCGCCCTGGGTCGCCAGGGCGGCGAGGTCGACCGCCACCGACCCGGTCCGGACGGCGCGGGTGGCGAGGGCCGCGGCGAGCACGACGTCGGCGTCCTTCTCGGCCACGGCGCGCGCGAGCCCGGTCGCGACGTGCACGTCCGCGGCCGTCAGCAGGCCGGCCCGGTTGAAGGCCGCCAGCGGTCCAGTGGCCGAGGACGCCAGCCGGCGGTCGTGGTCGTCGACCGGCTCGAAGAGGTCCAGCACCGCCGCGTCCCGGACGTCGCTCACGACCTCATCCCCTCGGGCCGGTCGGCCCCGTCGAGCAGGTCCGAGACACCCAGCACGAGCGCGACGGGCGGCTTCCAGGAGAAGACGCCGCACGGCATACCGTCGACGACGGGGGTGTCCGGACCACACATGCCACGAAGGTAGAGGTAGAGCACCCCACCCAGGTGCCGCGCGGGGTCGTAGCCGGGCAGCCGCCAGCGCAGGAACCGGTGCGCGACGACGGCGTAGAGCAGGGCCTGCAGCGGGTAGGAGGAGTGCCCCATCGCCTCGTCCAGCCGCTCCGGGCGGTAGTCGGCGGCGGTCAGCGGCTCCTCGGGGCTGCCGAGCCAGTTGGTCTTGTAGTCGACGACGAGGAAGCGACCCTCGTCGTCCCCCGACCCTGCGCGCACGCGCAGCACCACGTCGATCGAGCCGGTGAGATAGCCGCGCAGCTGCTGACCGGCCAGGTCGGGGGCCGCGTCGAGGACGTCCGCCCAGCCGCGCACCGGGTCACCGGCGGGCAGGTGGGAGCGCAGCAGCGGCACGAGGTCACCGAGCAGGGCCGCCGCGTCGTCGCCCGGCCGGGCGCGCCGCAGGTCACCGCCGCCCAGCGGCAGCTCGAAGTCGAGCTCGCACAACCGGTCCACCGTGCCGATCTCCCGCAGCGTCGTGCCGTCCGCGAGCGGACCGAGCGGGGTGTCGCAGACCGCGACGAGGGCCTCGGCGAGCAGATCCGTCCCGCCCTCGCCCAGGTCGACCGGCCACAGGACGCGCTGCTCGCCGATGTGGCGACGCAGCTCGGCGGCGAGGTCGGGGGCCTGCGGGTCGGCGTGCTCGAGGACGGCGTGTACGAGGGATCCGAAGGTCGCACCCACCGGGAGGTCGGCCATCGGGGAGGGCACCTCGGCGCCCGGCGCGGGGGCGACGGCGTCCAGGCCGGGCAGCGCGGGGACGGTGTCGATGACCGGATCCGGCCCGGACGGCTCGTCCTCCCGCCCGGTCACGCCGACCTCGGGCTCGCTGCTCACCCCTGCCACACTCACCTCGGTCTCGGCCGGGGTCGACAGCGCGGTGTATGACGTGCGCCGCCACTCGTGGTCGATCCGCCGCGTCCACGCAGCCAGGGCCAGCTCGGGGGCCGGCGGGGAGGGCACGAGCGGCACCTCGCTCGCCTGGTCGGCGCGCTCGAGCACGAACGCGCCCTCGTCGGCCCACCGCTGCAGCCGCGCCGTGGCGACGTCGTCCTGCCGGGGCACTCCGACCTTGGCCGGGACCTCGTCCTGACCCGGCTCCCGCCCGAAGAGCACCCGGTGCAGGGCAGAGTCGCTCGCGTTGTTGACCGGCGCCCACCAGGTGACGACCTGGCTCTGCGCCCGGGTGAGGGCGACGTAGAGCAGCCGCAGCGACTCACCGGCGTCCTCCTCCTTGTGCCGCCGCACCGACTCCGGCCAGCCCGGGTTGGCCGGGTGCTCACCGCCGACGTCGAGGCAACGGGTGCGCTCCGGCGGGTCGTCGTGGAAGAGCGGGATGGCCGGGGAGTCGCTGACCCAGCGGTCACCGAGGGAGGGGAGGTAGACGACGGGGTACTGGAGCCCCTTGCTCCCGTGGATCGTCGCGAGCTGCACGGCGGCGGCGTCGCTGTCGAGGCGGCGGGTGCGCGCCCCGGCGCTCTGCGGGGAATCCTCGGCCATGCCCGCGCGCAGCCACTCCAGCAGCGCCACGAGGCCGAGCTGGTCGTGGCGCGCGGTCTCGTGCAGCAGCTGGGCGACGTGCCGCAGGTCGGTCAGCGAGCGCTCGCCCCCGACCTGGCTCAGCACCCGAGCCGGCAGCCCGCGCGCGGTCAGCAGCTCCAGCACCGCCGCGACCCCGTGCCGGGCGTAGACCCCGGCCAGCTCACGGCAGGTCTGGGCGAGCGCGTCCTCCAGCTCGGTGTCCTCCCGCTCGCCGCGCGCGCCGACCTGAGCGACGGCATACCCGAGCAGGTCGGTGAGCGCCGCGGCCCGGGTGAGCATCGGGCGGTGCGGCGCGACCATCGCCTCCAGCAGCGCCAGCCACTCGTGCGCGGCCCGGCTGGCGAGGACGCTCGACCCACCGGTGCTGACGGCAGGTATGCCGAGCTCGCGCAGCGCGCTCTGCGCCTCCAGGAGGTCCTTGGCCCGGTGCGCGAGCACCGCGACGTCCCGCGCCTGGATCGGACGGTCGTCGAAGGTGGCGCCCGAGGCGAGCAGGGCGGCGACGTCGTGCGCGAGGTCGCGGGCGATCCACGGCCGGACCGTCGGCATCCGGGTGTCGCCGCCGAGGTGGTCGCGCAGCAGCACCTGGCGGACGCGCACCGGCGCGCTGCTCGGTGCGCCCGTGAGTCGCGAGTCCGTGCGGTGCGCGGTGACCGGATGGACGACGATCTGCTCGTCGCCGAGCTGGGCGCCGGTGAGCATCGACCCCAGCGCTTGCGTGAGGCCGGGGTCGGAGCGGAAGTTGCGCGGCAGCGTGCGACGGTCGTCGGCGGTCGCGGCGGCGGTGAGGTAGGTCGGCACGTCGCCGCCGCGAAAGGCGTAGATCGCCTGCTTGGGGTCGCCGATGAGCACCATCGCGTGGGCCTGACCCGTGAAGGCGCGGTCGAGCACCGACCACTGGATCGGGTCGGTGTCCTGGAACTCGTCGACGAGCACGACCTTCCACCGCCCGCGCATCCGCGCCCGGGCCGGGGAGTCGTCTCTCTCCAGGGCGTCGGCCAGCTGGGTGAGCAGGTCGTTGTAGTGCATGACCTGCAGTCGCTGCTTGCGCAGGTCGAGCTCGGCGCGGACGGCCTGGGCGAAGCGGACCCGGCGGCCGGGCACCGAGCCGGGCTCGGCGGCGGTCGGCCGCAGGTCGGCATGGATGTCGTCGACGACGGTCCGCGCGATCTGCAGCGCCTCGCGCCGGGTGAAGAACGGCTCGTCGTCGCGCAGGGCGAAAGCGCGCAGGTAGAGGTCGTCGACCACCTCGACGAGCAGCCGGTCCAGGTCGTCGACGAGCTCGGCACCGGCATCGGCCGTGCCCGCGACGCCCAGGCTGCGCAGCACCTGCTGGCAGAACTGGTGGGTGGTCGCGATCGTCGCCGCGTCGATGTCGGACAGCGCGGTGCGCAAGCGGCGGCGGCGCGTCTCCCGCTCCTGGTCGTCGACGTCGAGCAGCAGGGTCACCAGGTCGTCGCGCTGCTCCAGCGGGGGAGGATCGGACAGCGCGCGCTCCGCGGCCACCAGCTGCTCGCGCACCCGGGCCCGCAGCTCCTGGCTCGCGGCCCGACCGAAGGTCACGACCAGCATCTCCGGCAGCAGGACCACGCCTTCGGCGACGTAGCGGGTGACCAGCGCGGCGATCGTCCACGTCTTGCCGGTGCCCGCGCTCGCCTCGAGCAGCACCGTGCCGCTCGGGAGGGGATCGGTGATGGAGAAGTGCGGGATCGTCATACGCTCTGCCGCCGTTCCGCGCCGCCTCTGAGCACCGGGCCCCACACCCGCAGCGCCAGCTGGCCGAGGCGGTGCTCGACCCCCGGCTCCCACCGCTCGTCCTCGCGGGCCACGCCGAGGATGTCCTGCAGGGGAGCGGAGACGCCGAAGACATAGCTGTGGCTCGGGTCGTCCTGCTCCTTGGGGAAGGCCTGCTCGAAGGTGTCGTCGGTGCGCCACTCACGCACCGCGTCCAGGGTGGCCGCCCGTGCGTCACCCGGACCGCCGAGGTAGGACTCCGCCCAGCGCAGCGCGGTCTGGACCGGCAGCGGCAGCGGCTCGACCATCCCGCGGGCCCGGACGTCGACGAGCTGGTCGAGCAGGCCGAGCGCCTGGTCGGGGTCGTGCGGGCCGTGGGTGAAGTGGACCCCGCCCGGCTTGCGTCCCCGCCGCTGGCGACCGAAGAGGTGGCTGCTGGCCTCCGGGCCGAGCGCGGCGGCCAGGACGAGGGAGGTGATCCACGACTGCAGCCGCTGCTTGGCCTTGATCGTGGAGTAGGTCGCCTTGACCGCACGGTGTCCGACGAGGCCGGTGAGCGTGCCGGTCAGCCGGACGCCGCTGGGCAGGGTGAGGTCGATGTCGAGGGTGTCGCGGTCCAGGGGGATGCCCCACCCGCCCTGACCGACGGTGCTCCAGGTGGCCTCGGCGACCAGCTGCGCCTGCTTCGTGACCTCTCCCATGACGGTGGCCCCGAGCGCCCGGGGCGGCAGCTCCCCACGCCAGAGCTCGGCGTCGACGGTGGCCCCTGGGTCGCGGCCTGCCAGCACCGCCTGCAGCACCCTGTCGCCGATCGCCCATGTCTCCAGCCCGCCGAGGTCGATGGGGATGCCCTCGCCCTGCTCCTCCGGCACCTCGGGCAGCACGAGCCCGAGGCGGTCACGGAGGTAGGCACGGGCCGGGTTGTCGAAGAAGCGGAGCAGCGCATCGAGGGCGACCGACTCGGCCTCTGCGGGCGCGAGCGGACCCAGGCTCGCGTCGACCGGGAGTGGCCGGGGGGTCCGTGGCGCGACGGCCGCACGTCCCCCGGCCAGCGCGGCGGGGTCGAAGCTGAACGGCGCGCCACCCGGCAGGAGCGCCCGCGCGCCCTCCCGAGACGCCCCGAGGTTGCGCGGGTCGAAGGGTTGCAGCGGGTGTTCGGTGAGGACACGGCATACCCCGGGGGAGTCGGGGTCGGCGGTGCGCCGGACCGCGTCGAGCAGCTCGCCCAGCGGCACGGCCGGGGGGCGCGGTGCGCCGGTGTGCTCGTCGAAGCCGGTGTAGGTGATGACCAGCGCGTCGCTGGCCGCCATGACGGCGTCGAGCAGGAGCTGGCGGTCCTCGCTGCGCGGGTCGCGCTCGCCGGTCACGGGCCGGCGGGCGGTCGCGTCGTCGCCGTCGGGGGCCGTGGTGCGGGGGAAGACGCCGTCGTCGAGGCCGACGAGCGCGACCACCCGGTGCGGCACCGAGCGCATCGGCACCATGGTGCAGACCGTGAGGGTGCCGGTGCGGAAGTTGGAGCGGGTGGCGCGCCCAGCGGCGTGCTCCTCCAGCAGCGCGCGCACGTCGGAGAGGCTGAGAGCGAGGTCGCCACCCTCGGTCGCGGGCGCGCTCGCGTGGACGCCCACGAGGTCGAGCTCGCGGCGCAGCTGGGTCACCTGCCAGGCGTCGGCCGGGGCGACGTCGGCGAGTCCGAGGACACCATCGGTCAGGGCCTCGACCCACTCGGGCACCGCCGTCGCCGAGCGCAGCGCACGCAGCGTGCCACCGAGCCGGGCGACCAGCTCGGCCATCCGCCCGGCGAGGTCGAGGTCGGCGCTGTCGAGGTCGTCCAGGCCCAGGGTCGTCCCCAGGTGGTCGACCTCCTGGCCGTCGACCGCGGCGCCGACGAGCACCCGCGCGAGCCCGGCCTGCCAGGTGTTCTGGGTCAGCCCGGGGAGGGCGTAGTCGCCGCGGTGGGCGTCGTCCAGGCCCCACCGGATCGCCACCGAGCCCACCCAGTCGCCGAGCCGCTCCAGGTCGTCGTCGTCGAGCCCGAAGCGTCGCCGCACCGGAGCCGTCCGCGCCAGGTCGAGCACCTCGCCGGCCGTCAGGCGGCCCCCCGCGAGCTCGACCAGCCGCGCCGCCAGCCCGAGCAGCGGGTTGGCCTGGGTCGGGGCGCGGTCGGCCAGCCGGACCCGCAACGAGTGGGCGGGGTGGGTCGGGATGCTCCCGCCCACGCCCCCTGCGTCGCGCTCGCGCCCGACCTCACCCAGCCCGAAACCGGCGTGCACCAGCGGGGCGTAGGCGTCGATGTCAGGGCACATGACGAGGATGTCGCGGGGCTCCAGGGTCGGGTCGTGCTGGAGCAGGTCCGCCAGGACGTCGCGCAGCACCTCGATCTGCCGCGACTGACCGTGGCAGGCGTGCACCTGGAGGCTGCGCTCGGCCTCCGGGATGGCGCGGGCGGCGCGTTCGGCGTCGGTCGGTGGGTGGTCGGCGGCGAGGTCGGCCTGGAGGAGGTGGAGCAGCGAGGTCTGTCCCGGTCCCGGTGCTGCGGGCCGGGCGGGCGTGGTGGTGGCCGGGGCGGCGTCGGACCGCAGGAGGGTATGCGGTGCCAGCGCCAGGGTGCGCTGCAGCTCCCGGGCGTCACGACCGAGGCTCGCGAGTAGCGGGTGGTCGATGAGCAGGGCCGACATGTCGTCCTCCCGGGGGACGGGCCCGGAGCGGGCGTCCTCGGCGAGCGCGTCCCAGGCGGTGGGGGAGGCCTGCGGCAGCCAGAGGTGGACGTCGCGGTGCTCGGCGAGGGCCGAGATGACCTCCACCTCGCTGCGGGCGATGCGGGTGTGACCGAAGAGGGAGAGTCGTCCCGGCAGGTCCAGCTCCCCGCCTGGTCCCGCGTGAGTGCCGGAGCGCAGGGCCTGCACCACCCGGGCCTGCCGCACATCGGGCGGCTCGGCGTCGACCCGCGCGAGCACCCGCCGCCACAGGGGTGGTTGCCAGGCGAGGTCCGCGTCGACCGGGCTGCCGAGGCCGTCCCCGTCGCCGCCCTCACGCCAGTCGGTGAGCATCGCCGGACGCGACCCGGCATACGCGGCGAACAAGCCCGCCAATCGGCGCGCCACGGCATACCGTCGACCACGGCGCAGCTCACCCTCCGCGCCCGAAGCGTCATACCCCAGGTGCGTGGCCAGGGTGGTGGCCCACGTCTCGGACAGGCTCCCGTCGATCGCCTCGAGCACCGGCCAGACCAGGCGGTCGGGGTGCCACGGGTCGTCGCGCTCGATGCCGAGCACCATCGCCACGAGCGAGTGGGGGTTGAGGAAGCGGACGCCCGCGCAGACCCCGTCGTGCCCCGAGGTGCCGGCGCCGAGCGTGTGCGACAGGCGCTGCGCGAGCCAGCGCTCCACCCCCTTGGCGGGGACCGCGACGACCTCCTGCGCGAACGGATCGGGCAGCGGTGTCGCCAGCAGGTCAGCGAGGCCATCGGCCAGCTTCGCCGTGCTGGTGTCGCGGTGCACGAACAAGGTCACGGCGCCGACCCTATCCGCGCCCACCGACGGACCGTCCGCGGCCATCACCCGTGTGGTAGACGGTAGATGACCGATGTTCTACCCTCTACCCGTGAGCCTCAACATCAAGAACGACCGCGTCCACGCCCTGGCGCGGGAGGCGGCTCGGATCACCGGCCGGAGCCAGACCAGTGTCATCGAGGAGGCGTTGACCCGGTTGCTCGCGGACTACGGGGCCGACCCGTCGACGGTGTCCCAGGGGCGCAAGCTGGACCTCGCGCACCAGATCCTCGCCGAGTACGCCGCGGATCCCGGCCTGGCCGGACGCGCCATCCGTGAGCCGGATGACCTCTACGACGAGCTGACCGGCCTGCCGCGGTGATCATCGACTCCTCTGCCGTCATGGCAGTCCTGCAGCAGGAGCCCGGTGCCGAGGACCTGCTGCGCGTGCTGGCCGCCTCGCCGAGCCGTATCTCTGCCGCAACGCTGGTGGAGGTCGGCATCGTGGCCGACGCGCGTTCCACCGCCCACGGGGAGCGGCTCGACCACCTGTTGGACGTCCTGGAGATCACGGTGGTGCCGGTCAGCGCCCGCCAGGCTCAGGTCGCGCGACTCGCCTACCGCCGATTCGGTCGCGGTTCGGGGTCGCCGGCACGACTGAACTTCGGCGACTGCTTCTCCTACGCGCTCGCGGTGGAGGCTGGCGAGCCGCTGCTCTTCGTGGGGTCCGACTTCACGCATACCGACATCGCTGCGGCTCCCCGCTCGCGGGCCTGACGCGCTGCCCGCAGACTGTGCTCATGCCTACCGAGGACGTCTTCACCCTGCCCCGTCCGGACGGCGACCTGCCGGTCCACCGCTTCCGCCCCGATGACCCGGCGCACGCGGGGATCGTGCTCGTCCAGGAGATCTTCGGCGTCTCGCCCTACATCCGGGACCGGGCTCGAGATCTGGCCGAGGCGGGGTATGAGGTGCACGTCCCCGAACTCTACTGGCGCATCCCGGACCACGAGGTCGACGGGAGCGGTGAGCAGATGCTGCAGCACGGCATGGAGCTGATGGGCAGGACGGACTGGGACGGCGCGGTGGAGGACACCGTGACCGCCGTCGAACACCTCCGCGGTGCCGTCGAGGGGCGGGTCGGTCTGGTCGGCTTCTGCTACGGCGGCGGGGTGGCCTTCGCCGCGGCCGCGCAGACGTCGGTCGACGCCCTCGTCTCCTACTACGGCTCGGCGCTCCCCGGGCTCCTCGACCTGGCGCCGCAGGTCACTGCGCCGAGCCTGCACCACTGGGGCACGGACGACGCCTTCATCCCGAGGGAGACGGTCGAGGAGATCGAACGAGCCGTGGCGCGCGACGGCGTGGAGTTCGTCTGGCACGACGGTGCGGGTCACGCCTTCGACAACCCGCTTCCGGCGTTCTTCCACGCCGAGGCGTCCGCGGCGGCCTGGCCCCGCACGCTGACCTTCCTCGGGCGGCACCTACGCGGCTGACGTCAGAGCGCCATACCGCGAAGGTCTTGTCAGCGGCCTCGGCGTACTCGTACGCTGCTGTTGTGCGTATGACGAATCACGTTGCATGATGAGCAACAAATGCCCCTCCGTGGCGCTGGAGGGGTTGCTGCGGGGAGCACGCCTGGAGATCCTGCCGACCGGCTCGATCGCCGAGCAGGTGCACGCCCACGTCGAGCCCGGGCGCACCGTCACCGTCACGGCTTCCCCGGCCAAGGGCCTCGAGGCCACCTTGGCCCTCACCGAGGAGCTGGCGGACCGCTATCACGTCGTCCCGCACCTGGCCGCGCGGATGGTGGGGCGTGCCGAGCTGCCCGACATCGTCGCCCGGCTCCGCGCCGCCGGGGTCACCGAGATCTTCGTGCCGGGCGGTGACGCGACCCCCACCGAGACCGCCTTCACCAACGCCCTCGACCTGCTGATCGAGCTGGAGGAGCTGGGCCGGCCGTTCGAGCGGGTGGGGATCACCGGCTACCCCGAGTCCCACCCGGGCATCGACGACGACGTCATCGTGCAGTCGATGTGGGACAAGCGGCGCTACGCCACCGACATCGTCTCCAACATGACCTTCGACGACGAGCAGGTCGGCCGGTGGCTGGAGCGGATCCGGCGCCGCGGGATCGAGCAGCCGGTCTGGATCGGCGTGCCCGGTCCGGTCGACCCGGCCAAGCTGCTCAAGATGGCGACGGTCATCGGGGTCGGTGACTCCATGCGCTTCCTGCGCAAGCAGCACGGCGTCTTCACCCGCATCGCGCTCCCCGGCTTCACCACCACCCGCTTCGCCCACCGGGTCGCGGCGCTCGCCGGCACCGAGCGGCTGGGGATCGGCGGCCTGCACCTCTACAGCTTCAACCAGGTCGAGAAGACCGAGGCGTGGCGCCGCGAGCAGCTCTCCCGGGCAGCCGACCTGCGCCGACCCTAGGTCCGACCGAGCGCCGCAGATGGTCGGCTCACGCACGACCGAGCGCCGCAGATGGTCAGCAGCACAACCATTTGCGGCGCTCGGTGGGGGCAGGGGGAACCATCTGCGACGCTCGGTCGGGTCAGGGGGAGCCATCTGCGGCGCTCGGTGGGGTCAGGGGCGACCATCCTCGGCGCTCGGTGGGGTCAGGGGCGACCATCCTCGGCGCTCGGTGGGGTCAGGGGGAGCCATCTGCGGCGCTCGGTGGGGTTGGGGGGTCAGGCGTCGTCAGCCAGGACGAGGCGGGCCAGGGCGTCGTCGAGGCCGGTCAGACCGGTGGTCTCCAGCTGGAGCGGCAGCCCGAGCAGCGCCGCGGCCCGCTGCGCCGCCCGGGTGAGGTCGGCCTCGGCTTCCGCCTGTGTGGTGAGCTCGGCGTCGGGCTCCGGCTCCTGCGTCAGCCACACGCACCGGGTGTAGTGGCCGAAGTAGTCGTCCCGCAGCTCCGGGTGGCGGTCCAGGCCCAGCTCGGCCCACACGGTCCGGTCGAAGCTGCGGACGAGGAAGTCGGTGAGCAGGTAGGTCCCCGGTTCCTCCTCCATGAGCTGGGCGATCCGCGCCTCCCCGGCATACAGGTCGTAGCAGTGCAGCCCCGGCAGTCGCGCCACCCCGCGTCGCGCGCAGAGCTCGTCGAGGGCGCCGTAGGTGCCGCAGTCGGCATACCCCACGATCACCCGGTCGTAGCGGCCGGCCAGCCGGTCGATGACCGCCTCGACCTCGGCCGCGATCCGCGCGGGGTGGTTGTGCAGCAGCGGCGGCAGCGGGTGCACGTCGACCGGCAACGCGGGGGTATGCCGTGCCGCCGCGGCAGCGGCGTGGGTCGCCAGCGCGCCGCACGCCACGAGTGCGACCCGGGCGCCCTCGACGCGCAGCGGGAGGGCGTCGGGTCCACGGCGCCGGTCGGTCGCCGCGATGCTCGAGTCAGGTCGAGGGGAAGGCGAGTTGGTCGACGAAGCGGTCGTTGAAGTCGCTGCGGTCCGAGAGCTCGACATAGCGCACCCCCTCGAGCAGGGCGTCGGCGCCGGTCCGCTCGGTCGCCGAGAGCAGCACCATCTTGGCGCCCTCCCCGGCGATGTTGCCGGCGGCGACGATCCGCAGCGTGGGCAGCTTGGGCACCAGGCCGATGCGCACGGCGGCCGCCGGTGAGAGGTAGGACCCGAAGGACCCGGCCAGCAGCACCTGCTGGACCTCCCGCGGCTCCAGCCCGACCTCCTCCAGCAGCAGCGTCCACCCCGTGGAGATCGCGGCCTTGGCGAACTGCAGCTCGCGCACGTCGCGCTGGGAGAGGTAGACCGACTCGGCGGCGGGCAGGTCGGGGGACTCGCGGTGCAGCACGAAGACCCGCTCGCCCGCGTCACCGACGCTGGCCAGCCGGTCGGCCAGCGCGGGCGCCACCGCGCGCGCGGCCTCGGCGTCCAGCAGTCGGCCCGAGGAGTCCAGCAGCCCGACCCGGCTGAGCTCGGCCACAGCGTCGACCAGGCCCGACCCGCACAGCCCGCGCGGCTCGACGTCCCCGATGACCCCGAGCTGCACCGGGTCCGGCAAGGGCTCGTCGCCGTCAGCCGGCTCCGGCCACTCTGCGAGGAGCTTGACCGTCTCGATCGCGCCGTCGGCGGCCCGCATCCCGCACCGGATCGAGGCCCCCTCGAAGGCCGGCCCTGCGGGCGCTGCGGTCGACACCAGCTGGGTGCCGTCGGAGAGCACGATCTCGCAGTTGGTGCCGATGTCGATCATCAGGCGGACCCGCGAGTCGCGGTCCATGCCCGAGGCCTGGATGCCCGCGACGATGTCGCCGCCGACGTAGGCACCGAGCGCCGGGTGCAGGAACGCCTTGGCTGCAGGGTGGACGGCCTCCCCGAGCCCGACCTCACCCGCCGGCACCAGCGGCCACCGGTGGGTGGCGAGGATGAACGGCGCCACGCCGAGCGGCTCGGGGTCCTGGCCCAGCAGCAGCGCGACCATCGTGGCGTTGCCGGCGATCGCGACGTCATACACCTCCCGCGGCTCGACCCCGGCCTCGGCGCACACCTCCGCGGCGAGCTCGGCCAACGTCTCGTGCGCGCGGACGCGCAGCCGCGGCAGCGCCTGCGGGTCGAGCATCGTCGCGCTGATCCGGGAGATGACGTCGCCGCCGAAGGGCTGCTGCGCGTTGAGCATCGAGGCGACCGCCACCGGGGTGCCCGTCGTGAGGTCCATGAGCGTCGCGACGACCGTCGTCGTCCCCAGGTCGACGGCGATCCCGAAGGACCGCCCGGTCGTGTCGCCCTCCTCGACGTCGATGAGCCGGTCGTCGGCAACCACCGCGGTCACCCGGTAGTCCGCGGCTCGCAGCGCGGTCCCGACCCGGCGCAGCGCGTGCAGCTCGGGGGTCGGCTCGAGGTCCTCGATCGCGTCGAGCAGCCGGGCGAGGTCGGGGCGCTGGTCGGCCAGGGTCGGCTCCTCGAGCTCGACGTAACGCTTCTGCACCGACGGCCGCAGGATCACCTGGCGGCCCACGCCGACGGTCGAGGCCTTGGGACGCGTCGTCAGCGGCGGCACGTCGACGGTGAGCGAGGACCGCGCCAGCGCCAGGCACCCGAGTCGCCACCCGGCCTCGAGCTGGCCGGGGGAGAAGGTGCGCTCGTCCTGCGGCAGCACCGGCGGCCGCTCGCCCTCGGTCACCTGGATCTTGCACTTGCGGCATGTCCCGTGGCCACCGCAGGTCGAGTCGACGGCGATGCCGTTCCAGCTCGCCGCCTCGAAGAGGTTGACCCCGCTGGGCACCCGGACCGTGGTGCCCGACGGGGTATACGTGAGGTCGACCCGCTCGGGCGTCGTCTCCGCGACGCTCCCCGAGGCGTCGTCCAGCTCCGCGGCAGCACCCGCCGCCCGGATCACCGCGCCCTGGGCGGTGCCGGCTCCGGCCTGCGGCTGCCTCACGTCGCCGCGGCCGCCTGCCGCGCGCGGTGGGCGCCGATCCACGACATACCCCACTCGTCGTGCCCGAGCAGCAGGTCCGCCGCCCGGACCGCGCCGACCACCTCGGGGGTGCGCGCGTCCATGATCGCGCTGGTCATCCCCGCCGCCATCGCGAGCGGCAGCCACGCGCCGTTGATCGCGTGCCGACCGGGCATACCGAAGGACACGTTGGACGCGCCGCACGTCATGTTGAGCCCCCACCGCTCGTGCACGCCCGCGATCGTCTCCAGCGTGGTGATGCCGACGGTGGAGTCCGCGCCGATCGGCATGGCGAGCGGGTCGATGACGATGTCCTCGATGGCGATGCCGTACTCCTGCGTCGCGACGCGCACGATCTTCTCGACCAGCTCCAGCCGCTTGCCCGACTCCATCGGGATCTCGTCGGCGTCGTTGGGCAGCGCGATGACGGCGGCACCGTGCTTCTTGACCAGCGGCAGGATCGCCTCGAGGCGCTCGTCCTCGGCGGTCACCGAGTTGACCAGCGCCCGTCCCTGGTATGCCTCGAGCCCGGCCTCGAGCGCCTCGATCACCGAGGAGTCGATGCAGACCGGCAGGTCGCAGCGCGCCTGCACGAGCTGGATGGCGCGGACGAGCAGGTCCGCCTCGTCGGTGAGCGGGACGCCCATGTTGACGTCGAGCACGTCCGCCCCGCCCGCCACCTGGGCCTCGATGTCCTTCTCGATGGCCGACAGGTCGCCCTCGCGCAGCTGCAGCTGGAAGGTCTTGCGGCCGGTCGGGTTGATCCGCTCGCCGATGACGCAGAACTTCTGGTCCGAGCCGATGACGACCTCCGCGGTCGCCGAGCGCAGCACGGTGTGCAGCGGGCCTCCGGCCAGCGCGGCCGACCCCCAGGCCGGGCTCATACCGGCACCGCCGCCCCGGCGCGGGCGCGACGGTCCTTGAGCAGGGTCTTGGCCTTCTTCACCGTGGCCGAGGCGTCCGCGGCGTAGCCATCGGCGCCGACCGCGTCCGCATACTCCTGGGTCACGGGGGCGCCGCCGACCATGACGATGACGTCGTCGCGGATGCCCGCCTTCTCCAGGGCGTTCATGTTGGCCTTGAACATCGGCATCGTCGTGGTGAGGAAGGCGGAGAAGCCGACGACGTCGGGCTGGTGCTCCTCGATCGCGGCGACGAACTTCTCCGGCGCCACCTGCACCCCGAGGTCGATCACCTCGAAGCCGGCGCCCTCGAGCATGATGTTGACGAGGTTCTTGCCGATGTCGTGGACGTCGCCCTTGACCGTGCCCATGAGGAACGTGCCGACCGTCTGCACCCCGGTGTCGGCCAGCAGCGGGCGCAGGACCTCCATCGACCCGGCCATCGCCTTGCCGGCGATGAGCATCTCCGGCACGAAGAAGTCACCCCGCTCGAAGCGGGCGCCGACCTCCTCCAGCGCGGGGATGAGGGCGTCGAAGAGGAGCACCTGCGGCTCCATCTCCATGCCCAACGCCTCGTGGGTCAGCTCCAGGACGCCGGGACCGTTGCCCACCAGGGTGCGGTCGTAGAGGCCCTGCAGGATCTCGTCGGGAGTCATGAGGCACCTTTCATCATGTGCGGCTCGGTGAGGCGCGCGGACAGGTCGTCCGCGTGCCGGGAGACGAGGCGGCCGAGCTCGTCGAGCCGGCCGGACAGGCGGGAGGTCGGGCCGGAGACGCCCAGCGCGGCGACGAGGCGGCCGCGCAGGCGGACCGGCGCGCCGATGCCGGTCAGCGCCACCTCGAGCTCGTCGACGGTGGTCGCCCAGCCACGGCGGCGGATGACCTCGAACTCGGCGCGCAGCGTGTCCGGGTCGGTGACCGTGCGCTCGGTGAGCGCCTCGAGCTGCGCGGGCAGGTCGAGGGCGCCGAAGGCATACAACGTCTTGCCCAGGGAGGAGGAGTGGGCCGGCAGGTCGACGCCCACCCAGTTGCGGCTGCCGATCATGAAGGTCGAGTCGACCTGGGCGATCTGGACGACCGCGCCGCCGACGGGGACGCCGAGGTTGATGGTCTCGCCGGTGGCGTCGCTGAGCGCCGCCATCGTCGAGTGCGCCTCGCGGGCGAGCCACTCGCGCGTGTCGGTGCGGGCGGCGTACTGCTCGAAGAGCGGCCCGGGGAGGTAGCCGTGGCCCTCGACGTCGCGCGAGATGAGGTGGGAGCGCTCCAGCGCGGCGAGCAACCGGGAGACGGTCGAGCGGGCCAGGCCCGTGGCCTGCGCCAGCTCGGGGGTCGAGAGCGGGTCGGGGGACTGGACGACGCGCACGACGAGATCGGCCGCTCGGTCGATCGCCTGGGTCCCCTGGGTCGCCATCTTTCGTGTCCCTCTTCCCTGAGTTCTCACTATGTGGGAGCGTATGCCCATATCGTGAGACGACGCAAGGGTGTGTCGTCCGGCGCGTCGCCCGGGCCACCGGGGACGGGGAGGAGGAGCGATGTTCGTCAACCGCATGCCGAGGTATGAGGTGCTCTCGGAGCAGGCGATGGAGCAGCTGGACGGCGCCTGGCGCCGGCTGATGACCGAGGTGGGCGTGCAGTTCGCCAGCGAGGAGGCCCTGGAGCTCTTCCGCCAGGCGGGGCAGAAGGTCGAGGGGGAGACGGCATACCTCGACCCGGAGTGGGTGCTGGAGCAGGTCGCCAAGGCGCCGCACGAGTTCGACGTGCAGGCGCGCAACCCCGAGCGCTCGGTGCATATCGGTGGCGACAGCATGGCCTTCGGCGCGGTCTACGGCCCGCCCTTCGTGCGCGAGGGCGAGGCCCGGCGCGACGGGACCTTCGACGACTTCCAGCGGTTCGCGCGGCTCGCGCAGACCTTCGACGTGCTCGACTCGGCGGGCGGGGTCGTCTGCGAGCCCAACGACCTGCCGCTGGACTCCCGCCACCTCGACATGACGCTCGCGCTCATGACGCAGACCGACAAGATCTACATGGGCAATGTGGTCACCGGCGAGAATGCCCGCGACGTCATCGCCATGGGCGAGATCCTCTTCGGTGGCCGGGAGGCGATCGAGCAGACCCCGGCGTCGATCTCGCTCATCAACTGCAACAGCCCGCTGCGCTGGGACGACCGGATGCTCGAGTCGCTCTTCGAGTATGCCCGCGCCGCCCAGCCGGTCGTGCTCACGCCGTTCATCCTCATGGGGGCTATGTCGCCTGTGACCATCCCGGCGGCGCTGACCCAGCAGATCACCGAGGCGCTCTCCGGGATCGCGCTCGCGCAGACGATCCGGCCGGGGACGCCGGTGATCTTCGGGTCCTTCCTGTCGACGATCGACATGCAGTCCGGGTCGCCGACCTTCGGCACGCCGGAGTCGGGGCTGGGGCTGCTGTGCACCGGCCAGATCGCCCGGCACTTCGGGCTGCCGTTCCGCGGTGGGGGTGGGCTGACGTCCTCGCAGGTGCCGGACGCGCAGGCGGGTTACGAGGCGACGATGACGCTGCTGCCGACCTTCCTGGCCGGGACCAACTGGGTCATGCACTCGGCCGGGTGGCTGGAGGGCGGGCTCGTGTCGAGCTTCGAGAAGTTCGTCGTCGACTGCCAGATCCTGGAGATGCTGCAGCACGAGTTCAAGCCGCTGGAGATCGACGAGGGCAGCCTGGCCTTCGACGCCCACGTCGAGGTCGGGCACGGCGGGCACTTCCTCGGCGCGATGCACACGATGGAGCGTTTCCGCACCTGCTTCTACCGCCCGTTCCTCTCCAGCGCCGACAACTTCGAGCGCTGGAGCGGCAAGGGCTCGCCGGACACCGCGACCCGGGCGGGCGCGGTCGTGGCGTCACGGCTCGAGGCCTACGAGGCGCCGCCGCTGGACCCCGCGGTCAAGGAGGAGCTGGAGGCCTACGTCGTGCGGCGCCGGGCCGAGCTCGGGGACTGAGCGGAGGGGCTGGGGGCCGGGCAGGGGGGGCCGGGCAGGGGGCAGGGTGATCGGCGCCGGCCGGCCAGTGGCTGTCGAGGATCCGCGCAGGTGCACGGATCCTCCCCGGGCGGTCGGAAGTGCGGGGGTATGTCGTTCGGTGTCCCTAGTCTGTAGGGCATGGATACCGTCGCGCTGGTCCGGACCCTGATCGAGACGATCGATGACCGCCGGTGGGGTGACCTGCCGTCGCTCCTGGCGCCGGACGTCCGGATCCGCCTGGTGCACACCGGAGAGACGTTCGACCGGGAGTCCTGGGTGCGCTTCAACGCCGACTACCCCGGCTTCGGTCGGATGTGGCTCGAGGACGTGGTCGGTGTCGGTGAGCGAGCTGCTGCTCGCGTTCACACCACCGGCACGGTCGACGGGCAGGAGGCGCACTTCGAGGTGGCGATGTTCGTCACCGCACGAGAGGGCGTCATCGTCGAGCTGGTTGAGGTCTGGGCCGATTGCGACGCGGAGCCGCCGGTAGGGACGCGGACCTCGGGCTGACCGGCCTGCCCAGCCTCCCGCCACCGGGTGCGGGTGCGGAGGGTGAGCACGCGCGTGTACGGATCCTCTCCGCAAGGCGCAGGCCGGGACCGCTTCCTGACAGGTGTCGGTGCCTCGTGCCAGGATCGAGCCGTCCGCGCAGCCATCGTCGGCGACGCAGAGAGGGAGCATGATGAGGACACGACCGAGTCTGCTCGTGGGGACGACCAAGGGGGCGTTCATCCTCGACTCGGGCGCCGAGGGTGCCTGGTCGGTGCGCGGGCCGTTCTGCGACGGCTGGCCGATCAACCACGTCGTCGGCGACCCCGCGACCGGGACCCTCTGGGCCGGTGGTGGCGGTGACTGGACCGGGGCTGGAGTCTGGCGCTCGACCGACGGCGGGCACTCCTGGACCCTCGCCAAGCTGAGCACGGGGCAGATGGATGCCTGGGCCTCGAAGGACCCCGAGTTCGCCGCGATGGTCGGCTGGACGCAGGGGCAGGAGCCGTTCGGCGCGGAGTTCAGCCAGGTGTGGTCCCTCGGGGTCGCCGGCGACCGGGTGTATGCCGGGACCAAGCCGGCGGCACTGCTGGCCAGCGACGACGGCGGGGTGACCTGGGCCGAGGTGGAGAGCCTGCGCAAGCACCCGTCGGCACAGGAGTGGAACCCCGGCGCCGCAGGTCTGGTGCTGCATACCGTCCTTGCCGACCCGGGCGACCCGACCCGGCTGTGGCTCGGCATCTCGGCGGCGGGGGTCTTCGCCTCCAAGGACGCCGGCGGGCAGTGGGAGCGCCGCAACTCCCTCGCCCTCGCCGAGGAGCCGGATGCCGGGGCCATGGCGGACCACCCGGGCGGCCCCGGCGGTGGCGAGGTCGGGCTGTGCGTGCACCACATCGTGCGGGCTCCGGGCCCGGGGGACGTGCTCTACCAGCGCAACCACGTCGGGGTATGGCGCTCCGGCGACGGCGGCCTGACCTGGACCGACATCACCGCCGGGCTGCCCTCGACCTTCGGTTTCCCGATGCGGGTCCACCCGCGCGACCCCGACACCATCTGGACGATCCCGCTCAACGGCGACATGGAGGGGCGTTACCCGCCCGACGCGGCAGCAGCGGTCTGGCGTTCCACCGACGGTGGGTCCACGTGGGAGGCGCAGCGCGACGGACTCCCGCAGGAGGCCTGCTTCTTCACCGTGCTCCGCCAGGCGATGGCCGGCGACACCGGTGACCCCGCGGGCCTCTACTTCGGCACCAACACCGGGTCGGTCTTCGCCAGCCCGGACGAGGGAGAGAGCTGGGCCGAGATCGCCCGACACCTGCCCACCGTGCTGTCGGTGGAGACCCTCGAGGTGGGGTGAGTCGCGGCGCCCGAGCTGATCGTGGGGGGCGTGTCGAGAAGCCTGCCGCCGTTCCGACGTCCCCGTAGAGCGTCGGCACCCGTCCGTCGCCCGAGTCCCAAGGAGCACCATGAAGTACGTCATCCTCATCCAGTCCAACCCCCAGCCCTGGGGCCACCCGACCAGCGACTTCCTGCCCGGCGCGCAGGACCAGACCCAGCAGGAGCGCGATGCCTCGGAGGCCGACTTCGGTCGCCTGCTCACCGAGATCAGCTCTTCCGGCGAGCTCGTCACCGCGGAGGCCCTCGGTGACCCGGCCGCCTCCCGGCTCCTGCGCTGGCGGGACGGCGAGCGGGTGATCACCGACGGGCCCTACGCCGAGGGCAAGGAGCACCTGGCGGGGTTCTTCCTCATCGACGTCGACAGTCAGGAGCGCGCCGAGCAGATCGCCGGGGGCTTCGGTGCACCCGGGGAGACGATCGAGCTGCGCCCGGTCATGGGTGGTGGTGGTGACGTCGACTGAGTCCCCCGGGGCGCAGCCTGTCGAGCCCTCGTCGGCGGCGGCACGGGCGGTCGAGGAGGTGTGGCGCACCGAGCGCCCGCACGTCCTGGCCGCCCTGTCGCGACGGCATACCGATGCCGCTGACGTCGAGGACGCCGCGCAGCAGGCCCTCATCGCCGCCCTCGAGCAGTGGCCGCGCGAGGGTGTGCCCGATGCGCCGCGCGGGTGGTTGATCCGGGTCGCCTCGCGGCGGCTCACCGACCAGATGAGGGCCGACGGCGCCCGGCGCCGACGAGAGGAGGTCGTGGCCCGCCAGGACCACGCGGTGCACCGGGGTGCCGAGGGCTGGCCCGCCGATCTCGAGGTCGAGCAGACACCCGCCCTGGACGACCTGCTCGACCAGATGCTGCGGTGCTGCCACCCGGCGCTGTCGCCGTCCTCCCGCGTGGCACTGACCTTGCGGGCCGTCGGCGGGCTCAGCACGCGCGAGATCGCGGCCGGCTTCCTCGTGCCGGAGGCGACGATGGCGCAGCGGATCAGCCGGGCACGGGCGACGCTGGTGCAGCGGGTCGCCGGCTTCGGCCCGACTCCGCCCGCCGAGCTGCCCGAGCGGCTGGCCGCGGTGCGCCACGTCGTCTCCCTCGTCTTCACCGAGGGCCACCAGCGCAGCTCCGGTGACGCGGTGATCGGCCGGGCCTTCGTCGAGGAGGCGGTGCGGCTGGCCCGGTTGCTCCACCGCGTCGCTCCGCAGGACCCGGAGACTGCCGGCCTGCTCTCCCTGCTGCTGCTCACCCACGCCCGGTCGCCGGCGAGGGTGGACGCCCGCGGGGACCTCGTGCCGCTGGACCGCCAGGACCGCCACCTCTGGGACGCCGCGCTGATCCGTGAGGGGGTGCAGCTGCTGGAGGTATGCCTTCCAGTGGGCGAGGTCGGGGCGTTCCAGCTGCAGGCCGCGGTCGCCGCGGTGCACGCCGAGGCGGCCACGGCGCAGGACACCGACTGGCCGCAGATCCTCGCGCTCTACCGCATGCTCGACGCGGTGGCACCCTCCGCGGCGACGACGCTGGCGCTGGCGACCGCGAGCGCCGAGGTGGACGGGCCGCACGTGGGGCTGGCCCTCCTCGACGAGCTCGAGGAGGAGCGGTGGCATCGGGTCCACGCGGTGCGGGGCCACCTGCTGCAGCGGCTCGAGGACCGCCCCGGCGCCCGGGCGAGCTTCGCCACCGCCGCCCGCCTGACCCGCAGCATCCCCGAGCAGCGCTACCTCAACGCCCGCATCCGCGAGCTCGACGACGGCGCCTGACCCGACCGGCGCGCCGCGCGCCCACCGCTCCAGCGTGGGGCCGCGTAGGGTTGCGGCATGCGCAACGACGCCGAGTCCGGTCGGTCCGCCTCGGGCGACGCCCGCACCCAGGGGGCGGTGCAGTCCGTCGACCGGGCCCTGACGATCCTGGAGATCCTGGCCCGCGCCGGCGAGGCGGGGGTGGGTGAGGTCGCCGCCGAGCTCGGTGTCCACAAGTCGACCGCCAGCCGCCTGGTCGCCGCCCTCGCGGCGCACGACCTCGTCGAGCAACCGGCCGAGCGGGGTCGGGTCCGGCTGGGGATCGGCATCCTGCGGCTCGCGGGCGCCACGAGCGCCCGCCTCGACCTCGTGCAGGAGGCCCGCCCGGTGTGCCGCCTGCTCGCCTCGCAGACCAACGAGACGGTCAACCTCGCGGTCCTCGGTGACCGCTCGGCGCTCTACATCGACCAGGTCATCGGGCCGTCCACGATCACCTCCTACAACTGGGTCGGCCAGCACATCCCGCTGCACGCGACGTCCAACGGCCGGGTCCTCGTCAGCGAGCTGACGCCCGAGGAGCGCCGGGTCACGTGGGGCGAGCTCACGGCATACACCGACAGCACCGTCACCGACCCGGACACCCTCGAGGAGATGGTCGCCGACGTCCACACCCGGGGGTATGCCGTCGCCCGGGACGAGCTGGACGTGGGGCTCACCGCGGTGGCGGCCCCGGTGCGCAACGCGCACGGCGAGATCTGCGCCTCGGTGAGCGTCTCGGGGCCGAGCTTCCGCATCGACCAGGCGCGCGTCGAGGAGCTCCTGCCGCTGCTCCTGCAGGCGGCCGGTGACGTCTCCGCGCGCCTGGGCTGGCACCGGGCCTGACCGGGGCCCCGCCGGCCCGGGTGGACGATGACCGACGTGAGCGACCACTGCTGCAGCCCGGGCCGAGGGCCCGCCGCAGTCCAGCGACCCGTCGCCGTGCCCTCCGGCACACACCCGGTGCACGGGCGACATGCGGTCCCGCAGGTCGACGTGCCCGGCGGCACCTTCGCCCGTGGCGACGCGCACGGCGACGGCCACCCGGGCGACGGCGAGACCCCGGTCCACGAGGTCACCGTCTCCGGCTTCTCCCTCGACGCGACCACCGTCACCAACGACGACTTCGCGCGCTTCGTGGCGGAGACCGGCCAGCGCATCGAGGCCGAGCCCTTCGGCTTCTCCGCGGTCTTCCACCTGGCGCTCGCCGCGCGCCCGGAGGAGGTGCTCCGGCCGGTGCCGGGAGCGCCGTGGTGGCTGGGCGTGCGCGGGGCCGACTGGCGTCATCCGGGTGGGTCGCGCTCGGACCTCACCGGGCTGGGTGACCACCCGGTCGTCCACGTGAGCTGGAACGACGCGCTCGCCTACTGCGCCTGGGCGGGGCGCCGGCTGCCGACCGAGGCGGAGTGGGAGTATGCCGCGCGCGGTGGACTCGCCCACGCCCGTTACCCGTGGGGTGACGACCTGCTCGACCCCTCGGGCGCGTGGCGCTGCAACATCTGGCAGGGCGACTTCCCGCGCCGCAACGACCTGGCCGACGGCTACCTCACCACGGCGCCCGCGACGTCCTTCACGCCCAACGGCTACGGCGCCGTCCAGATGGTCGGCAACGTGTGGGAGTGGTGCGCCGACTGGTTCGACCCCGGCACCTACGCGCAGGTCGCGCGCGCGGGCCGCGCCGTCGACCCGACCGGTCCGGGCGCAGGCGGGTCACGGGTCATCCGCGGGGGCTCCTACCTGTGCCACGACTCCTACTGCAACCGCTACCGCGTGGCCGCCCGCTCGGCCAACACCCCGGACTCCTCGACGGGCAACACCGGCTTCCGCACGGTCGGCGCCGGCTGACTTCAGGGCGCCCACGTCACAGGCCGCCGGCCGCCGGACAGGGAGGGGTATGACGCACACGCACCAGGGCGAGGACGCCGAGGTGCAGTTCCGGCAGCTCTACGCCGAGACCGGGCCGGAGGTCCTGCGCTTCGTGCGCCGTGCCCTGCTCGCCCCGGGCCACTGCTGGTCCGAGACGGAGGGTGGAGGTGCGGCAGGTATCTCCGTCGCGACCGACGTGGACCACCGCCCGGCCGCCGACTCGCTTTCGCTCATGGACTTCGACGGGATGGCGCACGACCCAGGCGTGAGCGGCCTGGCCCCGGCCGTGGTCATGGCCGGCGGCTGGGTAGGGGATGACGTCACCGCTGTCACTCTCCACGAGCAGGGGCAGGTGCCGGTGCGGGCCACCGTCGCTGATGGCTGCCGCACCGCTTGGTGGCCCAGCGAGATCCCGGCCGACAAGATGCCGCCCACGTAGGGATGGCGGCCGACCTCACCCTGATCCACGGCGCGGGGTCGAGGGTGTCGCCCTCACCGAAGTGGCCAACCTCGAGGTCCCCTGGTGGCCCGAACCGCGCGACGCCCCCTGACCCAGATGGCTCTCGTGAGTCACAGATGCCACAAGATGCCGGGATATGGGGATCTGCCGGGGATATGCAGGGCGCACAGCCTGATTTCCTGGCACTGCGGTTCGCGTGGGGCTGATGTGCTGCGAGGGGGCAGTTCCTCGCGCCGACCACCTCGGCAGGCCCCATCCCCCCGCCCCTTCGCGTCGGCCGCGGAAAGCCCACCCTCGGGCCCATCCGGCCGAGGCCCGGCGGTGCCCTGCGGGCGGCATACTCCCTCGTCGTCGACCCACGCCACGATCCGGCCGCACGGATCCTTGACACCCCGCCCCGCCCGGGATGAGACTAGTTGCGTGATACGCGCATAGTTGCGCCATACGCACCACGAAGGGCGACCATGAGCACCTCCTCCCTCCCCGACCGCTGCGACGTCCTGGTCATCGGGGCCGGCATCGTCGGCAACTCGCTGGTCCATCACCTCGCCGAGCTGGGCTGGACCGACATCGTCCAGATCGACAAGGGCCCCCTGCCCAACCCGGGCGGGTCCACCGGGCACGCCTCCAACTTCATCTTCCCCGTCGACCACAGCCGTGAGATCACCGACCTGACGCTGGACTCGATGCGGCAGTACGACGAGATGGGCGTGCTCACCACCTCCGGTGGCATCGAGGTCGCCCGGACCGAGGAGCGGATGGAGGAGCTGAGGCGGCGTATGTCCTCGGCCAAAGCCTGGGGCATCGAGTCGCGAATGGTGACGCCGGCCGAGGTGGCCGAGCTGGTGCCCTTCCTCGACCCCGACGTCATCGTCGGTGGCTTCTACACCCCCAGCGTCGGCGTCGTCGACTCCCTCCGCGCCGGGACGATCATGCGGGAGAAGGCGCAGGCCAAGGGCGTGCTCACCACCGTCCCCAACGTCGAGGTCACGGGGATGACCGTCACCGAGGGTCGGATCAGCGCGGTGCAGACCGACAAGGGCGACATCGAGGCGCCGGTCGTCGTCATCGCCTGCGGGGTCTGGAGCCCACGGCTGGCACGGATGGCCGGCGCGCACATCCCGCTCACCCCCGCGGTGCACCAGATGATCTCGGTCGGCCCGTGCGAGCCGCTGGCGGAGAAGCCCGGGGAGATCAGCTATCCGATCATCCGCGACATGGACACCTTCTGCTACGAGCGCCAGCACGGCTCCGACATGGAGGTCGGCTCCTACGCGCACCGCGCGATCCTGCACGAGCCCGACGAGATCCCCTCGATCGCCCAGGCCAAGCTGAGCCCGACCGAGATGCCCTTCACCGAGGACGACTTCGACCCCCAGCTCGAGCAGGCCCTCGAGCTCATGCCCGAGCTGCTCGGCGACGAGCGGGCCGAGATCCGCTACGCCATCAACGGCCTGCTCTCCCTCACGCCCGACGGCGCGCCCGTGCTCGGGGAGACCCCCGAGGTCAAGGGGCTGTGGAGCTGCGCCGCCGTGTGGATCAAGGAGGGGCCCGGCGTCGGCCGGGCGGTCGCCGAGTGGATGACCCACGGCATACCCGAGATCGACCTGGGGCACAGCGACATCGCCCGCTTCTACCCTCACCAGCGCACCCGCGCCCACATCCGGGCACGCACGTCCGAGGCGTTCAACAAGACCTACGGCATCGTCCACCCCGCGGAGCAGTGGTCCAGCTCCCGACCGGTGCGCAAGAGCCCGATGTGGGAGAGCCAGCAGGCCCTCGGCGCGGAGTTCTTCGAGGCCGTCGGGTGGGAGCGGCCCCAGTGGTATGCCTCCAACGCGCCGCTGCTGGAGGAGTTCGGCGACGCGGTCATGCCGCGTGAGCACGAGTGGGACGCGCGCTGGTGGTCCCCGATCATCAACGCCGAGCACCTCGCGCTGCGGGCCCGCGGCGGCATCGTCGACCTCACCGCCTTCGCGATCTTCGACATCGTCGGCCCTGTCGCGATGGAGGCGGTGCAGCGGATCATCGTCGCTCAGGCCGACGTGCCGATCGGGCGGGTGGTCTACACCCCGGTCCTGGACGAGCAGGGCGGCTTCCGCTCCGACCTCACCGTCATGCGGCTGGCCCACGACCGCTTCCGCGCGGTCACCGGCGGGGCGCACGGCATGGTCGACGCCAAGTGGTTCGCCGACCACCTGCCCGAGGGGGCCTCCCTGGTCGATCTGACCTCGTCCCTGACGACGATCGGCCTCTGGGGCCCGCGGGCCGCCGACGTGCTCGGGGCGCTGACCGACGACGACCTGTCGCCGGAGACGTTCCGCTTCGGGACGTGCAAGCTCATCGAGGTGGGCGAGCTCTCGGTGCTGGCCTCCCGGATCTCCTACGTCGGCGAGTTCGGCTGGGAGCTCTACGCCCCGATCGAGACCGGTGCGGCGCTCTGGGAGCGGCTCGTCGAGACCGGGCGGGAGCACGGTGTGGTGCCGGTCGGGATCGGGGTCTACACCGCGACCGGCCGGATCGAGAAGGGCTACCGGGCCTACGGCGCCGAGCTCGACTCCGAGCGCACCCTCGCCGAGACCGGCATGCAGCGACCCAAGGTCAAGGACGCCGACTTCATCGGCAAGGCGGCGATCACCGCGCAGGCGCAGGAGGAGCCGAAGGCGGTCCTGTGCGCGTTGACCGTCGACGACCACACCAGCGCCAGCGGGGTGAAGCGCTACATGCTCGGCGGTGAGCCGATCCTCACCCGCGACGGCCAGACCCTCACCGACGGCCACGGCCACCACCCCTACGTCACCTCGGCGGCCTCCGCCCCGAGCCTGGGCAAGCACGTGCTCCTGGCCTTCCTGCCGCCCGAGCAGGCCGTCGTCGGCACCGAGCTGGCCGTGTCCTACATGGAGGAGCTCTATCCCGTGACCGTCGCGAGCATCGACGCGACGCCACTGCTCGACCCGGACAACCTGCGGGTCAAGGGTCGGTATGCCGAGCTCGAGCAGGCCGATGCCGACGCCTCGGCAGGCGCCGAGCCGGTGGGGGTGGCCTCCCGATGACCGACGTCCTGGTCTGCGTGAAGCGGGTGCCGGACGCCTCCGGCGAGGTGGTTCTGACGCCGGACGGCAGCTCGGTCGACGGCCGGTATGCCGGCTACACCATGAGCGCGCACGAGGAGTGCGCCGTGGAGATCGCGGCCTCGGTCGCCGGGGAGAGCGGCGGGTCGGTCACCGTCCTCACCCTCGGTGACGACGACAGCGTGGAACAGCTGCGGGCGGCGCTGGCGGTCGGGGCGCACGAGGCGGTGCGGGTCGACGCCGTGGCCGACGACTACGGCCCGGCTGACGTGGCCGCGGCGATCGCCGAGGTCGTGCGGTCCCGGGAGGCGAGCGGGTCGGGCTTCGGGCTCGTCCTCGTCGGCAACGACGCCGCCGACACCGGTGACCACCAGGTCGGTATCCGGCTGGCGCACCTGCTCGACCGTCCGGTGGTCGCCGGGGCTCAGCAGGTCGCGATCAGCGGGGACCGGGTGGACGTGCGGGTCGGGACGGCGGCCGGCACCGAGGTCTACGACCTGCCGCTGCCGGCCGTGCTCACCGTCCTGGAGGGTGGCGTGGAGCCGCGCTACCCCAACATCAGCGGTCGGATGAAGGCCAAGAAGGCGCCGATCGAGGTGGTCGAGCCCGCGGTGGTGCCGCAGGGCTCGGGGCGGCTCGGTCTGCGGGTCCTGCCGCCGCCGGAGAGCAACGTCGAGCTGCTCGGCGAGGGGGCGGCCGCCGCGCCGCGCCTCGTCGAGGTGCTGCGGGAGATGGGAGTCGTGCGATGAGCGTGCTGGTGGTCGTGGAGCCCGACGAGGGTGCGGAGGGCGGCCTGTCGGTCGTCTCCCGGGAGACGTTGACGCTGGCGCGGGCGATGCCGGGCGGGGCCGCCGGGCTGGCTGCCGTGCTGGTCGGCGGGGTGGGTGCTCCGGACGAGGCCGTCCTCGCGCACTGCCGGGAGCAGGGCGTGGACACGCTCTACGTCTGCGGCGACGAGCGGCTCGAGCGGTATGCCGCCCGCGCCTGGGCGAAGGTGACCGGCGCCGCCGTGGAGGCGGGCGGTGCGGCATACCTCGTCGCCGGTGGGACGCCTCGGGGCAACGAGGTGCTGGCGCACGTCGCGGCGACGCGCGGGGTGCCGATGGCGACCAATGTCGTGGCGGTCGTGCAGGAGGACCCGGTCGAGGTCGAGCGGCAGGTCGTCGGCGGCGCGGTCCTGGAGCGGGTCGCGCTGTCCGGCTCGCCAGCCATCGCGTCGGTCGCCGGGCACGCGGTGGTGCCGGAGGCCTCACCGACGCCGGGTGAGGCGCAGGTCGAGCAGGTCGCGGTCGAACTGACCGAGGCGGACCTGACGGCGCAGGTGGTACGGCTGGAGGCTCGCGAGGGCGGCGACACCTCGGCGCTGACCGGCGCCGACGTCGTCGTCGGCGCCGGTCGAGGCGTCGGGGGTGCGGACCGGTTCGCCGACGTCGAGGCCCTCGCCGCCCGGCTGGGCGGTGCCGTGGGCGTGTCCCGCGTCGTGACGAGCCTCGGCTGGCGGCCCCACCACGAGCAGGTCGGTCAGACCGGCAGCCGCATCGCTCCGGACCTCTACCTTGCCTGCGGGATCAGCGGCGCGATCCAGCACTGGGCCGGGTGCAGCTCGTCGAAGACGATCATCGCGGTGAACACCGACGGTGAGGCGCCGATGGTCACCCAGGCGAGGTATGCCGTCCTCGGCGACATGCACGAGGTCCTCCCGGCCGTGCTGGCCGAGCTGGGGGAGCCGTAGCGGACGGCGGCCCCATGGGTGCCGGCCCTCAGCCGGGCGCCAGGAGGTCGGCGGAACGCAGCCAGCGCTCCGCCTCCTCGCGGTAGCCGAGCCGGTGCAGCCAGACGCCGGTCGACACCCGCTCCACGAAGGCCCAGGCGTCCACCCGGTCCGGCTCCAGGCGCAGGCGGGCGCTCACCGACGCGACCTGGCGCCGGTGCCAGTTCCGCACCGCCGCCCCGCCGTCGGCCCCGGCGATCGCCTCGAGCTCGGTCATGAGGTCGCGCAGCACGACGCCGGCGTCGTAGTCGCGCTCGCAGAGGAAGCCGTCCGGGTCGATGAAGGCATACCCGCCCCCGGGTCGCTGCAGCGCGTTGAGGCTGTGCGCGTCGCCGTGGACGACCACGCGCTCGGGGTGCGGGTCCGCGACGAGGGCGCGGGCCAGGCGGCCCGCCCGGTCGAACGCCGAGGTATGCCGCTGCACCCACCCGCCCTCGGCGACCTCGGTCTCCACGATGGCGAGCAGCTGGCTGGCCTTCTCGCTCGGCTGCTCCGCCTGCGCCACCTCGGTCGGGAGCTCCCAGGCCGCCTCGAGCAGCCGCACGAGCACGTCCACCTGGGCCAGACCGTCCGGGGTCGTGCGCGCCAGCGACGGGCCGAGGCGCTCGAGCAGGGCGGCCCCGATCTGCGGGTCGTGGTCGAGCACCCGGCAGTAGCCACGGCCCCCGGCCGCCGTCATGACCCGCACCTGCTGGGTCAGGTCGGTGCCGGCGTCGTCGAACTTCACCGCGGCCCGCTCCGAGCCCCGGCGCACCTCCAGCACCGGCAGTCCGACCCCGTCGGTGTGCGCCCGCTCGATGACCAGCCCCCACCGGTGCACCGTCTGCGCGAGGGTCCGCGGGAAGGTTTCGAGGAGGGGTGCGGCCCAGTCCTGGTCCGCCCACGGCCGGGCCAGCGCCAGCGCCACGACGTCCGACTGCTCCACGGACGAGATCGTGCCAGACCCCGGCGACCGTAGAATCCCCGGTGTGTCCCTCCGTCACCGCCACGGGCGCCGCCGCCCGGAGATCGCCCTGCGTGCCTGTGCCGCCGCCCTGCTGGCCGGCGTGCTGGCCCTCACCGGGCTGCCCGCGACCGCGCTCACCGGGGACGAGGACGACCTCGGCGCGCGTGCCCTGCGGGACGAGGGGTGGAGCGAGCCGCGCATGGAGTTCGACGACCTGACCCCGGGCCCACCGGTGCTGCCGATGACCCCGCCGGTGACCGCGGTGACCCGTATGTACCCCTCCTACTACGCCGACGGCTGCCACGTGGGACGCACCGGCACGACCGTGCGTCCCGGCTGTGTCTACGGCGACGTCGACAGCGACGTGGAGGTGGCCGTCCTCGGATCCTCCAAGGTGGGGCAATACTTCCCCGCCCTCGAGGAGATCGCCCTGCGCGAGGGGTGGCGGCTGCGGATGTACACCAAGCTCGCCTGCTCCTTCGCCGACGAGCCCGAGCCGAGCTACCCCGAGTGCGACGCCTATAAGGCTGCGCTGCGCACGCACCTCCTCGCCAACCCGCCGGACATGGTCATCACCGGGGGTATGCGGCGCGACGTCGCCGACGGCTACACCCGCACCTGGACCTGGCTGCGCGAGCTCGGGGTGAAGCAGGTCGTGGCCCTCTGGGACTCCCCGGTCCCGAGCGACGGCAACCCGTCCGCCTGCGTCGCCGAGGCGCTCGAGGAGGGCTACAGCCTGCGCTCCTGCGTCGTGTCGCTGCCGGAGTCGCGCAGCGGCAACCCCTCGATGCGCGACGCGGCCGAGCGGGTGCCGGGCGCGCTCTTCGTCGACCTCCGGGACTGGGTCTGCCCCACGTCATACCTCAGCCCGCGGTGCGCCTCGGTGGTCGGGCGTGCCCAGCTCTACGGCAGCGGTTCGCACCTCGTCCCGAGCTACACCGCGACCCTCACCGACCCGTTGCACCAGCGCCTGCACGAGGCGGGGGTGGCGGCCTACCGTCCCTCGGTCGACCGGGTGGGCGGCGCGGACCGGTATGCCACCGCGGCGCTGCTCTCCCGCGACACCGAACCGGGTGGGCGGGTCTTCCTCACCAGCGGCCGCGACTTCCCGGACGCGCTGGCCGCCGCGGCCAAGGCCGGCGCCCGTGGGGAGGCCGTGCTGCTGACCGGTGGCCCGGCGCTGCCCTCGGTCACGCGCGAGGCGCTGGTGCGGTTGCAGCCGAGCGAGGTCGTCGTCGTGGGCGGCGAGGACGCCGTGCCCCAGAGCGTGCTGGAGCAGGTCGCCCGCCTGGCGCCCGTGGACCGAGTGTCGGGGGGCAGCCGCTACGAGACGGCGGCGGCCCTGGCCGGGATGGACCCGGTCGTGGAGCAGGGGAGTGTCTACGTCGCGACGGGAGCGGGCTTCCCCGACGCACTCGCGGCCGCGGCCCGTGCCGGGCAGCAGAGTGCTCCGATCCTGCTCGTGCGGCAGGACGGGATCCCCGAGGCCACCGCTGCCGCGCTGCGGCGCCTCGACCCGGCCCGGATCGTCGTGGTCGGTGGGGAGGGCGCCGTCTCCGACAAGGTCGCCCGGGAGCTGGGTGACCTCGGGCGCAGCGTGCAGAGGATCGGCGGCGCTGACCGCTATGCCACGGCCGCCCTGCTCGCGGGCCAGTCGGCCGAGGTGCTGCACGTCGGGCCGGCGTGTCCTTCGCCGATGCGCTCGCGGCCGGTCCGGTGGCGGCCGCGAAGGGCGGCGCCGTGCTCCTGACCGGCCCGGACAAGGTGCCGACCGCGACCCGCGAGGCGCTCGAGCGGCTCGGGCCCGAGCGGGTCGTCCTCACCGGTGGCTCCGGCGCCGTGAGCGAGGACGTGCTCAGGGCCCTGCTCCGCCTCGCCTCCTGAGGTCGGGAACTGCGCCGGCTGGCGCAACCTGAGCGAGCTGAGTGGGCACGAGGCACCATGGCACTGCTGTCGTATGGCGATTCAGCTTGCCCAGGTTGTGTGGCGGCCCGACAGCTGGCTCACGACCTCCGAGGCGGCAGCGGGGTGCTCGGTCCCGCGCCCCTCTGTCCCGTGCCGCCTCAGAGGTCGGCCAGCAGCGCGGCGGGTTGCTCGACGCAGTCGGCCACGAAGCGCAGGAACCCGCCGGCGGTGCCGCCGTCGCAGACCCGGTGGTCGAAGGTGAAGGACAGCTGGGTGACCTTCCTGACCTTGAGCTTGCCCCGGTGGACCCACGGCTTGTCCACGATCCGGCCCACGCCGAGCATGGCCGCCTCGGGGTGGTTGATGATCGGCGTCGAGCCGTCCACGCCGAAGACCCCGTAGTTGTTGAGCGTGAACGTCCCTCCGGTCAGCTCGGCCGGCGAGAGCTTGCCGTCCCGTGCCTTGAGGGTCAGCTCACGCAGCGCGGCCGCGAGTTCGGTCGTCGTCATGGCGTGCGCGTCGCGGACGACCGGCACCACGAGCCCGCGTGGGCTCTGCGCCGCGAAGCCGAGGTTGACCGCACCGTGGTGCACGATCTCGCCGGCCTCGGTGTCGACCGAGGAGTTGAGCGCCGGGTAGGCCGCCAGCCCCGCCACGGTGATCCGGGCCAGCAGCGGGAGCACGCCGATCCCGGCGTCGGGCCGGGCGGTCTTGAGCGCGTCCTTGGTCTTCATCAGCCGGGTGGCGTCGACATCGACCCAGGTCGTGGCGTCGGGGATCTCGCGGCGGGAGGTGCTCAGGCGCTCGACCATGAGGCGCTGGACGCCCTGGATCGGTATGCGCGTCGTCGCGCCGTGGCCAGATGGGCGGCCCGCGGCGCCCGCACCGGCGATGCGCGCCGGCCCGGCGTCCGGCCGGTCCGATCCACGCTCGAGGTATGCCGTCAGGTCGGCCCGGCGGATCACGCCCGTGGGGCCCGGGGGCACCAGGGCCAGGTCGACGCCGTGCTCACGGGCCAGCTGGCGCACGAGCGGGGAGATCACCCGCACCGCGCGCCCACCATCTGGGGCGCTCGGTGGGGTGGGTCCGCGACCATCTGCGGCGCTCGGTGGGGTGGGTCCGCGACCATTTGCGGCGCTCGGTGGGGTGGACGGGTAGTGGTCGCCGGGGTGGCCGGGGTGGCCGGGGTGGCCGCGCGGCGGCGGCGCCGGGCGCCGCCAGTGCGGCGAGCGGGGCCCTCACCCGCGCCGTAGCCGATGAGCGGGCGCTCCGGCTCGTCCTGCGAGCCACCGCCCGCCTCACCGGCGGCCTGGCCCTCGGGGAGCCGGGCGCCGGCCCGCTCCTCCTCGCGGTACTGCTCACCGTCCGCGCCGCCGTGGCCCCCTGGTGCGCCGCCGGAGGGCTGGGCGTCGTCACCGCTCCCCGCGCTGCCGTCGGCACCGATCTCGCCGATCGTGATGAGCGGCTCACCCACGGGGAGCACCTGGCCGGGCTCGGCGTGCACGCGGGCGACGGTGCCGGCATACGGGCAGGGCACCGACACCGCGGCCTTGGCGGTCTCGACCGTGACGACCTCCTGGTCGACGCCGACCACGTCGCCGGCGGACACGTGCCACTCGACGATCTCGGCCTCGGTGAGGCCCTCGCCGAGGTCGGGGAGCCGGAAGACCTGCGTCATGCCGAGACCTCCTGCGGGGTATGCGTGTGGTCGGGCTCGTCGTCCCACTGCAGGCGGGCGATGGTGTCGAGGACCCGGTCGACCCCGGGCAGGTGCGTGTGCTCGAGCTTGGGCGGCGGGTAGGGGATGTCGAGCCCGGTGACGCGCAGCACCGGCGCGGCGAGGGAGTGGAAGCAGCGCTCCTGCACCCGGGCCGCGATCTCCGCTCCCATCCCGGCGAAGCCCTGGGCCTCGGCGAGCACGACGGCCCGGCCGGTCCGGCGGACCGAGGCCTCCACGGTCGCGTCGTCGAAGGGCACGAGGGTGCGCAGGTCGACGACCTCGACGTCCCAGTCCTCCTCGGCCGCCGCGACCTCGGCCGCCTTGAGCGCGGTGGCGACCTGCGGGCCGTAGGTGATGATCGTGACGTCCGACCCCGTCCGGCGCACGGCGGCCCGGCCGATCGGCTCGGTCGTGGCGGGGAGCTCGACCTCGGCCTTGGCGTAGTACTGGCTCTTGGGCTCCATGAAGATCACCGGGTCGTCCGAGGCGATCGACTCACGGAGCAGGGAGTAGGCGTCGGCCGGGGTCGCGGGGGTGACGACGTGCAGCCCGGGGGTGTGGACGTAGTAGCCCTCGGAGGAGTCGCAGTGGTGCTCGACGCCGCCGATGGCGCCGGCATACGGGATCCGGATGACGATCGGCATGGGGAGCGCCCCGCGGGTGCGGTTGCGCATCTTGGCGATGTGGGAGACGACCTGCTCGAAGGCGGGGTAGCCGAAGGCGTCGAACTGCATCTCGATGACCGGGCGGAAGCCCTGCATGGCCAGGCCGACCGCGAAGCCGGCGATCCCGGCCTCCGCGAGCGGGGTGTCGACGCAGCGGTCCTCGCCGAAGTCCCTGGTGAGGCCGTCGGTGATGCGGAAGACACCGCCGAGCGCGCCGACGTCCCGAGGATGAGCACGTCGGGGTCCTCGGCGAGCGCGTCGCGGAGCGCGGTGTTGAGCGCCTTGGCGTAGGTGTGATCTGGGTCTGGCTCATCGGGCCTCCTCCATCTCCTCGGTGGTGACGTGGCTGTCGATCTCGCCACGCACCATCTCCCGCTGCTCGCGCAGCTGGGGCGTCGGCTCGGCGTAGACGTGGTCGAAGAGCTCGAGCGGCTCCACGGTCGGCTCGGCGTTCATGCGGGTCCGCAGGTCGGCGGCGAGGGCCTCGGCCTCGTCGCGCACCTCCTGGATGCGGGCGTCGTCGAGGTGTCCCTGCGCGACGAGGTATGCCTGGAGCCGGACGATCGGGTCCTGCCCGGTCCACTCGTCGACCTCGTCGGCGGTGCGGTAGCGGGTGGCGTCGTCGGCGTTGGTGTGCGCCTCCATCCGGTAGGTGTGCGCCTCGACGAGGACCGGGCCCTTGCCCGACCGGGCGTGGGCGTAGGCCTCGCGCATCACCGCGAGCACGGCGGCGGGGTCGTTGCCGTCGACCTGCTCGCTGCGCACGCCGTAGCCGACGCCCTTGTAGGCCAGTGCCGGTGCCCTGGTCTGCTTGGCGAGGGGGACGGAGATGGCGTACTTGTTGTTCTGCACGAGGAAGACCGTGGGCGCCTCGAAGACGGCGGCGAAGTTGAGCCCCTCGTGGAAGTCGCCCTCGCTGGTGGCGCCGTCGCCGATGAGGCACAGGGCGAGCGCGTCGGTGCCGCGGCGGGCGATGCCGTGGGCGGCGCCGGCCGCGTGGACCGCCTGGGTCGCCAGCGGCGTGCACTGGGGAGCGGTGCGGGTGGCCCGCGGGTCGTAGCCGCAGTGCCAGTCACCGCGCAGCAGGGTCAGGACCTGCACCGGGTCGATCCCGTGGGTGACCAGCGCCATCGAGTCGCGGTAGGTCGGGAACAGCCAGTCGTGCTCCTCGAGCGCGAGGATCGGGGCCACCTGGCAGGCGTCCTGCCCGCGGGAGCTGGGGTAGACCGCCAGTCGACCCTGCTTGGTCAGTGCGGTCGCCTGGGCGTCGAAGCGGCGACCGAGGACCATCGCGCGCCAGACGGCGAGCAGGTCCTCGGGTGCCGGCATGGCATAGCCGCGGGCCCGCGCCTGCTCGCTCGGCTCGACGGCGCTCCCGTCGGCGGCGAGCAGCTGCACCGGGTCGGGGCAGGGGAGCAGTTCGGTGATGTCACTCATCGTCGAGTTCCTCGGGTCCTCACGTAGACGTCTGAGGGCTATCGTGCCGCGTGACTGCACACTCGCACGACATCTGGCTGCAGATCCGGACGGATGGCATCATGGGCCGATGACTGAGCACCGTTCGTCCGACGAAGGATGGGTCCGTGGTGGCGAGGCCGGACAGGTTGCCGCACCCCTCGACGACACCGACCGCGCGATCGTCACCGAGCTGCGTCGCGACGGCCGCCTGTCGGTCCGCGCGCTCGCCGAACGGGTCCACATCAGCCGGGCGACGGCATACTCCCGGCTGGAGCGGTTGCACCGCGAGGGCGTCATCACGGGGTATGCCGCGAAGGTCGACTCGGACAAGCTCGGCCTGGCGACGGCGGCCTACGTCTCGGTGTCGATCGAGCAGGGGAGCTGGCGGGAGGTGCTCGGCGCGCTGGAGGCGTTGCCCGGGGTGGAGAAGGTGGCGCTGGTCGGCGCGGAGTTCGACATGCTAGTGGAGGTGCGCGCCCGCGACAACCACGAGCTGCGCGACGTCGTGCTCGGCCGGATCCAGGGGGTGACCGGGGTGCGTGCCACGCGGACCTGGCTGATCTTCGATGAGTGGGAGCGCTGACGGCCCTCACCGCCGGAGTGACCACGCGTTAGCACGACCTTCATCGGCGATCTTGCCGATGAAGGTCGTGCTAGGGCGACCGCGGTCCCGGCGGAACTCAGAGGGAGGTGGCGGCCAGCTTGACGCCGAAGCCGACGAAGACCACGCCGACGAGGCCCGTCAGGCCGCCCGAGGTGCGCCGGTGCCGCTGGAAGCCGCGGGCCAGGGCGGTGCCGGCGACGATGAGCGCGCCGAGGTAGATCATGCTCAGGACCTGCAGGGTGCTGGCCAGGACGAGGAAGTCGCCGAGCGGCCGGGGGGAGTCCGGGCGGAGGAACTGCACGAAGAAGGCGACGAAAAAGAGGATCGCCTTGGGGTTGAGCAGGCTGAGGACCAGGGCCGTCGTGAAGGAGGTGCCGCGCCGCGTGGGCGCGGCCGGGGCGTCGGCGGTGGCGGGGGCCGGGCGACGGATGGCGGCGATCCCGCCACGCACGAGTCGCAGCCCGATCCAGGCGAGGTAGGCCGCGCCGAGGTACTTCACGAGGCTGAAGACCACGGGGTTGCCCTGCAGCAGCGAGGCCGCACCGAGGAAGGTGAGACCCATGAGCACCGAGTCGCCGACGAAGACGCCGAGCGCGGCAGCCCAGCCGCGGCGCACGCCACGACGGGCCGCCTCGGAGAGCACGAACATCGAGTTCGGTCCGGGCAGCAGCACGATGAGCAGAGCGGCGACGAAGAACGTCCCGTAGTCAGGGATCCCCAGGAACACACGACCAGCGTAGGGCCAGCGGGCCTGTCCTGGAAAGTCCCGTGCCCACGGTCCCCGAGCCGTCTAGGGTGGCGACGTGGGCGACCCTGCCGACCCGACGTCATACCGGCTGCGACCCGGGCGTGAGGACGACGCGGCTGCGGTGCTTGCGGCGTTCCGGAGCGCTCCTGACATGGTGCGCCAGGCCCGCTCGACGACGTCCGGACCTACGGGCGCCTCGTCACGGACCCGTGGCCGACCGGGCGCCGAGTCGAGATGGATGGTCGGGAGGGCGGCGAACCACACACCGGCGGAGGGCGAGTAGCTAGCCCAGGGTCGGCCTGACGGTGAGGTGTCGCGCTCGCGCTGCGGCGGCCAGGCGGTCATCGAGGGTCGCCAAGGTCGACCCCGTGCGGAGCGCCGTGTCGAGAGCGCAGCAGTCAGGGAGCTTCAGCCCGGTCTCGACCCGGAGGGTCGCGAGGCGAAGGGGGTCGGTGTCCTCCGGGCTCGCGACGTCGATGCCGATGGCCCCTAGATCGTCCATCAGTTCTCGGCCTCGGCCGGATCGGACGCCGCCGACCAGGACCTCGGTGAGGTTGAGGGGGTGGATGAGCAGAGGCTGGCCCGCGTACTCCCTCAAGAAGGACGTCGCCGGGTCGTGGTGGGGGTCTCGTGGCTCAAGGTGGGCGATGACCAGGCTGGCGTCCAGCGTGATCATTCTGGCCAGTCCTCCCGGAGCTCAGCCAGGTAGCCGTCGCCGAACACGTCGACGTACTTGCCCCGGGTGGCCTCGACGGCATCCCTCCGTCGCACGGTCTCTTCCTCGATGCCCTGGTCGAGCGCCTCGCTCCCCATCTGGACGAGTCGCAGCAGCAGCCTGCTCCGCGGCTCGTCGGGCCAGCGCCGGGCGGCGCGATCCAGCGCAGCGGCGACAGCAGGTGTCTCGGTCACCTGGTGCCGCGGGCGGGTCGTAGGCATGGTCGCAAGTGTGCCACCGATGTCATTGGTGTTGCACCGGAAGAGTGTCCGTGGTCCAGGGCCAGTGCCGAGCGGTGTGGAATAGCCCACTGCCACCGGTGTTGTCCTTGGGGCGCGGCCGCGGCCGCGAAGAACCACCCCCGAACGTCAAGGAGAGTTCCATGCGCGCAGCCAGCTACGACACCTTCGGTGGAGCCGAGGTGCTCACCGTCGTCGAGCGTCCCGACCCGCCCGTCGGCCCGGACACCGTGCTCGTGCGAGCCCGGGCGACCAGCGTCAACCCGGTCGACTGGAAGATCCGCGAGGGCTATCTGCAGGGCGCCTACCCGCACCACCTGCCGATCATCCCGGGCTGGGACGTCGCCGGGGTCGTCGAGGCCGTGGGCCCGGCGGTCCGCACCGGCGTCGAGGTCGGTGACGAGGTATGGGGTTACGTCCGCCGCGACGACGTCGCCTTCGGCACCGCTGCGGAGCTCGTGCCGGCGCCCGAGCGCACCGTGGCCCGCAAGCCCGCCGGCCTGTCCTTCGAGGAGGCGGCGTCCGTGCCGCTCGCGGGACTGACGGCATACCAGGCGCTGACCGAGGCGCTCGCGATCCAGCCGGGGGAGCGCGTGCTCGTGCACGCGGCCTCGGGTGGGGTGGGCCAGTTCGCGGTGCAGATCGCCCGGAGCCTGGGCGCCGAGGTCATCGGCACCGCGTCGGCGGCCAACGCTGATCTCGTGCGCTCCCTCGGCGCGAGCGAGGTGCTGGATTACACCGCCGGGCCGATCGGCGAGCAGTTGGCGCAGTCCGGCGGCCAGGTCGACGCCGTCCTCGACCTCGTCGGTGGCGAGGCCATGTCCGACATCGCCGAGCAGGTCAAGGACACCGCTCGGGTGGCGTCGGTCATCGACGCCGAGCAGATGGCCACGATCGGCGGGCACTACGTCTTCGTCCGCCCGGACCGCGACCACCTCGACGCCCTGGCCGAGCTGGTCGACCGGGGTGAGCTGAAGGTCACGGTGGCGGCGACCTTCGAGCTCGACCAGATCGCCGACGCGCACCGCCTCTCGCAGGAGGGGAGCCCCGGAGGCAAGATCGCCGTGCGCATCTGAAGGGACGACGCGGCGCTCGTGTGTGAGACTGCTGCGATTCCCCGTCGGTCGATGCACAGTGAGGTGCTCCATGCCGCGGCCTGCACGCGCAGCCACCCTCGTTGGCCTCTTCCTGCTCACCGGGTGTGCCAACGTGGGCGCCCAGGGGCCTGACGCGCACGACACTCCCGCCGGTGCTCCCACCTCGCCGGAGTCCTCCGCGGCCACCTCGGCCGCGGAGGGTTCCACGGCCTCCGAACGCCCAGGTTCTGAGCCGTGGGCGACGACCACTGAGCCCTATCGAGGTCTCGAGGGCCGACCGAACCTGCTGGCCCTGGCCCTCGACGGATCCGACGGTGACGTCGTCACCTCGATGCGTCCGGACGCCGACGGGCTCGTCATCGATGTCGTCACCCTGGACGGCGGAGTCGTGACGACCGGCCGTGACAGTGCTGAGGCTGCCGCGTTCCGCTTCCCCTCCTACGCCACCGGCCCGCAGCCCCCGAGGGCGATCGTCCGGGTGCAGGAGGTCGCAGATCCGGGGGCGCTGCGGGTGGACGACCTCGACTTCACCTTCGGCGCCGACTTCGCGGTCGACGACCGTTCGGAGGGAGCCGGTGTCGACGGCGGCAACAACCTCATCCAGCGCGGGCTCGCCTCGGACGGAAGCCAGTTCAAGATCGACATCGACGACGGTATGCCGTTGTGCCGCATCGAGGGCGACGGGGGTGTCCTCGAGGCGCGGATCCACGAGGAGGTGCGCCCGCAGGAGTGGTACCGCGTCCGATGCGCGCGACGGGGCGAGGCCATCCGGCTGTCGCTGACGCCCATCACCCTCGTCGGGCCGACGGCGGTCGCCACCGCGAGCGGTCCCCTCGGGCGGCTCTCGTTCAGGGCCGGTCTGCCGCTGTCGATCGGGGGTAAGTTGGCGGCCAACGGCGCCGTCATCCGGTCGACGACGGACCAGTTCAACGGCCTGGTCTCCGAGCCATACCTCGTCGTTGCGGATCGAGACGCGGGCCGCTGAAGCGCCGACGTGCAAAGATTTATCTCTCGTCCCCGTGTCCGTGGCCCAGAGGAGCGACTCGTGCCTACACCTGCCCCGTTGCTGGCCGGCGTCCTCGGGGTGCTCCTCCTCGCCGGCTGCGGGGGAGAGACGGAGCCCGACCCTGGAGTGCAGGAGGATGCCGGTCGCGAGGCGGAGCAGGCAACGTCGGCCGCGCCCGAGGCCGCCACGGACGGGGGCAACCTGCTCGACGTCGACATCGACATCCCCGAGGGGAAAGCCCTGGACACCCTCCCGGTCGGGTCGGGGGCCCTCGACATCGACGCGGTGGCGTTGAACGGCGGGGTGATCACGGCCGACCGCGACAGCTTCGGCGAACCCGCGCTGCGCTTCCCCGCCTTCTCGTTGGACGACGAACCCCCGAGAGCGATCGTCCGGGTGACGCAGGACGCGTCGGGCGGGGTGCTGGACGTGGGTGAGGACACCTTCACCTTCGGTGTCGACTTCGCCCTCGACGCGGTGTCCTTCGGGACGACGGTCGACGGGGGCAACAACCTCATCCAACGTGGGCTGGCCTCCGGCGAGAGTCAGTTCAAGATCGACTCCGACGGCAGCAACGTCCTGTGCCGGGTCGCGGGCCTCGACGGGATCCTCGAGGCCCGGATCACCGCCGACCTGGAGGCGGGCGAGTGGTACCGCGTGCGGTGCGTCCGCAGGGATGAGTCCGTCGAGCTGTCGCTGGCTCCCCTGTCCGTCGTCGGGTCGACCGTCAGGGTGACGGAGGAGGGGCCGCTGGGCGCCTTGTCCTTCGAGGAGGGCGTGCCGTTGTCGCTGGGGGGCAAGCTCGCGGCCAACGGGGCCGTCATCCGTTCGGCGACCGACCAGTTCAACGGTGTCCTGGCTCAGCCCTTCCTGACCGTCGGCGAGGAGCGTTAGCCGGCGGTCGTCCGGATCGCGTCGAGGCATTGACGCCGGTCCTGCGGTAGGCGGACGATAGTGGCACGCGCCTACGAATGGACGGGCCATGGTCGGTCGATGTCGATTCCTCTTCCCCCAGGCGCTCGTCTGCGCCCTCGTCATGCTCCTCATGGTGCCCCCCACCGCGACGGCGGTCTCGCCTTCGCCGGTGCCCGCCGCGTCGTGGCGGGTGAACGGCAAGGTCTCGGCCGTGCTGACGGTCGGTCCGATCGTCTACGTCGGGGGCAATTTCACCACTGCCACCAGCCCGGGAGGCGAGATGGTGGCCCGGCGCAACCTGGCCGCCTTCGACGCCCTCACCGGTGAGCTGCGCCGGGACTTCACCGCTGATGCCGGGGCGACCGTGCAGGCCCTGGCCAGCGACGGTTTGGCGCTCTACGTCGGTGGCCACTTCGGGCGGATCCGTGGTGTGGACCGGGTCAGGCTGGCCAAGGTGAGCCTGGTGAGCGGTGCAGTCGACACGGCCTTCCGGGCCGATGCCAGCGGCGCCGTGCTCGGGCTCGACGTCCGCGACGGCTGGCTGTATGTGGGTGGTGACTTCACCACCGTCGGCGGGGTGACCCGTCAGCGGGTGGCCAAGGTGCTCGCCACCACCGGCGCGGTGGACCCTGCCTTCGTCGGGCGGGCCGATGCCAAGGTCATGTCGGTGGTCAAGCACCCAGTCCAGGACGTGCTGTACCTCTCCGGAAGTTTCACCTCGGCCGGGGGTCTGCCCCGCACCGGGGTGGCCGCCGTGTCCAGCGTCACGGGAACCGCCCACCCTCAGACCTTCCAGTCGAGCGTGCGCCCGATCCTGGATCTGGCCCTCAACGACGACGGTTCGTTGCTCTTCGGTGCCCTGGGAGCAGGATCCAACAGCGCGACCGCGTGGGACGCCGCCACCGGGGTCCGCCGGTGGCGGCAGACCACGATGGGCGACGTCCAGGCGGTCGACCACCACGGTGGACGGGTCTACTTCGGCTTCCACGACGGCTACCAGGACGACACCCGGCTGAAGCTGCTCGTCGCCGACGCCGTCACGGGTGTCGTGGACGACGCCTTCCGGCCGACCTTCAACCACTTCTGGGGGATCTTCGCCATCGACGCCACCGCCACCGGGGTGGTCGCCGGCGGCGAGTTCACCCTGGTGAGCGGCATACCTGCCCAGGGGTTCGTCCGCTTCACCGGCGGCGCGCCACCTCCCCCCACCACCCGACAGACCTACGTCGACGGGTCCAGCGCCCCGTGGACCTACTGGGACAACGGCAACCTGGCAGCGGGCTGGCAGGGGCCGGCCTTCGACGACGGCGGCTGGGCGCAGGGCTCCGCCGAGTTCGGATACGGCGACGGCGACGAGGCCACGGTGGTGTCGTGGGGCCCCTCGGCGTCGGCCAAGCACATCACGACGTACTTCCGCACCCGGTTCACCGTCGACACGGTGCCCGACACCCTCGTGGTGACGATGGTCGTCGACGACGGTGCGGTGGTCCACCTCAACGGCGTCGAGGCCGCGCGCGACAACATGCCGGCCGGCCCCGTCACCGCGACGACCCGGGCCGCGACCAACCGCGACGGTCAGGCCGAGCGCGCCCTGCGCTCCTTCGCCCTCGACCCTGACCTGCTGGTGCCCGGCACCAACACGCTGGCCATCGAGGTCCACCAGTCGTCGTCGTCGTCCTCCGACCTGAGCCTGGACGCAGACCTCGTCGGGTCCTCCACGCCCTAGGGCTTACGGGTTGCGCACCGACTCGCCGTAGGCGTTCCTGGCCTTGGGGTAGGACGACTTCGTCAGGTCGGCCATGATGTCGCCAGGCTTGTCGCGGGAGAAGTAGACCGCACCGGATACGCCGAGGTCATCCATCTTCGGGCGCAGCTTGCTCAGGAAGTCGACGACGTTCTGCTCACCGTGCTGGGTGTCCTTCGCGAACTCGCCGAAGATGATCGGCTGCCCGGCGTACCAGCTCCGGCTGCGCAACCAGGTCAGCTTGGGGGCGGCCATCTCCTCGAACGTCGTGTCCGAGGCGTGGTGGTCGAAGACGTAGGGGTCGAGCGCCAGGATGTCGGGGCGGTTGAGCCCTGAACCGATGGCCTCGATCTTCTTGGTGTCGTGGTAGCCGTACCAGTAGACGAACTTCACGTTCGGAGCCTTGGCCTTCACGCGCTGCTGGAAGCGGTTGTAGGCGCGCACGTAGTCGTCCGTGGTCGTCGCGGAGCCGAACTTGCCCTGGTTGAGCTTGACCTCGAACTCGTGGTCGAAGGTGAACCACACCTCACCCCGCAGATTGCCGAGCTCGGTGGCCCAGTAGTCGATCCAGGGGTCGGCCGCACCCGAGCCGATCTGACGCATGCTGTAGGGCCCGTTCACCGAGGTGACCGTGATGAGGGGGATTGTGCCGCGGTCGATGCGTGCCTTCTCGTAAGACCTGTTGATGGTCCCACCGCCGCGGCCCTGGGCCTGGTAGTAGGTGGACGCCAGGTCGGGCCAGGCGCCGAAGGATTCCCGGAAACGCTCGTCCGGTCGTTCACCTGGAGCGCCGAGGTAACCGCCGAGCAGCGGTCGCCCGCTCGGGTCGGATCCACCGCCTCCCTGGCGCAGCTGCTGCACGACCGCGTCGGAGATGCTGGACACGGTCCCGACAACGACGATGGAGTCGAGCGGGAGACCCGCGAGAGCACCGGCCGTGGAGGAGGGCACCGACGTCGCCCTGGTCAGCAGAAGCGGGCTGTTGGCACGACCTGCCGCTGCGGCGGCGACGAGGGCCTCGGCATACGACAGGCCGGGCCCGACGTAGGCGCGGGACGTCGAGCCGGGGAAGCGGTCGGCTATCTTGGCGGCGGTGGCGTAGCGGTCCACACCACTGATTCTGCTCACCCGCCCCGAGGTCGCGTAGGCCGCCACCTGCTGGGCGACGCTGGAGGACACGACACCGGTGCCGCCCAGGATGACGATCTCCGAGGGGCGAAGGTGCTGCAGGGCCTCGCGGGTGGAGGGATGGAGACTGTCACGCGGGGTTAGCGCCATCGGCACTTCCTGGAAACCCGCGAGGGCCGCGCCGGCCATGGCGTCCGCGTAGCCGAGCCCACCGGCCAGGTAGACCCGGTCCGTGCCGCGGGGGAACTTCTGCGCGAGGTGGGCCGCCGTCACGTAGCGGTTGACGCCGGAGACCCGCTCGACCACGCCTGTCGTGGCATACGAGCGAAGGGCGCCGACCACCGAGTCGGAGACGACGCCGTCACCTCCGACGACGACGATCCGCTCGGGGTCGAGTCGGTTCAGCGCGTCGCGGGTCACTGTGGGCACCGAGGTTTGGCTGACCAGAAGAACCGGGGCATTGATGCCGCCGGCCCGGGTGGCGGCCACCATCTGGTCGGGATAGGCCTGCGCGCTGACGACGAAGACGACGGGCTGGCCCGCGGGGGCCGACTGGGACGCCGCTGCGGCCACCGCGTAGGCGTTGGTGCCGGTGATGCGGGTGACGGAGACCGATGAGGTCGTCTCGTCCTGGGCGACCGAGGGGGCGGCTCCCATGGTGGACAGGGAAAGAAAAATGGCGCTGAAGAGCGCCACCACAAAACGAATCACGAAGTGCTCCGGGGGGACATGAGCGCTGATGGGAAGCCGTGACATTAACAGCGCTCAGGCGCCCTCGGAGGGCCCCTTAAGGAATACTGGACAAACGCTGACCAAGCTTTTCCCTGGGAGCAAGCAAACCGAAAGAATTTCCGTCAGGGGGTTCTCGACCGCTCCTGGCGGTGGTCCCTGGCGGAGGTGCGGGACCTACTCGCGGAGACGGTAGCCGATCCCGCGCACCGAAGAGATGACGTCCGGGGCACCTGCCGCCCGAAGCTTGCTGCGCACCCTGCTGGCGTGTGTCTGCAGGGCACGGTTGCTCAGGGTGTTATGGCCCAGGGCACGGGAGAGGTCGTGGTTGTCGACGACCGACCCACGGCGCAGCGCGATGGTCAGCAGCAGGTCGAACTCCGACTTCGTCAGGGTGACCGGCGAGTTCCCCACGCAGACCGTGCGGCTGCCCGGGGAAAGGGTGACGTTGCCGTCCACCCTGATCTCGTCGGACTCCTCGTGGACCTGCACGGGGGCGCGGCCGAGGAGTCTGAGCCGGGCGCCGAGGCGGCGTGTCGACAGCGGCAGGCGCAGGACGTCCTGCGCGCCGCGGTCGAGCAAGATCGCCTCGAGGTCATCGGTGAGGGTGGGCAGGAGGATCAGCGTGGGCACTCTGGCATCGGCGAGCCACCGCTGCGCCTCGATCAACGGCGGGGACGGGCGTCCGCCCAGCAGGATCGCCGCTGTCGGGCGCTCGCCGCCCAGCAGGTCGCGCAGCGCGGGGAGGGGGACGATCGTGCAGGTGAACCGCGACTCCTCGCAGGCACGCTTCGCGACCGCGACGTCGGGCGGCGCGGCATCGAGCGGGGTGATCCAGAAAGTCTGAGCCACGAACCACCTGCGGGTGAGAGTCTGGCGTCGGAATGCATCCGGCGACGTTGACTAAGTCTTTACTTTTCTTTCAGGGATGTCAATGACCTCGACCAGTCTCGCAGCGACCCGTGGCACTCCGCAGTCCTGTGCTCCCCGGCCGCTCTCACGTCAGCCAGTGTTGCTGAGGCAGCGCGTGGGAGAGGAAGTGGCTCATCGCCTGGGTATAGGCGTAGGCCCCGGTCTGGCCGAAGACCACGACGTCGCCCGGGCGCAGGTCGATCGGCAGGTCGCCGGTGCCGACCCGGTCCAGGGAGGTGCACAGCGGGCCGGCGAGGGTCGTGCTGGCCCGCCGGCTGGTGATGACGCCCTCGCCCGGTCGGATCGCCAGCGTCGGGAAGGACTGCCCGGTCAGCAGGGGACGGAGCAGGTGGTTGATCCCACCCTCGAGCATGACGAAACGCTCGCCGCGGGAGGCCTTGGTGCGGACGACCCGCGCGGCATACACCCCGGTCGGACCGGAGAGCCACCGCCCCGGCTCCAGGAGGAGCTCGCCGGTGAACCAGGGGTGCTCACCGAGGACCCGCCCCAGCCCGGCGCCGAGAGCGCGGATGTCCAGGGTCGCCTCGCTCAGGGCATACCGGATGCCGAGCCCGCCGCCGAGGTCGATGAGGTCGAGCTCGCGGCCGACCAGCTCCTGCAGCCGCTGGCCGATCCGCAGCGCGGTGCGGTGGTTGGCCAGGAGTCGCCCCGCGTCGAGCTCGTTGCTCGCCGAGAAGACCTGCAGCCCGCTGATCTGGACTCGGTCGTAGCGCGCCGCCTCGGCCACGAACTCCTCCAGCACCTCCTCGTCCACCCCGAACGCGCTCGGCCCGCCACCACCGATGATGGTCGCGCCCTCTGACACACCTCCGACCGGGTTGACCCGGACGTTGACTCGCAGCGGCCGCGCGCCGGTGTGCAGGGTGTGCAGCCGGGCGACGTCCTCGATGCCGTCCACCTGGACCCGAGCCCCCGCGAAGAGGGCGGCCTGCAGGTCGCGCTCGGTCTTGGCCGGACCGGCGAAGACCATTCCCTCGCCGGTCCCGCCGGCGGCCAGGGTCGTCGACACCTCGCCCGCGCTCGCGCAGTCGAACCACGCGCCCTGCTCGGCCAGGGTCTCCAGCAGCGGGAGGCCAGGGTTGGACTTCACGGCATAGGCCAGCCGCACCCGGGCCGGCAGCGCCGCCCTCAGCCGCGTGAACCGCTCGCGGGCGGCGGGCAGGTCGTAGGCGAAGAAGGGCCGCTCGTGCCGGGTGGCCAGGTCGTCGAGGGTCGCCTCGTCGAAGGCGAACAGGTCGGTCGTCGCAGCAGTCAAGATCATGCCTTCCACCAGGGCGCCAGGCGCCGGAGTCCTTCCTCGAGCTCGGCGATCGGGCCACCCAGGCTCACCCGGAGGAATCCTGCCCCTCGGGGTCCGAAAGCGGTGCCGGGGATCGTCGTCACGCCACCCTCGTCGCGCAGCCGCAGCGCGAAGGTCTCGGTCGTCGCGGCGTCGGACCGGCCGTGCTCCTCGACGTCGTGGGGCAGGGGCAGCCAGAGGTAGAAGCCGACCCGCCCGGCGGTCCTCGGCAGGGTCGCCGGGTGGCGCTCGCCCACGATCCTCCGCGCAGAACGGCAGAGATGGGGAGCGATCACATCGACCGTCTCCCACCGCGTCCGGATCTCCTCCCGGGCGGCCGGCAGCACCTGCTCAGCCGACTCCAGCAGGGCGAGCGCGGCGGCCTGCGAGAGCCGCGACGGTGCAGTGGTCATGGCGTTGTGCACCAGCCGTGCTGGGGCGAGCACGTCGGGGTCGCCCGTGGCCCAGCCGATGCGCAGCCCCGGGGCGGCGAAGGCCTTGCTCATCGAGCCGAGCGCCACCCCGTTGTCGGTCACCTCGCGTAGGGAAGTGGGGCGCTCGTCGACCCACAGTTCGGCATACACCTCGTCGCTCACGAGCAGCACGTCACGCTCGTCGCAGCGTCGCGCCACCTGCTCCAGCGCGGCGGCGGAGGCCACGCCCCCGGTGGGGTTGGCCGGGTGGTTGAGCACGACGAGCGAGGTATGCGGGTGGGCACCGAGGGCGTCGGCCAGCGCCTCGGCATCGAGGTCGCCGCCGGCGCCGAGCGGGTAGCCGACCGGTGTCGCCCCGCACATCCGCGCCAAGGTGGGGTAGGCGACGAAGCCGGGATCGGGGACCAGCACGACCGATCCGGGCTCGACATAGGCGCTGAACAGCGCGAAGAGCGCCGCCTGGCTGCCGGCCGTGACCATGACCTGGTCGGGGGACAGCCCAGGCGACTGGCCGTGCCCGGCTGTGACCGGGGCCGAGGTGTCCGAGGGAGTGGACCCACCCGCAAGCGCGCCCGCATACCGTCCGATCGCGCGGACCAGCTCGGGGTCGGAGGTGTTGGGGCCGTAGGCCAGCGGCGTCGGACCCGCAGGGGCACCGAGGTCGGGCATCGCCCACCCCGGCTCGCCGAGACCCAGGTTGATCGCGTCCGGCGGGGCGCCGAGCGACATGCGTCGGATCGGTGACAGGCCCTGGCCCGCCACCCTGGTCGCCGTGATCACCGCAGCGACTCCTCGAGGGCCGTGGCCGCGTCGGTGGAGGCGTCGCGGTACTTCACGATCACCGGCGCGTAGAGCGAGAGGCCGAGGACGTCGGCGTAGTCGCCCCGTGCGGGCCGCGACCCGGGGACGACGACGGCGTTCTCCGGCACCTCACCGCGCACCTCACGCTGCTGGACCAGGTCGTAGATCGTAGATCCGGCCGTGAGCGTGACGCCAGGGGCGAGGACGGCTCCACGGCGCACGACGACGCCTTCGTAGAGCCCGCACTGCGCCCCGACGAAGACCCCGTCCTCGACGACGACCGGCCGGGCACCGACCGGCTCCAGCACGCCACCGAGCTGCACCGCGGTCGACAGGTGGACGCCCGAGCCGACCTGCGCGCAGGAGCCGACGAGCACGTGGCTGTCGATCATCGAGCCGGCGCCGACATACCCCCCGACGTTGACGTAGCTCGGGGGCATGACGACCACGCCGGGGGCGAGGTGGGTGCCACGTCGGAGGGAGGTGCCGCCCGGTACGAGGCGTATGCCGTCGCTCGCGGTGATCCGGCGCGCGGGCACGAGCGACTTGTCGACGCTGCCGCCGGGCCAGTCGATCTCGACGGTCTCGCTCAGCCGGAAGGCGGTGAGGATTCCGCGCTTGACCCAGCCGTGGGCCGTCCATCGGCCCTGCTCGTCGCGGCTGGCGGCCCGCACCGTGCCCTCCTCGAGCGCGGTGAGCAGCTGCTCGACGTCCGCGACGGTGGGGTCACCACCGTCGGAGAAGACAGCCTCGAGCTCGTGCGGCGTCGTGGTTACGGTGCTCACGAGGCGAGGGCGGCGGCGTCGTGGGGCACCGCGAGCTGGGTCGGCAGCTGGCCGATCCGGGCTCCGCGGGCACTGCGGCGGGCGGACTGCACCCCCGCGAGGGCGCCCTGGACCCGGGTCCAGGTGTCCGGCTCGGCGGGGGAGAGGGGGAGGCGGACGTGGGCGGTGGCCAGGCCCAGGCAGGCGAGCGCCGCCTTGACCGGTACCGGGTTCGTCTCGGCGAACATCGCGTCCATGAGCGGTGCGAGCACGGCGTTGATCTCCCGCGCGAGGCCCAGGTCGCTGGCCAGGGCGGCGTGGACCAGACGGCGGGTCTCGACCGGAGCGACATTGGCGCAGACCGAGACCAGGCCTTGCGCGCCGACGGCGATCCCGGCCAGCGCGAGGTCGTCGTCACCAGCCAGCACCGCACGACCCCGAGGGGCCTCCTGGCACAGCTGCGCGAGCTGGCGCAGGTCGCCCGAGCTCTCCTTGACCGCCACGACCTGGTCGATCTCCCAGAGCTGGCGCATCGCGTCCGGGGTGATGTTGCACCCGGTGCGGCCCGGCACGTTGTAGGCGATGACCGGCAGCCCGGCCGCCGCCTCGGCGACCGCGCGGTAGTGCGCGACCAGCCCACTGACCTGCGGCTTGTTGTAGAACGGCGTCACCACGAGCACGGCGTCCGCGCCGGCTGCGGCGGCCTGCGCGGCGAGCTCGCAGGTGCGCTCGGTGTCGTTGTGACCGACACCGACGACGACGGGGGTGCCGCGGACCGGGCCGTCGCCGCGGCTGAGCTCGACCGCCTGGCGCACGAGGGCGTGCCGCTCGGTGTCCGAGACCGTGGCGGCCTCACCGGTCGAGCCCAGCACCACGAGCCAGTCCACGCCGAGACCGTCGGCCAGCACGTGCTCCACCAGGCGCCCGAAGGCGGCGTGGTCGACGGCGGGCTTTCGTGCCCCACCCACGGCGTCGGTCCCGGTGGTGAACGGCGTCGCGAGGGCGACGCCGAGGCCGGTGAACGGTGCGGCGGTGAGGCTGGTGCTCATGCTGTCTCCTTCAGGTGGTCCTCGGCGAGGTCGTCGAGGGTGTACAGGCCCGGGGCGGGCCGGGTGGTGAGCCAGGTGGCTGCGGTGAGCGCACCGGCGGCGAAGAGGTCACGGTCGTGCGCGGTATGCCGGACCGTGATCGTCTCCAGGGCGGTGGCGACGGTGACCTCGTGGTCGCCGATGACCTCGCCCAGACGGAGGCTGGTGGTCTGCACGTCCTCCGGGTGGCGGGCTGCGCCGACGGAGAGGGCGTCCCGCAGCGCGAGTGCGGTGCCGCTGGGCGCGTCGATCTTGTGGCGGTGGTGCGTCTCGGTGACCGCGAGGTCGACCGCGACGCCGTCGCGGTCCGTGGCGGCGGCATACCCGCCGAGCAGGAGGCTCAGCCGACGTGCCAGGGCGACGCCGAGGGAGAAGTTGGGGGCCACGAGGACACGGATTCCGTGGTCGCCGTCCGCGAGGAGCGCCGGGTCCCAGCCCGTGGCGCCGATGACCAGGTCGGTGCCGGTGCGGCGGGCCCAGGTGAGGTGCTGGGCGACGGCCGGTCCGGTGCTGACGTCAATGACGACGTCGACCTGTTCGAGGTCGCTCGCCGCTTCCCGACCGACGGCCCAGCGGAGGTCCACGTCGTCGCGGGCGTCGGCGAGCCGCCGGATCGCCGAGCCGAGGCGTCCGGTGCCGAAGAGTCCGAGGGAAGTGGGCACCAGAGGAGTATGTCGTCGCCTCCGCGCCGTCGCAAAGCGTGTTTTCGCAGGTCAGGTTGCATTTCCTGCCAAGGCGCCTCGCCGCCGGACGATGTCCTGCCCCGGGTCCTCGCCGCCTCCGGGTCCTCCCGTCGGCCCGCTCAAAGTCGGTATACCCACCGGGCGTCGCGAATGGTTGCTCTGCCACCCACCGGGCGTCGCGAATGGTTGCTCTGCCACCCACCGGGCGTCGGGAATGGTTGCCCTGCCCCAACCATCTGCGGCGCTCGGTGGGAAGAGGGAGCGCGGCCCAACCATCTGCGGCGCTCGGTCGGAGGGCAGGGCCGGTCGGGAGGGGTGGAAGAGGAAGATCAGGGCTGGACGAGGCCGGTCTTGTAGGCCAGCGCGACCAGCTGCGCTCGCTCGGAGCTCCCGGTCTTCATGAGCAGTCGCGAGATGTGCGTCTTGACCGTCGCCTCGGAGACGAAGAGCATGCCCGCGAGGTCCTGGTTGGACGGTGCATCACCCATGAGGGTCAGCACCTCGAGCTCACGGGGAGAGAGCATCTCCAGGCTGGGCCGACCGCTGGCGTCGCGGGGAGCGGTCTCGCGCAGGGTCTCGATGACCTTGCCGGCCACCGTGGGGTCGATCCATGAGCCGCCGTCGGCGACGCGCCGGACGGCGTCGCCGAGCCGGGTCGGGGCAGCGTCCTTGAGCATGTAGCCCGATGCCCCGGCCCGCAGGGCGCCGTAGAGCGCATCGTCGTGGTCGAAGGTGGTGAGCACGAGCACGGTCGTCACGCCCTCGGCCTCACCCCTGCTCTCGGGGTGATCGCTCGTGATGATCCGGGTCGCCTCGATGCCGTCCATGCGCGGCATCCGGATGTCCATGACCACCACGTCGGGCCGCTCGCGCCGCACGGCCGCGACCGCCTCGTGACCGTCGGCTGCGAGGGCGACGACCTCGAGGTCGCTCTCGGCGGCGAGCAGCATGGACAGGCCGTCGCGCACCTGCTCCTGGTCGTCGGCGATGACGACTCGGATGGTCACGGTCTCCCCGGCGTCGGCGCCGGGTGCGTCGCAGATCCCGTCGGAGGACGGGCGGGCAGGACCGCGGTGCTGACGAACTCCTCGCCGGCCCAGCCCGCCTCGAAGCTGCCGCCCACGAGACCGACCCGTTCCCGCAGCCCCCGCAGGCCGGTGCCGCTGCTGGGGATGCCCGGCCGCGCTGCGTCGCGGCTGCCCCGACAGCGCACCTGGACCTGCACCTCCTCGCCGTGCCAGGCGACGTAGAGGTCGACGAGCGCGCCGCGCCCGGCGTGCTTGAGCGCGTTGGTCAACGACTCCTGGACGACGCGGTAGGCCGCGGCCCCCACCGACGGGTCGACCTCGCGCGGGGTGCCGCTGTGGTGCGTCTCGACGATGAGGCCGCTGCTTCGTGGCACGGAGAGCAGGTCCTCCAGATCATCCATCCCCGGCTGCACGCTGGACTCCCGGTCGAGGTCGAGGCTGCTGCCGCCGGGATCGGCGGCCACCTCGCCGCGCAGCACCCCGAGGAGGCGGTGCAGCTCACGCATGCTCTGGGCGCCGGTGGTCTCGATGGTGCCGAGGGAGCGCATCACGGTCCCCACCCGTGCGTCGTCGGGGTGGTCGCGGCCCACCGATGCCGCCATCGCCCGGGCGCCGGCGGCCTGCATCATCATGGCGCTGACGGAGTGGGCGACGATGTCGTGCAGCTCGCGCGCGATGCGTTGCCGCTCCGCGTGCGCGGCCTCCTCCGCCGTGCTGTCGATCGTGTCGTGCAGGGCGGTGGCGCGCCGATGGGCGTAGCGCTCGACCGTCCCCGCCGCCCAGGCCGCGAACACCAGCGCCGCGAAGAAGGTTGCCGTGGACAGGTACTCGCCGAGCCCGTAGGTGGAGAAGGACTTCGCGACGTTGCGCATGATGAGGGGCACGAGGACCAGACCCAGTCCCAACGAACCCCACCAGCGCAGGAGGCCGCCGCGACGGGCCGCTGCATGGATGGCGACGAGCAGGCAGAAGATCGGCTGGCCATACTCCAACCCGAGGGTGAGACCGACGCTGATCCCCCACACCCCGAGGAAGGCCACCACGGGGAAGCGGTAGCGCACCACCAGCAGCGCACCCATGAGGAGCACGAGCGCGACCACCAGCCAGATCGGTGCAACCCCGCGGCCTCCCACCAGGAACGGCTCGTCGATGAAGATCCCGGTCGTGCCGAGGTCGAAGATCGTGGCCATGACGATGGCGAGCACCCCCAGGCCCCGGATGAGCAGGCGCCACCGCGGACCGTCGGAGATGTCCGGAGAGCCGGAGGTCGGGGTCGTCACGGGTGCCCCCTCTCGTCGTCGGGCCGGTGCTGCGGGTAAGGGATCCAACCTAGTCGCAGAGCCGGGGGAACTTCCGGCAGAGCCAGTTGTCGATGCCGGCGAGCTGGGGGGCCAGGGACGCCACCTGGGTGTGCGAGGCCGACGATCCGCTCCCCGACCGAGCGCCCGAGCTGCGTGCGGACACCCTGCCGGAGGCGCCCTCGGCCAGCTTCAGGGCCACGTCACCGCTGCCGTCCTCGGACGGGAGCACCTCGACGACGGCGATGGTCCTCGGCGCAGCGAGCACCTGCTGACCATCACGCACGGTCTGAGGTCCCGCGGTGGTGGTGTCGTGCTCGCCCCTGCCGCCCCCTGCTGCGACAGGGACGAGCACGACATGCAGAGGGAGAGAGGGCGTGGGCTCCCTGACACCCAGCCGCATCACAGCGCACTCGGGGGTGACCAGCTCGGCCTGACCCAGGGTCCGACCAGAGTGTCCCTCTGCATCACCCGCCACGACGCGCACGTGTTCTCTGAACTGCACGGGCCCCAGTCTGGTGGGGTGCACCAGACCGGGGCATCATCCCGCAGACGGATATCGGACCCGCTCAGGGGCGCGGGCCTCCCCTACCACCGAGGGAGTACTCCCCGGCGATGGCGGTGGCGAGGGTGGTGGAGCCGGAGCTGACGGTATACGTCTCTCCCGCCACGAGGTCTGCGCTCGAGAGCACGAGGGACGCGGTGTCCCGGCCCACCTCGATCTCGGCGACGACCTCGCCGTCGGCGTCGGTCACGGTGAGCGTGCTGCCCGCCGTGGCGCTGCCGCTCAGCGCCGTGGCCAGGGAGGTCTGCTCGCCCGCCGTGGACGGCGCCATGAGCATGCCCGCGCTGCCGACCGCGAGGAGGTCACCGCCGGAGACGAGGAAGTCGCCGTCGACGTCGAGCGCCCCGTTGCCGTCCATCGTCGGGCCGTTGACGACGACCGTGCCCCCGGTCATGGTGACCGTCCCGTTGGAGTCGAGGCCATCACCCTCGGAGGTGAGGGTGAGCTCACCGCCGCTGATCTCCACCGACGGCGTGGTCGTGTCCGACGCGGCGTTGAGGGCGTCGTCGCTCGCGGTGACGTCGGTCGTGCCGCCCTCGACGAGGATCCGGGCCGACTCCAGACCCTCCAGCGACTGGGTCACGGTGAGCTGGCCGCCGACCAGGTCGATGGCGTTCTCACCCTTCACCGCGTCGTCGCCCGCGGCGACGGTGATCTCGGTGGTCTCCCCCGAGACGGCGATGATCCCGGTGCCCTCCTCGGTGTTGTCCGACGTCAGGCCGTCACCGTCGGCGGTGACGGTGAGGGTGCCGCCCTGGACGGAGAGGAAGTCCTTGCCCCGGATGCCGTCGTCCACCGCGTCGACGGTGAGCTCGCCGGAGAGGATCACCAGGCCGTCCTTGCTCGTGATGCCGTCGCCGCCGTAGCTCTCGACGGTGAGCGCGCCGGTCCCGGCGATGGTGAGGTCGGCGGTGGAGTAGAGCGCGGCGTCGGGGGCGTCGACCTCCTCACCCGTCTCCTCGTCGACGACCGCCTCCGTCTGGGCATAGGTCGCGGGATCGGTGAGGGAGTTCTCGGACCCGTCGGCGAGGACGACGGTGGCGTCTTCGGCCGCGCTGATGAGGAGGGCCGAGCCCAGCGAGCTGGTCACCTCGACACCGTCGAGCACGACGGTGACGTCCTCCTCCTCGGGCACGTCCAGGACGACCTGGCCGTCGGTCAGGGTCCCGGAGAGGACGTAGGTGCCGGCCTCGGCGATCGTCACCAGGTCGGTCCCCTCTTCGGTGCTGCTCACCTCGACGCCGCTCCCGGCGCTGCTGCTGCCGCCGTCGTCGGCCAGCTCGACCGACACCGCGCTCGCCGCGTCGTAGTCGGCCTCGTCGCCGTCGGCGTGAGTGGTGAGGCCGACGGTGCCGATCGCCTTCTCGGTGTCCTCGCCGGCGTCCTCGGACGCCTCGGCGCTCTCCTCGGTCGTGGCAGTGCTGTCCTCGGTCGAGCCCTCGATGTCGGAGGTGCTCGTGCTGACGGTGCTGCCGGCGGCGGTGCTGCCGGTGGTCCCCTGGACGCCGCAGCCGGCGATCAGGGCGGCGACGGCGAGGCTGGCGGCGGTGGTGCGCAGGCGGGTGCGGGTGGTGCTCATGGTGGTTCTCCTTCGGTGGGTGGTGGGTCAGGCGGCCAGCGAGCCGGTGGTCGTGAGCAGGCGGTGCCAGCGGTGCGCGGGCAGGGTCGGGTCGAGCAGGGCCAGGCCGGTGGCGAACTTGCTGATCCGCACCGGCCGGTGGCCGGCGGCCCAGAGCGCGCGGTCCAGCGAGGTCGGGGTGGACCCGCCTTTGGACTCGACGATGGCGACGCCCTCGGGCGCCAGCTCGGTGCCGTCCGGCGAGGTCCAGCGCAGCCGGGTGTCGATGGTGGCGCGGGCACCATCGGCGAGCGCGAGCGTGCTCCGGCGGTATGCCGTGTCGAGCGCGGGTGCCGCGTCCCACCCGTCCCGGGGCAGCGGCACCCCCTGGTCGCGCAGTGTGTGCTCCACGAAGCCGGCCGCGTCCGCGGTGAGGGCTGACGGCATACCGACGGGGTGGGGCTGGCGCGCCTTGACCGTGGTGCCGCGCGGACCGCGGGTCTTGACCTCGAGCCAGCAGGTCCCGGTGTCGAGGTAGGAGCGGGTGCGGACCTTCCAGCGACGGCGGCGCGCGGTGGCGGCGAGGCGGTAGCTCTGCCGGTCGTCGGTGTCGAAGTAGGTCGAGGCGTAGTCGAACCGGCGCAGGCCCTCGATCTCCAGGACGCGCGTCCCGGCGGGCAGGTCCGTGAGGGCGGCGTCGACCTGGGCGGTGGTGAGGAGGTACTTGCGGTCCACCCGGGTGAGCAGGGCCGACTCGGCCACCAGGTCCGTCAGGGAGATGGGGGAGAGGCTGGCTAGCGGGCTCATCGGGCGACCGCCTCGCGGGTCACGGAGGCGCCGGCCGGGGCCTGCACCGTCGGCGAGGTCCTGCCGGACACCCGCCAGCCGACCTCGACCTGCGTGCTGTCGTCGACCAGGTCCAGGCGCACCGTGCGGGCGGTGACGACCTCGCCGCCGAGCAGCGCCCGCAGCCGGTCGCGCAGCTCGTCGGGGTCGGTGACCGCCCGGTCGAGCACGACCAGCTGCTGCAGCAGCTCCTCCTGCGGCCCGGCGACCCTCGGGTGGTCGCCGACCGCGAGGGCGAGCACGACGAGCGCCATGAGGCCGATGCCGACAGCGAGGCTGGTCACCCCGATGCCACCGAGCAGACCCAGGGTGAGCGCGGCGAAGTAGTAGGCGATCTCGCGCTGGCTGAGCTCGCTGGAGCGCAGCCGGATGATCGACAGGACGCCGAAGAGCCCGAGCCCCAGACCGACCGTCGCGGCCGAGGAGGTGAGGGCCATGCTGACGGCCAGCACCCCCACGTTGACCCCGAGGAAGGCCGGGACCAGCTCGGTGCGTCGGTGCCGGGGCAGGTAGATCGCGAAGGTCAGCAGGACGATCGCGAGCAGGTCGACGGCGGGCAGGATCAGGGCGTTCATGGGTGCTCCTCGGGGGCGGTGTCCGGTGGTGTGAGTCCATTCCGCAGCCCGGGGCTATGTGCCTGCTGTGAACCGCCGGTGCGCGATGTATGAGGTGTGGCAGGCTGGCCTTCACGTCGGGTCAGGACGAGGCCCGGGCAGCGAAGGAGAGCCATGGAGCGCGAGCAGGTCGACCTCGACACCGAGGGTGTGGGACGCGGAGCGGTCATCCGCTACGGCCACTTCGGGCGGCCGGTGCTGGTCTTCCCGTCCGAGGCCGGGCGGGCCTGGGACTTCGAGAACAACGGCATGCTCGACGGCATCGCCCACCTGCTCGAGGAGGGACGCGTCAAGCTCTACTGCGTCGACTCCTTCGACCACCTGACGTGGAGCGACAACAGCCTGCCCACGGAGGAGCGGGCGCGTCGCCACGGCGGCTACGAGCACTGGATCCTGGAGACGGTGGTGCCGCTCATCGACCAGGACTCACCGGGGCACCAGAGCATCGTCACCGTGGGGGCCAGCATGGGTGGCTTCCACGCGGTCAACTTCGCGCTCAAACGGCCCGACATCTTCGGGGTGGGCATCAGCCTGTCGGGCAACTTCGACCCCAGCTCTTGGCACGGGTGGGGCGAGCTGGGGGAGGCGACCTACTTCAGCAACCCGACCGCCTACGTCGCCGGGATGGGGGGCGAGCACCTGCAGTGGGTGCGCGAGCACGCCACCATCCTGCTCGTCGCGGGCCAGGGGGCCTTCGAGGTGCACCCGACCCAGTCGCTGCCCGGGGCGCACCGGATGGCGGGGATCCTCGCGGACAAGGGCATCCCGCACGAGTTCGACCTGTGGGGCCACGACAGCGCCCACGACTGGCCGTGGTGGCGCAAGCAGCTCGCGCACCACCTGCCGCGCTTCTGCTGAGGCCCGTGCATCCACCTCGCCGGTGGCGTTGACCGGGCTTGGCGGCGCCGTCAGCCGACCGGCGGCCCCAGCCGGAGCAGTACGGCGAAGACCACCGCCACCGCGACCAGGGCGACGACCGCCCACACCACCGGCCGCCGCAGGACGGCGTGCAGCGCCCGCTCCGGGGCGCTGCGGGCCGCGCCCGCCTCCCGCAGCCGCCAGCGGTCGCCCGCCTGCCCGGTCCGGCGGACCGAGCGCTCGAAAAGGATGGTGAGGAACGGCGGCACCGCGCTGAAGAGCCCGAGCAGGAGCGTCGTGGCCCGCCACCGCTGGTCCACGGCGACCACCACGACGACGACGCAGTAGGCGAGGAAGACGAACCCGTGGATGGGTCCGGCGATGCTCACCCCCAGGTCCGTGGTGCGGGTGAGGTACTTCAACGCCATACCGATGAGCAGCAGCGACCACGTCACCGCCTCGGCGTCGGCGAGCAGGCGGAGCAGTCGGCCGGGTCCGGGAGCCATCACCTCGCCAGTGTCGCTCAGGGACTCCCCGACGCACGCACCGGCCATCGCTGACGGGAGCGGCTCGAAGCGCTAACGTTCCGCCCATGGCCAACGACGTGCGCACGCATCTGATCGGTCTGCTGCTCGGTGCGGAGGAGGACTGGCCGCGTGCCTTCGAGTCCGTCCTGTCCCAGGTGGGACCGGTGGAGGCCGACGGGGTGACCCATTCGGTCAGCAGCGAGCGGGTGCGGATCCACCCGTTCGACCTCACCGACCCGGTCCGGCACGGTCTGGTCATCGACCGGCTCGCCTACTGGTACTACCACCCGCGTGAGTGGCTGAAGAAGGCGTCGCTCATGAACGACACCTACCTGCTCAACAGCCCCTTCACGTTCCAGTCGATGGAGAAGCACAGCGCCTACGTCGCGATGCTGCGCCTCGGGATGAAGATCCCCAAGACCGTGCTCGTGCCCTACAAGAACCCGGTCGACAACGTCCGGTGGGCCTACACCTCGAGCAAGTACAACGACCCCTTCGACCTGGAGACCATCGCCGCCGACATCGGCTACCCGCTGTTCATGAAGCCGTTCGACGGTGGCGGCTGGCGCGGGGTCTCCAAGGTCAAGGACGTCGAGGGACTGCACCAGGCCTACGACGAGTCCGGCAACATGCTCATGCACCTGCAGGCGACGGTCGACTACGACAAGTTCGCGCGGGCGCTGACGATCGGCCCCGAGACCATGGTCATGGACTTCCGTCCGGACGAGCCGATGCACAACCGGTATGCCGTCACCCACGACTTCCTCTCCCCGCAGGCCGGGTGGGAGGCCGAGACGGTCTCCAAGGTGGTCAACGCCTTCTTCGGCTGGGAGTTCAACTCCGCCGAGATGCTCGTCGCCGGCGACGAGGTCTACCCGATCGACTACGCCAACGCCTGCCCGGACGTCGCGATCACCTCGCTGCACTACTACTTCCCCTGGGCCATCACCGCCCTGGCCCGGTGGTCGACCTACTGCCTGGTCACCGGGCGCAAGTCGGCGATCGGCGTGCGCAACCCGCGCGACTACTTCGCCATCGGCGACGACCCGGACCGCACCTACCTCGAGAAGATGCAGGCCTACCGTGAGCTCGCGGACGCCGAGTTCGAGACCGACCGCTACTGGGAGTGGTGCGACCAGCACCTGCCGCACCTGCCCGAGCGGGTCCTGGAATGGGTGGGCTCCCCGGACTTCGACACGCTCCTCGTCGACACCGTGCGCGGCCACTTCCCCGAGCACGAGCACGAGAAGTTCATCGCGCACTTCCGGGGGCTCACCGGGATGTGGGTGACCGACCAGCGGGCCTGAGTCCGCGGCGCGAGCAGCGATCCCGTCGTTCGGCGAGCGGAGCGGTCGGGCGTGGCTTACTCTTCTGCTGTTCCCGCACGAGGGGAGGGCCACCGTGACGGCTCGCCATGCATTGATCGGATCCACTGCCATCCTCGCAGTCGTCCTCGCCGCCACCGGCGCGACGGCTGTCGAGCCACCCCCGGGGTCGGAGGTGTCCCTGCACGTCGGGGGCGACCAGACCAGGGGGACCGACCTCACCAGATTGGTCAACACGGGCGCGCTGCCGGTCAGCGCTGACGTGGCCTCGGTCTACGGCGGCGACGCGTCCGTCGAGCTGGACCGTTTCGGCGATACCGCGGTCCGTCTGCCCGCCCTCGCCTCGGGATGGTCAGCACCGCGGGCCGTGATCCGGGTGCGGCACCAGGCGCAGTCCGGTGACCCGCTCTCCCCAGGCTCGCGGGGCTTCCAGTTCGGCGCGATGTTCAAGAAGGACGAGCGGTCCGCGGGCACCACGACGGACAACGGTGACAATCTCGTGCAGCGGGGCCTCGCCTCCGACCCCTCGCAGTACAAGCTCGAGGTCGACGGAGGGCGTGTCGCGTGCCGGGTCAAGGGTGACGCCGGTGCGGTGACCGTCCGCTCCTCCGTGCCGATCTACTGGCACCGGTGGTACTCCGCGGTCTGCGCGCGCAGTGGCTCCACCGTGACCGTGACCGTGACGGAGCACCTGGCGGACACCAACAGGGTCACCCGCAGCAGCGCCTCGGGCTCGATCGGGACGCTGCGCTGGTCCAAGCCCAAAACACCGATGTCCGTCGGCGGCAAGCTGGCGGCAGACGGGTCGATCATCCGCTCGGCCACGGACCAGTTCAACGGGATCATCAGTGATCCCTTCCTCGACATCAGCAGCTGACGCGGCCCGCCGTGGGCTGTTCGACGCCTGTGGCTGACGTGACGAATGTGGCGCAGCACGACCGCGCCTGAGGCAGAGGACGACATTTTCTCAAGGGTGAGAACGACGACCTGAGCGCAAAGTGTTGATCTCAAGGCGTTCATGCCTTTACTCTTCTTTTACTCAACATTCAGGCACGCCAGCAGGGTTGGTCGCAGGGGGCTTCTCCCTGAGGTCGAGAGGGTGGTGTGACCGCAGGCCGCCCATCGGGCGGAGAGGGAGAACCCTGAGCATGACTGGGGTCCAGTCACAGACTTTTCGCCGCTGGTTGTTCGGTGCCCTCGTGGGGGTATTCCTCGTCGGGGGGGTGCTTCCCACGACGGTGTCCGCCGCTGAGGGAGACCTCGATCCGGCGCGTTACACCGGCGCGACCGCAGACACGGCAGCCGTGTCGTGCTGGGAGATCAAGCAGCTCAACCCCGAGTCCACCGACGGGGCCTACTGGCTCCTGACGCCGCAGATGACCGCGCCGCAGGAGTTCTGGTGCGACATGACCACCGACGGGGGCGGATGGGTCCGGGTCGGCAGCGGCCGTCAGCAGTGGACGACGTCCTACGACGGCAAGGGTGATGCTCGCGAGCTCCTCCAGGCGCAGCCTCCGTTGACGCGCGGGATCCAGCTGGGGTCGGCCACGATCGACGACCTCGTCGGCGGGGGTCGCGTGGACCGCATGACCGACGACATCCGGGTCCGGCGGGCCTCGGCCTCGGACGGCTCGACCTGGCAGGAGGTGCGCTTCCGCTACGCGAACCGTGACCGCTGGGTCTGGAGCCTGGGCGCCGAGCACCCGGTGGCCCGGTGGAACGTCGGCGGGATCACCGGGACCGGCGGCCAGACCCTGGGCTACGGCAGCGGGTCCGGCCTCAACCACGTCACCTCCAACATCCTGTCCGGCCAGAACTTCTCGTGGGGGTTCGCCTACGGCTCCCAGGTGGCGGGGCAGAACTCCGACTCGACCTATCTGTGGTCTGCGACCACGGGTGGTGGCAACGCCCTGCCCTACGCCGAGGTCTATCTCCGGCCGCGGCTGACGACCTTCACCGCGCCGTTCGACGGGATCGGGGACGCGGGGACCGCCGCGATCGAGCGTGACCCCGCGGCGTCGTCCGCGGCTCTGGTCAATCCCTGGGGCGTCGCGGGACTGGCCGGCAGCACCGGGACCGAGGGCAATGTCGAGGTGCAGGCCTTCGAGCAGATCGGCAACGTGATGTATGTCGGCGGCAACTTCCGCTGGGCGCAGCAGGACGCCGCGGGGGCGGGACGGGTCGAGCGACCGTTCCTCGCGGCCTTCAACGCCAGCACCGGGCAGTTCATCCCCGGCTTCGCGCCGGTACTCAACGAGCAGGTGCGCACGCTGGCGGCTCTCCCGAACGGCCAGCTGGCCGTGGGCGGCGATTTCACGTCTGTCAACGGGCAGCCCGCGCAGGGTCTCGTCGCGCTGAACGCCTCGACCGGTGCCCGATCCACCACGTGGGGTGTGACCCTGGAGAACGCCACGTCGCCGGGCAACGTCCGCGTCGAGGCGATCGACGTCGGGGAGGACGGCTACCTCTACCTCGGCGGGAGCTTCACCCACCTCAGCCGCACTGACGCCACGGGTCGGGTGTATGCCCGCAACGCCGGTCGGGTGAGTGCGGCGAACGGCACCCCGGATGCGTGGAACCCCGAGTTCAACGGGACGGTGCTCGACGTCTCCGCCAGCCAGGACGGGGAGCGAGCCTACTTCTCCGGGTTCTTCGACCGGTCCGGTGAGGCGACCGCCTTCCGGGCCGCAGCCGTCATGAGCGACACCGGGTCCCTCGACCCGGTCGCGTGGTCGCCGACGTGGAGCAATGCCAGCAAGAACTACCAGCGCTCGATCCGGCAGCACGGCGACCGGGTCTGGGTGGGCGGCTCCGAGCACGCCCTCTTCGACTTCTCGACCAGCACCTACGAGCGGCTGGGCGGCAGCATCACCAAGCGCGGTGGAGACTTCCAGGCGATCGAGGCCCGAGGCGAGCAGATCTTCGCCGGGTGCCACTGCAACAACTGGACCTACCAGGACGCCTACACCTGGTCCAACGTCGGAACAGGCTGGTCCCAGGCCGACTCCATCGGGTGGATCGGCCAGTGGAACGCCGACACCGGGCGCTACGTGCCGGAGTTCACCCCTGAGTTCCGCACCCGGCTGGGATCGGCCGTCTGGGCGATCGAGATCGCGGACGACGGCACCGTCTGGGGAGGCGGTGACATCACGAGTGGTCTGACGACCTCAGGCTCGCGCTGGATGGGTGGTTTCGCACGGTGGGCGCCACGCGACACGGTCGCACCCGCCACCCCTGGGTCCTTCCGCATCGTGAGCCAGACGACCGACACGGTGACGCTGGCCTGGGCCTCGGTCCCCGGCGCCTCCTCATACCAGGTGCTGCGCGACGACCGGGTGATTTCGACGACCGGGGGGACGACCCTGACCGTGCCCAAGGACGGGGCCAACCGGTTCTTCGTCCGGGCCGCCGACGCCGAGGGCAACGTCTCGGCGAGCACCACGGTGCGCGAGACCGGTGACGGCAACCCCGCTCCGGTGCCGCAGATCGACGTCCAGGTCGAGGGGCTGCAGGTCAGCCTCGACGGGACCGGCTCGACCGACGACGGCGACATCGTGTCCTACACCTGGGACCTCGGTGACGGCACGTCCAGCACCGACCCCGTGGTCGAGCACACCTACGAGCGCACCGGCAGCGTGGAGGTCACCCTGCGCGTCATGGACGACCAGGGCAGCTTCCGGACCGCACGGGAGACGATCGAGCTCACCATCCCCGCGCCGACCGACGCCTATGGCACGACGGTCCTGGAGGACGAGCCCGACCTCTACTGGCGGCTCGACGACGCCGCCGGGACCTACGCCCAGGACTCCAGCCAGAACGACCGGGTCGGCGTCTACCAGGGCAGCGTCACGCGCGGCCAGAGTGGCGCGCTGGTCGACAACGGCAACACCGCCACCGCCTTCGACGGCGCGAGTGGTGCGGTCGTCGGCAGTCCGGACACCGCCGTGAACGACCCCGGTGCCTTCTCGATCGAGACGTGGTTCTCGACGACCAGCACCCGCGGCGGCAAGCTCATCGGCTTCGGCAATTCGGCCACGGGCCTGTCGAGCAGCTATGACCGGCACGTCTACATGCGCAGCAACGGCACGCTCACCTTCGGGGTGTGGACCGGCGCCGAGAACACCATCACCAGTGCTCAGCCCTACAACGACGGCCAGTGGCACCACGTCGTGGGTACCCAGGGACCAGGTGGCATGGCGCTCTACGTCGACGGCGAGCTCGTCGGCACGCACCCGCAGACGGAGGCGCAGGCCTACACCGGCTACTGGCGCGTCGGCGGCGACCGGGTCTGGGGTGGCGCGAGCAGCAACTACCTCCAGGGTCTGCTCGACGAGGCCGCCGTCTACTCGGCTGCGCTGCCTGCGGATCGCGTCGCCGCGCACTTCTCCGCCGGATCGACCGCCAACATCGACCCCACGGCCGACTTCTCGGCCCAGGTCGACGGTCTCGAGGTGGCGCTCGACGGCTCCGCCTCGAGCGACGGGGACGGCGAGATCGTCTCCTCCACGTGGGACTTCGGCGACGGTGAGACGGGAGACGGCGTCACGACGAGCCACACCTATGCCGAGGCCGGGACCTACGAGGTGACCCTGACCGTCACCGACGACCGCGGTGGTGAGGGCACCAGCACGCAGAGCGTCACGGTGGAGGAGCCGCCCAACGCCGTTCCGACGGCGGAGTTCGGTGTCACGACCGACGAGCTCGGCCTGGCCGTGGATGCGTCCGCGTCGAGCGACGAGGACGGAGAGATCGTCTCCTACGCGTGGGACTTCGGCGACGGCACCACAGGTGAGGGTTCCACCGCGAGCCACACCTATGCCGAGGCCGGGACCTACGAGGTGAGCCTGACCGTCACCGATGACCGCGGTGGTGAGGGCACCAGCACGCAGAGCGTGACGGTGGCGCTGACCCCCAACGTGGAGCCGGTCGCCAGGTTCACCGTCGACTCCGAGCTGTTGGAGGTGTCGGTGGATGGGTCGTCGTCGGTGGATGAGGATGGTGAGGTCGTCTCGTATGCGTGGGACTTCGGTGATGGTGCCTCGGGTGAGGGTGTCACGACGAGCCATGCCTATGCGGCGGCCGGGACGTATGAGGTGACGTTGACGGTCACCGACGACGATGGGGCTCAGGCGTCGGTCACCGAGGAGGTGACGGTGTCGGAGGCTGTGGAGCCGGTGACCTCGACGGTGATCGAGCGGGATGCGTCGTGGTCGTGGTACTACGGTGCGGATGCGCCGGTGGCGGCGTGGAAGTCTGGTGGTGACCTGGCCGGGTGGGAGTCTGGCGCGGCGCCGTTGGGCTTCGGGTTCACGGGTGTGGCCACCGATATCGATGTGGATGGTCCGACGACGGATCGTCCGCGGGCGGCGTACTTCGTGCGGGAGTTCGAGGTCGCTGACGCTGATCGGGTGGTGTCGTTGGTGCTGGACACGGTGGCCGATGACGGTGCAGTGGTCTATGTCAACGGGGTCGAGGTGGGTCGGCAGAACATGCGTGAGGGTGAGGTCACCCACTTCACGTATGCGCCGTCCGCGCGGCGTCGTGAGGTCGCCCAGGCCGATCCGTTGGTGATCGAGGTGCCGGTCGGGCTGCTCGTGGACGGCACCAATGTCGTCGCGACGCAGACCCACCTCAACTACCGCGGCACCCGCGACATCAGCTTCGACCTCGAGGCCGCGATCACGACCCTCGAGCCAGGGGCATCGGCACCCAACCAGGCGCCGACCGCAGCCTTCTCCTCGGTGTCCGAGCTGTTGGAGGTGTCGGTGGATGGGTCGTCGTCGGTGGATGAGGATGGTGAGGTCGTCTCGTATGCGTGGGACTTCGGTGATGGTGCCTCGGGTGAGGGTGTCACGACGAGCCATGCCTATGCGGTGGCCGGGACGTATGAGGTGACGTTGACGGTCACCGACGACGATGGTGTTCAGGCGTCGGTCACCGAGGAGGTGACGGTGTCGGAGGCTGTGGAGCCGGTGACCTCGACGGTGATCGAGCGGGATGCGTCGTGGTCGTGGTATTACGGTGCGGATGCGCCGGTGGCGGCGTGGAAGTCTGGTGGTGACCTGGCCGGGTGGGAGTCTGGTGCGGCGCCGTTGGGCTTCGGGTTCACGGGTGTGGCCACGGATATCGATGTGGATGGTCCGACGACGGATCGTCCGCGGGCGGCGTACTTCGTGCGGGAGTTCGAGGTCGCTGACGCTGATCGGGTGGTGTCGTTGGTGCTGGACACGGTGGCCGATGACGGTGCGGTGGTCTATGTCAACGGGGTCGAGGTGGGTCGGCAGAACATGCGTGAGGGTGAGGTCACCCACTTCACGTATGCGCCGTCCGCGCGGCGTCGTGAGGTGGCCCAGGCCAGCCCGTTGGTGATCGAGGTGCCGGTCGGGCTGCTCGTGGACGGCACCAATGTCGTCGCGACGCAGACCCACCTCAACTACCGCGGCACCCGCGACATCAGCTTCGACCTCGACGCCGTCCTCACCGAGCAGCCAGGCTGACCTCAGCCCTCGAGGCTGACCGGCTCGGGCCGGACGCGCACGGTGCTGCGTCGTCTGGCCCGGGCGAGGACCGGGAGCGGGTCGTCGTCGGGCAGCAGCACGCTGACCAGGCCGCGATGCTCCAGGGCGCGAGCGAGCTCCAGCTGATGGTCGTCGGCGTGCTCGCGCAGGTCGGCCAAGCGCGGCACGACCACCGGGTGCTTGCCGGCGCGCAGGGCGAGCAGCACGGAGCCGACTCCCGCGTGGGTGACGACCAGGCTCGCGCGGGTGGTGAGGTCGGTCAGGTCCTCGGGGCTCATCCACCGGCGGCAGCGCGGATCGGCATCATCGGCCGGGGTATGCCCGGTCTGCACCGTCCAGGACAGGTCGTCCGTCACCTCGACCAGCGACAAGGCCCGGGTGAAGGGGAAGCGTTCGGTGCCGATGGTCAGGAGGGCGTCCTCGGAGACCGGTGCGCCCTCGGGGCCCGGGGCGAAGGAGTCGAAGACGCTGCCGGTGGCCCGCCAGCGCCCGCGCGGCTCGTCGAAGGCCTGGTGGTGCAGGTGGACGCCGGGCACCCGCTCGAGCACCCTGCCGGTGAGCGAGGGACCGTGCAGGCGGGTGGCGCTCTCGATGTAGTGGACCCGGGCTCCGGTCGCGCGGGCGGCCAGGAGGTAGGGCAGCGCGAGGGCGGCCCCGGTGGAGATGACCCGGTCGGGGCGGTGCTTCTGCATCAGCCGTCGGGCGATCGGGAGTGAGCGCGCAGCGCGCCACGCCTGGCGCGACCCGACGCTGGGGATCCACTCGACGTCCTCACCGGAGAGCAGGCGCTCGGTCTGGAGGCTGCGCGCCGTGACCCAGACCGGCTGCTGGGGGGCGGGGGTGAGCCGATGCATCAGCTCGGCCAGCTCCTCGACGTGGCCACCGGGGGAGGCCACGAGGAGGTCGCGAGCACTCACACGCCGCGTCCCATCCGGTGGAGCAGGTTGAGGACCGTCCCTCCGGCCCGGGGCCAGACCGAGACCGCTGCCGCCAGGGGCCAGCGTGGCTCCGCCGGGTTGCGCCGGGCGGTCCGGGCCACCCACCGAGCCGCGTCGCGTCGGTTGCCGCTGCACGCGTGCGCGAAGGCGATCTGGCCCATGAGCCGAGACGCCGCACGGGAGTCCGCCGCGATGGCAGGGTGACGGCGAAGCATCCATTCCGAGCTGTCGATCTTGGTGTCCCACCGGCGCGAGAAGAAGGAGGTCGCGCCCCAGACGACGTGCACGAGCGGCTCGTCGACGTGGACGATCGGACCCCGCTCCGCCGCGCGCAGCAGGATGTCCCAGTCCTCGTTCTGGCTGCCGGGGATCTCCTCGTCGATGAGACCGAGGTCGCCCAGCATCGCCGCGCGCCGGAAGACGAAGGTGGAGGAGTGGAGCATGGCCATCCTGGACCGGACGAGCATCGGGTGCGTGACGCGGTCGACGCCCGCCAGCCGCGGCGTGGACCGCCCGTCGTACTCCACCAGGATGGAGCACGTCACCATCTCCGCGTCAGGTGCCCGGTGCAGCTCCTCGACCTGCCGACGCAGCTTGGTCGGGGCCCAGTAGTCGTCGTCGTCGCAGAACGCGACCAGCTCGCCGTTCGCGTGCACGGTCGCGGTGTTGCGGGCACCGGCCAGACCTGGCGTCCGCTCGTTGCGCAGCACCCGCACCGGTCGCTCCGCGCCGGGAGCCGTCTGCAACGACAGGTCTGGCTCGGCGTTGTCGTAGACCACGACGACCTCGAGTTCGCCGGCGTAGTCCTGCGCGCGGGCAGCCTCGATGGCCGTCCGCACCTGCTGGGGTCGGTCGTGCGTGGGGATCGTGACGGTGACGGAGGGAAGATCGGTCATGGCTGGCGTCCTACGTAGTGGAAGAGGCGGAGCAGCGGCAGGGTCATCGCGGTGACCAGCCGGTTGCTCGAGGTCGGCAGGTCCTCGCGCCACCGCTCGTCCAGGCGGATGCGGACCTCCCCGGTGCGGAAGCGCAGCGGGTTGCCGCTGCAGGTGTGGTTGGTCACCAGGGTCACGGCGGTGTCGGTGATGGCATCCACCGGTGTCGGCTCCAGGTCGCACGCGCGCAGGATGTCGGCGGTCGCCGCCCGTGGAGCGCGGACCCAGTCCTCGTACCGCAGGGTGGTGACGGGCTGCCCGGTCAGCCGGCTCGCGAGCGAGGAGACGTTGTGCGCGATCCAGACCAGGGAGAGCTTGGAGGGTGAGTAGCGGGTCATCGTGCCGAAGGACTCGACCTGGGCCTCGGGGCGGTCCACGGTCTTGGTCCAGGAGTAGGCGACGGCCCGGCTGTCGCGCACGCAGTGCAGGATGCGGACGTCGAGGGCGTCCTGATGGGTGAGGACATAGGGGATCGAGGGTTGCTTGCTGGAGTCGACCACCACGTCGGCGCCGTTCACCTCGGCGGCCGCGCGGTAGATCTGGGCGTACAACGCGCCATACCGCTGGACGTCCTTCCGGTAGCGCCGACCGCCGAGACCGAGGAGCAGCCGCGGGGTGCGGCTCACGCGGTCGAGGCGGGCGCGGGTGGCGACGATCTGCGCGGCGTCGAGCGTGTCCCAGCCACCGAAGGCGCGCTGCCCCACCTCGGTCCAGAAGGGGCACTCGGAGAACGGCAGCCCGCAGCCGCAGAGCTCATCCATCTGCAGGCTGCGCTCCCACAGGTGGGTCACCTCGCCCAGCACGACGAACCGCGGGTCCGTGCCGAGCGTGCGCTCGATGAGGGTGCTTCCGCTCCGGCCGACGCCGGAGATGAAGAGCACGCGTGTGTCCATCAGATGTCTCTCCCTGCTGTGAGCCTGCTCCGTGTGAGGCGTGGTCGGCGGTCCCGGTGCAGCGGGCCCCGCTCCGACGATGCACCTCGCAGTGCCAACGCCGCGGCGATCATCGTGAGCATCAGTCCCACGGGGAGGAAGCCGTAGTAGAAGACCTCTGCCAGCGCCACCAGCACGACCGCGTTGGCCACCGTGCCGACGTCGTCGGTCCGTCGCAGACTTCCGGCGACGACGAACGCGAACCAGCCCAGGAAGAACAGCACCCCGGGGATCCCGTGGGAGTGGATGACCATCCAGAACTGGCCGTGGGTGCCCACGGGCGGGATGTTGGGGTTGGTGGACGGGCGAGGGGCCCCGAGCCCGAAGACCGGGTTGTCCTGCACGCTCCGCAGCGTCTGGAGATAGATTTCTGCGCGGTCCTCCGTGGTGCTGGTGTCCTCTACCCGGGCGGTGATGTTGTCGTCGAAGGAGGAGGCGGTGAAGGCCCCCGCCCCGAGGACGCCGGCCAGGACGACGCAGATCAGGACACCTGGCCGCCCCCGCAGGAGGTAGCGCACGGCGAGGTAGATCGCGGCGAGACCGAGCCCGAGGAACATCCCGCGGTTGAGGGTCGCGGCGGCGGGGATGAAGGAGATGGGGACCAGGGGGAGCAGGACCCAGAAGCGTCGCTGGTGACGGACCTTGATGAGGTAGAGGACGACGAAGGGGAGCAGCAAGGAGTAGGCGTTGCCCCAGTTGTTGGTGTAGAGGAAGGGCGCGCTGGGGCGCGGCGCGACATCGAAGTAACTGGTCGGGTCGTACTGCGCGAAGCGGCGGATCACCATGTGGTTGACCAGCTCGTTGTTGAGCAGGAAGCCGGGCAGGACGTAGGACAGGGGGGTCCGCACCACCGTGGTGGGCAGCAGCATCCCCAGGAAGCCGCCGACCACCGTGATGAGCCAGTAGGTCGTGAGCAGACCCAGCACGAAGGTGTCGTGCAGGCGGGTGCGGGCGTTGTAGATGTAGAGGAACAGGACGGTGGCCGCCACATAGATCAGGTGGCGGTAGGAGAAGCCCACAACGCGACCGAAGGTGTCCAGCTGGGTGACCGACAACGTCATCCAGACGAGGAAGGCCAACCAGATCCCGAAGCCCCGGGGGGCCCGCGTGCGACCGTTGCGGAGGAGGTAGAGCAGTTGCAGCGCCCCGAAGAGGATCCACGAGACGTCGACGATGCCGATGATCCACCAGAGCGGGTACCCGGCGAGCAGGGCGACCATGGGCCATACCGGCAGCGGGCGGTCGGCGTCGGGGGCGACCCGGTGTCTGGTGTCGGAGAGGAGTGTGGTCATCGCGCGGCGGAGTCGATGTGGTGCTGCGCCAGGGTCAGCAGACGGGCCACGTCGTCCGCCCCGATGCGGTTGCGGGACCAGGTGTCGTGGCTGGCGGCCAGGGCGCACGCCCGCTCGACCGTGGCGAGCGCGAAGGCGGCCGTCGCGACGTGCTGGGCGGCGGGGGTCATGCCGAGAGCGTGGAAGGTCGGGGCCGCGCGGGTGAAGGCGTCCGTGGTGGCGGCCGCGAGGTCGGAGGGCGACGGGCCGTGGACGGAGTGGACGAACCAGTGGAGCGCGTCGGTGCCGGCCACCACGTCCGTGATGGAGGACTCCCAGTCCCACGCCCACACCTCACCCTCGCGACTGCGACAGGTGTTCCACGGGACGAGGTCGCCGTGGTCGAAGCGAGCGATGGGCACATTCACCTCGAGCCCCATGAGTCCGCCCACGGTCTGCGCCAGTGCGGCGGCGGCATCGCGGACCACAGCGTGCTGCCGCAGCTGCTCGGCGTGCTCCCGCATGCCGAGCAGTGCGCCGCTGGTATGCGCGGGTGCCCGGCGGTCGAGGGGGGACACGGTGGCGAGCTCGGCCACGCCGAGGTCCTCCGGGCGGGAGAGCCGTCGGACACCCCGGGGGAGGGGCGCGGTGACGAGGTAGGGATGACCGAAGGTCTCGCCGCGCGCGAGCACGCGCGGGACACGCATACCCCCGGTCCGGCCGTCCAGCTCCTGCAGACGGTCGGCCTCGGTGAGGACGTAGCCGGAGGTCAGGGGGTTCCAGGCGAACTTCGCGTAGCCGACCGGCGTGCCGGAGGGGCTGAAGAGCTGGGCGGTGGCCTTGGCGTTGGCCCCGGTGCGGACCCCGACGTGGGCCAGGACGGGGCGACCCAGCCTCTCGCCGACGGCGGTGAGCGGTTCGGGGGCCCCAGCGGCGCGGGTCGCGTGCTCGAGGACGAAGGCCGGCCTCCCGCCGGCGGCGCGGGCGCCGGCGGCGGCGGTGGTGGCGAGGCGGGCCGCCTGGAGACGGCGCGGTCGTAGCCCCTGGTAGGCCAGCAGGGCCTTGGCCGTGGTGGCCGATCGTCCGCGTTCCATGATCATGCGGGCGCGGCTCGTCGAGGGGAAGACGTCGAAGTGTCGGACGGGCTCCCAGCCCGGGGTGGCCCGGCCGGTGGTGCGGATCCGGACGTCGCCGCTCTCGACGGCAGCGCCCCACAGCTGCCGGAGCGTGTTGGCGAGAGCGGGATCGCCCACGTGTGCCACGGTCTGCACCTCACCCCTCTGGAACACCTTGGCCAGCCGGATCTGGACACCAGCCGGTTGTCGTAGCATACGAGACGGCCATCATTGAAGAATCATCCGTCGGGTGGGAGACGAAGAGCACCATGGAGCAGCGTAACGACGATGCGGGCGTCGACCTGTGGCACTACGCCGAGGTGCTGTGGCGCAAGTGGTGGGTCATCGTGCTGGCCACGCTGCTGGGCCTCGGCGCCGCCGCTGCCTCCCTGCTGGTCCTGCCGGTGAAGGCGAGCGCGACCGCCACGGTCTCGCTCAACCTCATCACCAGTGACCCGTTCGACGTGACGCGCCCCGTCTCCGAGCTCATCGACGCTGCCGGGGAGGCTCAGGTGGCGTCCTCCTTCGCCGTGGCGGACCGGGCGGCGCAGGGGCTGGGCGGCGACTACGAGCCGACGGACATCCGTCAGGCGATCGAGGTCGCGGGGGTGGCCGACACGGCGGTCCTGCGCATCACGGCCACCGCGGACTCGGCGGAGGCTGCCCGTGACATCGCGGATGCCTCCGCGACCGCCTACCTCGACTACCGGGCGGAGCAGGCGCAGAGCCGCATCGAGCGACGGCTGGAGCAGTCGGCCGCCCGGTTGGCCGAGCTGCGTGACGACCTGCGCGAGGTCAACGAGCGGTTGGCGCAGGTCGAGGGTGGGAGCGAGGCGGCCATCCAGGCGGAGTCGGACCGCTCGCTCATCAACCTCGAGATCGACGCTCTCGCCTCGCAGCTCGCGACGGCGCGGGGGATCGACACCAACGGTGGCACGGTGCTCAACCCGGCAGCCAACGGTGGCGTGGAGTACTCGCCGTCGCGGCTGCTGGTCCTCGTGACCGGAGCCGTGGCGGGCTTCGGGCTGGGGCTGCTGCTCGCCTTCCTCGTGCAGGCCATCTGGCCACGGGTCGTCTCCCGGTCCGACGTCGCCTCGCACGGGGGCGTCGAGATCCTGGGCTCCATCGACCGGGGCAACGTCGAGGTCGCACCCCGTGGCGACGACCTGGCCGTCTACCGCGAGATCCGGGAGCGGCTGCTGGCGAGAGGCTTCCTGAGCGACGGCCGGGGGGTGCTGGCGGTGCTCCCGGTGCACGGGCCCGGAGTCTCCACCGGGGTGGCCGTCACCCTGGCGCACGTGCTGGCGCAGTCCGGACTGCAGGTGACCTTCATCGCTCTGCGCACCAGTGAGGCCCAGGCCGACCGGGTGCGCCGCTCGCTCGGGCTGAGCGAGGTCGCGGCGACCGGGGTGGGGACCCGCTACGCCTCGCAGGAGGTGCCCGGCTTCACGGTCTATGTCCCCACGCAGGACTCTGACGACGAGCCGATCTCGGCCGCGGTGCGGCAGGAGATCGCTGCCCGTCAGGGTGACTCGGTGGTCGTCCTCGCCGCGCCTCAGGAGTATGGCCGCGCGAGCCGGCTCGCGGCGTCCCGGCTGGCAGATGCGACGGTGTTCCTGGCCGCTCGCGGTGCGAGCACCGTGACCGAGCTGCGACAGGCCGCGCGCGACACGGTCAGCCAGGGCAGTCGGGTCGTCGGGACGGTGATGGTGCACCGTCGACGGCGTCCGGAGATCGGGATGCACGACGCGGCGTCGGTGTCGGACGAGGGTGCCCGTGCCCGTCGCTGATCAACTCGAGCGGCCGTCGACGCCTCAGGTCCAGTCCAGCCGCTCTCCGAGGAACTCCTCGAGAGCGGCGTTGTGCGCCTGGTAGTGCGCCGCGAGCTGCGCGGCCGCCGCAGGTGGCGGGGCGTCCTTGGTGCGCCACGTCGCGTTGTAGGGCTTGGTCGTGGGAAGGCGGTGCTCCGGCAGCCCGAGGAAGGCACAGATGCGATCGACGGTGCCCTGGGTGTCGGAGTAGAGCTTCTCGCTGGGGAGCACGAGGAGCTGCTCCCGGGGGAAGTGCTCCAGCCAGGTCGTGATCTGGTCGAGGTACTCGCCACGACGTCGGTAGCCGTACCAGTCCCACGTGGTGCTGTGGTAAGTCGGGTCGGTGAGCATCCGCTCCAGCTCGCCGTCCAGGCGGTCGGACTCCACCGCGAGCGCCTCCTCGAAGGTCAGCGGCTCGACGCCGTTCTGGACCCGCTCCTGGTAGTGCGACCAGGAGCGCTGCACCGGGTCGCGCACGAGCAGGATCGAGCGGGTCGCCGGGGCGGCCGCGGCGACCTTGGCCGCGATGCGGGGATCCCAGACGTAGTAGGGGGAGGCTTCGAAGCTCTGCGGGCGGTACCCGAGGCGGGAGGCGAGCACGCGCCGGAAGGTCTCGGTGTGGAAGTGGGAGCGGTACCACCGCGGGGACCTGCCTGAGTCGGCGAAGTAGTAGTCGGTGCTCTTGCGACCACGCGGCTGGGGGTAGAGCGCGAGGATGCCCGGGTGCTGGATGAGGTAGTTGAAGAGCGAGGTCGTGCCCCCACGCTTCGTGCCGATGACGAGGAAGTCCGGCATCGGCCGGTTCGGCGAGGTCGCCAGGCCGCCGAGACGGGACGCCCCGTTGGCCGCGTCGAGCGCCCACCTCGGAACTCGTGACTTCAGAGCGGTCAGCTGGACGGTGTCCACGTCATGTCCCCTTTCGTGCCGTGATGATCGAGGCCAGGTCCGCGAGCTGGAACAGCCGCGGGGCGCGCCACATGACGATCACGAGGCATACCACTCCCAGGGCCGCCCCGCTCAGCATCGCCGTCACGGTGTCGCCGATGCTTAGTCGCAGTATCAGGGCGGGTGTCCCGAACGTCAAAACGGTCGTCGCCAGGACGGCCAGCACGGCTCGCGGCAGGGGTCTGACCCCGACCTTGCGGTGCACCTGCGTGATGGCGAGCACGGTGTCGACCACCATCCCGGCGACCCACGCGAGCGCGGCGCCGACGATCCCGAGCGGTGGCACCAGGAGGAAGAGCAGGGTGACGTTGACCGCGACCGCGGCGAGCTTGTTGAGGGCCGCGAGGGAGCTGTACCCGCTCATGAGGAGCACCGACTGGATGTTGCCGGCGGTCAGGACCATGGCCATACCCCCCGCAAGGATGCCCAGGGCCGGCGCCCCCTCGCGGAAGTCCTGCCCCAGCAGGCCGATCATGGATCCGCCGAAGAGCGCCAGCACGAGGTAGATGGGGACGCTGAAAGCGATGATCCAGATCGTCGTCACGGAGTAGAGCCCGTCGGCGGCTCGTAGGTCCTTCGCGCCGAGGTGGCGGCTGTACATCGGCGCCACCACGATCCGCAGCGACGTGCTGAGGATCATGCCGGCATTCGTGAACCTCGTGGCCGCGCCGTAGAGCCCGGCGGCCGAGGGGCCGGCCAGCAGGCCGACCAGCAGGACGTCCAACCACCGCATCGACTCCTCGAGCACGGCGGACACGGCGCGGGGCGCGGTGTATCCCCAGATGCGACGGTTGAGAGAGGCCCCCGGCTCCGGCGAGCCGAGGTCCTCGGTGTCGCCGAGGACCCGGCGCAGCTGCCGGGCCAGGATCAGCAGCGCCACGCCGGCCGCGAGGGGGAGGGGCGCGACCCAGGAGACGGCCACGGCGACCGCTCCGCCCCCGGCGAGGGTCACCGCCCAGGCGAGCACCGGACGAGCCGTGGGTATGGCGATGTTCTGCACCGTGACGAAGGTCCGCACACCACCGAGGGCGCGCGTCGCCGCCAGACCGACCAGGGCCACCCCGGCGAGCGGGAGCGCCCACGCCATCCCCACCAGGCTGTCGGCGAGCAGGTCGTTGTCGGCACCAACCAGCCGACTCAGGAGGAGCAGTGCCCCTGCGCCGAGGACGCCCATGGCGAAGGCCGGCGCGAGCAGACGCACCACGGCCGCCCGCATGAGGTGGGGGGCCTCAGTCCGGAGGCGGGGGAGAAGCCAGACGGCGGTGGTGTCCAGGCCGAATCTCGCGAGGCTCATCGCGATGGTGAAGGCAGCGATGGCCTGGAAGACGACCCCCGCACCGGCGGTCCCCAGCGTGCGTCCCAGCACGACGACCAGGAGGAGTCCCATCACCGCGCTCACGACCGAACCGGCGAGCGCGAACGCGCCGCCACGAGCGACCGAACCCATCCCTCCGGCGGAGGTGGTGGCGCGACTCATGGGTACCTGTCCTGGGGGAAGGGGTGGCCGTTGATCGGCGGTCCGACGGATGGCCGCCGAGGCAGACCACGAGAGTAGGGTACGAGACCCAAGCTCTCAGGAGGCGGACATGCGCGGTGGTCGGGTCTGGATCGTGGCCGCGGTGCTGGTGGCAGCGGTCCTGCTGGTCTGGGCGCTCACGCGCGACGGGGGTGACGAGCAGGCGGCCGACCCGCCTTCCTCGTCCACCGGGTCGGCCGAGCCGGATGCGACGGCGACCGGGACGGGGGAGACCGCCGCCCCAACCGAGGACACCGTGAGCGCCACCGATGGCGAGACCGTGAGCGAGGCCCCGGTGACGGACGCGGAGGGTGCCACGCCCCGCGATGACGTCGCCGCCACGGCCTCGCCCGAGCAGGTCGCCCAGGACGAGGCCGCGGCAGACCTCGTCGATCCCGTCATCGACGTGAGCAGCGAGGCGCTCACCGTCCCCACCGAGGTCGACTGGGACGCCGTGGTCTCGGTGACCGGGGGCAACCTGCTGAGCGACGTGGAGTCCACGGTCCTGGAGTACACCGAGAACGGCTGGACCCAGGAAGGCACGCCGGAGCTGGTCAGCTCCTCAGTCCTCGAGGTCGACGAGGAGTCCACACCGGCGGTCGCACGCGTCGAGGTATGCCTCGACTACTCGCCGGTGACGCGTCTCGACGCCAACGGCGAGTCGCTCACCGACCCCGAGGCCGAGCAGCGGGTGCGCAGCATCTTCAGCCTGGAGTTCGTCGACGGACGGTGGGTCGCGGTGGACCAGGCGTTCGAGGCCGAGACCTCCTGCTGAGCCGGCCCGCCGTCACCGGGCGACGAACTCCCGCCAGACGGCGCGCGAGTACCTGTCGTTGAGCCGCCAGTCGCCGTCCCGGGTGGACTGGAAGTAGGTGACGAACTGCGCGTCGTGCCGCACGGCATACTCGGCCACGGAGCGCAGCCACGCCGCGCGTCCCTGCCCGTCGTCGCCGGGCACCAGGCGGCTGCCCGTCTCCGCGATGCCCCACGGGCGCCCGTCCGCGATGGACGTCTGGACGGCCGGAGCCATGAACTCCGAGACCGGGGAGTAGTAGTCGCGGTCGGGGTCCGAGGCACCGTTGTAGGGGTCCCACGCGAGCACGTCGATGACGTCACGGCCGGCGTCGTAGTCGCGGTAGTCGCGCCCGGAGGCCGGGATGGCCGTCCAGCCGGTGAGGATGAGGGTGGAGAACATGTTGGGCTTGCACGCCTCGTCGGCGAGCGCCTCGATCCGACGCCAGGCCGCCTTGTACTGCGTGGCGGTGAAACGGCCGCTCTTGATGAGGGGCTCCGGCTCGTGGATGTAGGACCAGTAGATCGTCCGGTCCTCCGGGGCCTGGGCGAACCACCGTCGGAAGAAGGCGTCGTGTCGACCCGCGAGGACGTCCTGGGGCATGGGACGGAAGGACATGACCATCGTCCGACCCTCGAGCAGGTCGTTGCGGGCGTGGCTCCACTCGAAGGGCAGACCCGGGTCGAAGATCCGGACGACGGGGAGGGTGCCGAAGGCCTGGTCGAGGCGCTCCAGCGAGTCCTCGGCGCTGATGCCCGAGGTCGTCATCGAGGCGCCGAAGAGGGTCGTGTCAGGGACCCGGCCGGTGCAGGGCTCCGGGGCGGGGAGCGCCGTGGTCGTCCTCGTCAGGGTCACGTCGTCGACGACGAGCCGCTCACCGGGAGCCAGGTTCCACGCGACGACATTGACGTCGAGGCTCGCCCCGGAGCGGGTCGTGGTGATGGGCAGGCTCACCGTCTGCCACGAACCGGTCAGCTCGAAGGCCTTCTGGTGCTCACGGGTGCCCGTGGCGCCCACCTCACGCAGGCGGAGGGCTCCGTCGGTGCCGGAGGTCCCCCGGACGCGGGCGCTCAGCCGGTAGGTCGCGCCGGTGGAGCCGGTGTCCGCCACCGAGTTGGTCGCGTCGTTGAGCACGGTGTGCCGCTGCGTGGTGGACGTGAGGACGGCGGCCGGGTTGCCCGAGAAGCTCTCGGTGCGCAGCACCTCGGCCGAGCCGTTGGTCCGCCAGTACCGCGTCCCCTCGTCGAAGGAGCCGTTGCGGACCAGGCCGGCGGCCTGGGCCGTTCCGGGCAGCGCGGTGAGGGCGAGAGTGGCGACGAGAGCGGTCGCGAGCCACAGGAGGAGCCACGATCGGGGGCGTGGGCAGGACGGTGAAGACAGGGTCATGACGGGACAAATTCCTTCGGGGGGACAACTCACGGGATGATGCGAGGAGGCACTTCACGGGCGCCTCGGCCAACGACGTTAACCCGTGCGCCACCGTCGTGTGACGTGAGTGAGCTCCTGTGGCGTCTCCTGACGAGAATTTTGTGAAAGCGCAAGCAGCCCGCAAGATCGTGGGGCCGAGAGAGAGGGCGTGACCGTGTCGCTCGACGCGTGGATCACCGTGGTGGTCCTCATCGGAGTCCTGGCGGCGCTCGTGCGTCAGCGGACGAGCCCGTGGGTGGTGGTGCTGGGAGGGGTGATCGCCCTCCTGGTGGGTGGCGTCATCACCCCTGCGGAGGCCTTCACCGGCTTCTCCAACCCCGCCCCGATCACCGTCGCGGCGCTGTATGTCGTCGCGGCCGGGATCGAGAAGACCGGGGCCCTGGCCCCGGTGATGCAACGGACCCTGGGTGACCGCGGGACCTACCGGCTGCCGCTGCTACGGGTGCTGACCCCCACCGTGGGTGCCTCGGCCCTGCTCAACAACACCCCCATCGTGGCCATGCTCATCCCGCAGGTGACCGCCTGGTGCGAGAGGCGGGGCCTCTCGGCCAGCAAGTTCCTCATGCCGATCTCGTTCGCCGCCGTCCTCGGCGGTCTGCTCACCGTCATCGGCACCTCCACCAACCTCGTGGTCTCCGGCCAGATGGCCGAGCTCGGGCTGGCAGAGATCGGGTTCTTTGAGATCGGTCGGCTGGGCCTGCCGATCGCAGTGATCGGTCTGCTGGCCCTCGTGGTCCTCTCTCCGCGGCTGCTGCCGGCGCGGCGCTCTGCACGAGAGGAGCTGGAGAGCGAGGGCAGGAGGTTCTCCATCGAGATGATCGTGCAGCCCGGCGGGCCGGTGGACGGCCGCACCGTCGAGGAGGCCAAGCTACGCTCGCTGCCCGGGCTCTTCCTCGTCTCGGTGGACCGCGGGGACACCGTCATCGCGCCGGTGCGACCCGACACGGTGCTGCGTGGCGGCAACCGCCTCCACTTCGTCGGCTCGGTGAGCAAGGTGGTCGACGCACAGCTCATGCCCGGGCTGCGCTCGGCCGAGCTGGAGCATGTGCTGGACCTGCAGAGCCAGACCGCGAAGTACTTCGAGGTGGTCGTCGGCTCGCAGTCGCCACTCGTCGGGAGGACGCTGCGCGAGTCGGGCTTCCGGGCGACCTACCAGGCCGCCGTGGTCGGCATCCACCGCTCGGGCCACCTGGTCGACGGCAAGCTCGGCTCGCAGACCATCCGCCTGGGCGACACCCTCATCGTCGTCTCGGACCCCGACTTCCGGCGGCGCTGGCGCGACCACTCCGACTTCCTGCTCATCGCGGGCCTCGACGGCTCCCCACCTACCGCGACCCCGCGCGCCTGGATCCCGGTGACGATCCTCGCCCTGGTCGTGGGGCTGGCCGCGGTGGGCGTCCTGCCCATCCTGCAGGGTTCCCTGCTCGGCGCGGTGGCGCTCGTGCTCACCGGGGTGCTCTCGGCCCAGGAGGCCCGCCGGGCCGTCGACCTCGACGTCATCCTCGTCATCGCGGCGGCCTTCGGGCTGGCGAGCGCGATGCAGGTGTCCGGGCTGGCGCAGGCGCTGTCGGGTGCGCTCGTGGCCTCGCTCGGCACCTTCGGCACCGTCGGGGTGCTGCTCGGTCTGGTGCTGGCCACCATCGTGCTCACCGAGCTCGTGACCAACAACGCCGCCGCGCTGCTCATGCTGCCGGTGGCCGTGGCCACCGCCGAGTCGGTGGGCCTCGACCCGCGGGGTGCGGCGATCGCGGTGGCGGTGGCCGCCTCGGCGTCCTTCCTCTCCCCGATCGGCTACCAGACCAACATGATGGTCTACGGCCCCGGTGGGTACCGCTTCACCGACTACGCCCGACTCGGGTGGGTCCTGACGATCATGGTGATCGTCGTGACGGTCGGGCTGACGCCGCTGCTCTGGCCCTGAGGCGTCAGTCGAGCGAGATGGTGGCGAGCGCGGCGAGCAGCTCCTCGGCCACCTCAGGTCGGCAGACGACGAGGTCGGGGGACCACGGGTTCTCCCGGTTGTAGACCAGGGGGCTGCCGTCGACCCGGCTGGTGTGCAGACCGTGCGCCGCGGCGACCGCCACGGGCGCCGCGGAGTCCCACTCGTACTGCCCGCCGGCGTGGACGTAGGCGTCGGAGGAGCCGTCGAGCACCGACATCGCCTTGACCCCGGCCGACCCCATCGGGACCGTGGTCGCCCCCATGGTCCGGCCGAGCGCCTCGGCGAAGGCCGGCGGGCGGGAGCGGCTCACGGCCAGCCGCAGCGGCGGGTCGCCGGCCGGCCGTGCTGGCAGGTCGAGCCGGTGCTGCTCGCCGGTGCTGTAGGTCACGCCGCGCGCGGGCAGCGCGACCGCCCCGGCCACGAGCTCACCGGACTGCCACAGCGCCACGTGCACGGCCCAGTCGTCCCGGGGCACCTCGCTGAACTCCCGCGTCCCGTCCAGCGGGTCGATGATCCACACCCGCTCGGCGGAGAGCCGGGCGTGGTCGTCGGCCGCCTCCTCGCTCAGCACGGCGTCGCCGGGGGCGCGCTCGGCCAGCGCGGCTGCCAGCAGCTCCTGGGAGGCGGCGTCACCGGCGTCCTTGAGCTCGCGGCCCTCGACCCCCTTGGTATGCAGCTGCTCGCGGACGCTCAGCAGGCGTGCGCCGGCGAGGTCGGCGAGCTCGCGGGCCAGGGTGTGGTCGTCAGTCGTCATGGGTGCCCCTCGGGTCATCGGGTGGGTCCGGGAGGCGCGATCGCCGCCAGGATGTGGTGCACGAGCTCCTCGACCTCCCGGCCGGTCGTGTCGAGCGTCAGCGTCGCGTCGGTGGGTGTCTCGTAGGGAGAGCTGATGCCGGTGAAGTCCGGGATCTCGCCGGCGCGGGCCCGGGCATACAAGCCCTTGCGGTCTCGCCGCTCGCACTCCTCCAGCGGGGTGGCGACATGGACGAGCACGAACCGGCCGCCGCGTCCCTCCACCATCCGCCGCACGTCCTGGCGGGTGCTCTCGAAGGGCGCGATGGGGCTGGCGATGGCGGTGCCGCCGTGCCGCGCGATCTCGGCGGCGACCCACCCGATCCGGCGGATGTTGGTCTCGCGGTCGGCGGGGGAGAAGCTCAGCCCGGCGGACAGGTGGCGGCGCACGACGTCGCCGTCGAGCAGGGAGACGGTGCGGTCCTCCTCCTCGACGAGGTGGTCGCGCAGGGCCCGCGCGATCGTGGACTTGCCGGAGCCGGAGAGGCCGGTGAGCAGCACCACCACACCACCACGTCCGGCGGGGTATGCCGATCCCTCCGTCGCGGAGGTGAGGTCGTGGACCTGCTCGGGGCCACCGAGCGACTGCTGGAGCCGTGCCACCTTGTCCGCCCGCCGTGGGGTGCCGTGGCCGAGCGGCGCGACGCGGAGGGCATACCCGGACCTCTCTGCGGTGGCGCGTGCGGCGCGGACGAGGTCGAGGTCGCGTTGGTTGTCGTCGCCGTCGGTCGAGGCGAGGACGACGAGGGTGCGGGTGTCACCGGGGACGGCGGCGAGCGCGGTCTCGTCACCGACGAGCGCGACGGGCAGCTCGACCTCGGTATCGGTCAGGTGCCACCGCTCGAAGGGCCGGGAGGAGCGGGGGGAGAGCCAGGAGAGCTCGCCGTCGGCTGACACCTCGACCACCGGGACCCCTTCGGCGTCGCTCAGCGTGAGGGGGCCGTCCGGCACCGAGACCAGGTCGCGCGGGAGCAGGCCGTGGCGCACCAGCTCGAGGTCGTCGAGGGTGGGGACACCGGGGTAGGACGGCGACGGGGAAGGCGGTGTGCTCACCCCTGCACCCTAGGTCAGGCCGGCCAGCGAGCGGAACGATGCGGGAGTGCGGCCGGAAGTCCGATATCGTGACACGCTGCAGCATCCGTAGGGGAAAGGCGCAGGAGTGACAGTCGACGGCAACTACCGACTCTCCCAGCTCGATGAGCTCGAGGCAGAGTCGATCCACATCTTCCGTGAGGTCGCGGCCGAGTTCGAGAAGCCGGTGCTGATGTTCTCCGGCGGCAAGGACTCGATCGTCATGCTCCGGCTGGCGGAGAAGGCGTTCTACCCGGCCAAGGTGCCGTTCCCGGTGCTGCAGGTCGACACCGGCTACGACTTCCCCGAGGTGCTGGACACCCGCGACCGGTGGGTCGAGCGGCTCGGGCTGCGGCTGCACGTCGCCTCGGTCGAGCAGGCGATCAAGGACGGCGTGGTCGTCGACGACGGCAAGACGCCTCGCAACCGGCTGCAGATCGGCACCCTGCTCAACGCCATCGAGGAGGAGGGCTACACCGCCGCCTTCGGTGGTGGGCGTCGCGACGAGGAGAAGGCGCGCGCCAAGGAGCGGGTCTACTCCCACCGCGACGAGTTCGGCCAGTGGGACCCCAAGAACCAGCGCCCCGAGCTGTGGAGCCTCTACAACGGGCGCATCCACGAGGGCGAGCACATGCGGATCTTCCCGCTGTCCAACTGGACCGAGCTGGACGTGTGGGACTACATCCGCCGCGAGGCCATCGACATCCCCTCGATCTACTTCGCGCACCAGCGCCGGGTCTTCGAGCGCGGCGGCATGCTCTTCTCCGAGAGCGAGTTCAACCCGCTGCGCGAGGGTGAGACCGTCACCGAGCGGCAGGTCCGCTTCCGCACGGTCGGCGACCTGACGCTGACCGGGTGCCTGGAGTCGGCCGCCGACGACCTGGACAAGATCATCGAGGAGGTCGCGGCCTCCCGCATCACCGAGCGCGGCGCCACCCGCGGTGACGACAAGTTCTCCGAGGCCGCCATGGAGGACCGCAAGAAGGAAGGCTACTTCTGATGGGGACCGAGACCGGGATGGACCTGCTGCGCTTCGCGACGGCGGGGTCCGTGGACGACGGCAAGTCGACGCTCATCGGCCGCCTGCTGCTGGACAGCAAGGCGATCTTCGAGGACCAGCTCGAGTCGGTGGAGAAGACGTCCAAGGACAAGGGCTTCGACTACACCGACCTGGCGCTGCTCACCGACGGGCTGCGCAGCGAGCGCGAGCAGGGCATCACCATCGATGTCGCCTACCGCTACTTCGCGACCCCGCGGCGCAAGTTCATCATCGCCGACACCCCCGGGCACGTGCAGTACACCCGCAACATGGTCACCGGTGCCTCCACCGCCGACCTGGGCCTCGTGCTCGTCGACGCCCGCCAGGGCATGACCGAGCAGTCGCGCCGCCACGCGGTGATCCTGTCGATGCTGCGGGTGCCGCACCTGGTGCTGGCCGTCAACAAGATGGACCTCGTCGACTTCGCGGAGGAGACCTTCCGGGAGATCGAGGCCGAGTTCACCGCCTTCGCGCGCAAGCTCGACGTGCCCGACCTCACGGTCATCCCGATCTCGGCCCTGCAGGGCGAAAACGTCGTGACGCGCAGCGAGAAGATGCCGTGGTTCGGCGGCAGCAGCCTCCTGCACCACCTCGAGCACGTCTACATCGGCTCCGACCGGGAGATGCGCGACGTCCGCTTCCCCGTGCAGTACGTCGTCCGTCCCAAGTCGGATGAGTTCCACGACTACCGCGGGTATGCCGGTCAGGTCGCCGGTGGTGTCATGAAGCCGGGCGACGAGGTCATCGTGCTCCCCAGCGGGATGACGAGCACCATCGAGGCGATCGACGCCTTCGACAAGCAGCTGGACGAGGCATACCCCCCGATGTCGGTGACCATCCGGCTCGCGGACGACGTCGACGTCAGCCGCGGCGACATGATCGCCCGGGTCAACAACCAGCCGGAGCAGACGCAGGACATCGACGCGATGGTCTGCTGGATGTCCCCGGGTGCGCTGAAGGCGCGGTCCAAGCTGCTGCTCAAGCACACGACCCGCACGGTGAAGGCGTTGGTCAAGGAGATCGACTACCGCCTCGACGTCAACACGCTGCACCGCGACCAGGACGCCGAGGAGATCGGCCTCAACGAGATGGGCCGCATCCGGTTGCGTGTCCAGCAGCCGCTCATGGTCGACCTCTACGAGCAGAACCGCATCACCGGCTCGTTCATCCTCATCGACCAGGCCTCGGGCGTCACCGTCGGCGCGGGGATGATCCGGGACTGAGACCCGGGTCGGGACATGAGCCGCGAGGGGGAGGCTGCGCACGCAGAGGTCGGTGAGACCGACCGCTACGGGCTGATCGGCGGGCCGCCTAACGACGAGCTGCGGTCCCTGTCCAACCTGGCGGCGCGCATCTTCGACGCCCCCGGATCGGCTGTCACCCTCTTCACGGCTACCAGCGAGCACCGGATCGCCGCCACTGGCACCGAGCCGGAGGTGTGCGCGCTGGGGGAGTCCCTGTGCACGGCGGTGCAGATCGAGGACCCGCTGGTGGTCCCGGACGCCCAGATGGACGAGCGCCTGGCGGACCACCCGATGGTGGCGTCGCATCCGGGCATCCGGTTCTACGCGACCGCGCCCATGCGCAGCCCGGACGGCGCTCTTGTCGGCCAGTTGTGCGTCTTCGACCACCGGCCGAGGAGGACGACCGACGCCCAGCGGGACGCGCTGGGTTTCCTCGCGGCGAGGGCCACCGACATCCTGGAGCTGCGGCTGCGCAGCCGGCAGCTGACCACCTCGCTGCGTGAGCTGACCGAGGCACGGGACGCCCTGGCCCGGTCGAACGTAGAGCTGTCCCACTTCGCAGCCCAGGTCAGCCACGACCTGCGCAACCCGCTGATGGCCGTGCGGGCCAACGCCGAGCTGCTGGCCGGTGAGCCGGCCATCCAGCAGGACCCGGAGCTCTCCGGTGCGGTCGCTCGGATCGCCGACGCCGCCAAGGGGCTCAGCGGGATGATCCAGGAGGTGCTCTCGCGGGCCGAGGACGGCGGCCGCCCCAGGCCGACCCAGATCGACCTACGTGAGGTCGCCGACCGGGTGCTGCTGGACCTGAGCCCGCTCGTCCGCCAGACCTGCGCCCGGGTGCAGGTCGAGGACCTGCCGGTCGTGCCGGCGGACGGCGCGCTCCTCTACTCGGTGCTGCTCAACCTGCTGGACAACAGCCTCAAGTTCACCCGGCCGGGGGTCGCCCCCGCCGTCCGGCTGCACGCGCAGCCACGACCGGGCTGCTGGCGCATCTGCGTCACCGACAACGGCGCCGGCGTGCCCCCCGGGCAGCAGCACGGGGTGTTCCTGCCCTTCGTCCGCGGCTCCGGACACGAGGACGCGCCTCTGCAGGGCCACGGGATCGGGCTGGCGACGGTGCAGCGCATCGTCACCGCACACGGCGGCCGGGTCGGGCTCGAGCCGGCGCCCGGAGGCGGCACCTGCGCCTGGTTCGAGCTCTCCACGGACGTGCCCGCGTCGGAGCCCGGCGCCACCACCTGAGCCTTTGCTACTCGTCGGTCACAAAGGCTGTGGCGAAGATGTGGATCAGAGCGGGATCTCGCGTGGACGAGCCGTGGACGAAGGCTGCGTAGCGTCGGAGACACCAACCAGATCACCTGCAGGGGTGACCGTCACAGGAGTCTCGACATGGCCAGCAACACCACCCGCTCCAAGATCCTCGCCCCGCCCGGCGATGTCGTCAACGGCTCCCTCACCCTGACCAACACCGGGTCGCTACCGGCCGCCTTCTCGCTGACCGAGTCCTCCTCGACCAACGGCTTCTCGGCGAAGAACCTCACGCTGACGATCACCGACACCACGGCGGGGACGGTCGTCTACGACGGGACGTTCGGTGGCCTGGAGGACGGCGTCAAGCAGGCGCTGGGCGAGGTCGAGGCCGGTGACGCGCGCAGCTTCACCTTCACTGTGGCGCTCGACGAGGCCGCCGGCAACAGCGAGCAGGGCAAGACCGCCTCGGCGAGCTACGTCTGGGACGCCGTCCAGGCCGAGGGCCAGACCACCGACCAGTGACCGGCTCCGCCGACCACCACCGCCCCGACCACCGCTGACCCGAGGAGATGACCGTGCCGCAGCTCACCACCCGCACCCGCCGCCTGGCCGGTCACCTGGGCAACCTCACCATGGTGGCGGTGATCCTGGCGTGCGCGGCATACCTGCTGCCGTCCCTGCTCGGCTACGAGCGCTACGTCATCACCGGGGGTTCCATGTCGGGTGCCATCGAGCGCGGCTCGGTCGTCTTCTCCGAGCCGCGCCCGGTGCAGGACCTGGAGGTCGGGGACGTCATCACCTACCTGCCCCCGGCCGACAGCGGGGTGACCACCCTGGTCACGCACCGGATCGTGGAGATCGAGCCGGGCGAGCAGGGTGGGGCGGTCATGCGGACCAAGGGCGACGCCAACGCCGATGTCGACCCCTGGACCTTCCGTCTCCTGGCGCAGGACCAGCCGGTCGTCACGCACACGGTGCCCGCCGTGGGATACCTGCTCATCGCGCTCGCGGACCGGGAGGTGCGCATGCTGGTCATCGGGGTCCCGGCCGGCGTCATCGCGCTCCTGGCTCTCCTCGAGCTCACACGCAACCTGGCGGCACTGGGACAGCCGTCAGGTCAGGGCCGGTCCACCTCCGGACCAGGCCCCGGGGGTCCTGCCGCCTTCCGTGACGGCGACAGGGCCCCTGTCTGCTGAGGGGGCGTCGCCGGTCAAGGGACAAACGGCGACGCTCCCTCAGCCCCCCACCATCTGCACCGCACACCGACGAGACCACCAGGAGGACGGCGTGACCCACCTGCGTTCCTTCGTCCTCCTCGCGCTGGCGGCCGTGCTCTCGCTCATGGTGACGGCGGCACCCTCCTCCGCCACCTTCACCGATCGCAGCACGAGCACCGCCACCGTCGCGGCCGCCCTCGACTGGGTGTCACCCACCGTGTCGTTGGGTCCGCTGGCCTCACCGGCCCGGGGGGTCGTCACCGTGAATGTCGAGGCCTCCGACGCCGAGAGCTCGGTGGCGCAGGTCGTCGTGGAGGTCCGGGCGGCCGGCGTCGCTTCGTGGAGCCCGCTGTGCACCGACACCACCCGCCCCTACGGCTGCAGCTGGGACACCAGCCTGAGCGCCAACGGTGCGTACGAGGTGCGCGCGCGGGCCGTCGACGCCTACGACAACGTCTCCAGCTGGGTCAGTGCCCCGGTCACCGTGTCGAACGGCTCGCCGGTCGCCCTCCGGGTGCCGGGAGAGGTGCTGCGCGCCACCGTCCGGATCACGGCCGAGCGCACCGACACGGGCGCAAGGGTGGTCTCGCAGGGGGTCGAGATGCGCATGACCAGCTCTGGCGCCTGGGCCTCCCTGTGCCAGGGGACGACCGATCCGGTGGTCTGCAACTGGCAGACCCACAAGTCTCCGGACGGCAGCTACGACCTGCGGGCCTGGTCGCGGACCGGCGGCGGGCAGGTGGACTACTCCGACGTCACGCGGGTCCAGGTGGCCAACTCGAAGGGGGCGGCGAGCCGCACCTCACCCGAGCCCGCACCGGTCGAGACCTCCGACACCGACACGGGACAGGACTCGGCGACCGAGACGGAGACCCCATGAGGGTCAGGCCGCCCTGGTCGGCCCGACGGCGCAGTGCGCGGGCCGCGACACCCGGAGCGCGACCCGGTGTCATCACCATCGGGCTGGCGTTGCCTACGATGCCTGTCATGACCTCGGTGGTGGTCGT